>NZ_JBIRYZ010000004.1:1261-455495 GCF_044390325.1 Streptomyces sp. NPDC018964
AGCGGCGGGGGGGGGGGGGGGGGGGGGGGGGCTGGGGGGGGGGGGGGGGGGGGGGGGGGGGGGGGGGGGGGGGCCCGCGCCCCCCCCCCCACCCACCGGTTCCGTCAGTGACGCGGGCCCGCCCTCATCGTGTCCGCTGCACCCGCCACGGCAGCTCGGCGGTCACCCGCGTCGGGCCGCCGGCCGGGGAGTCCACCACCAGGATCCCGTCCACCGCGTCCAGCCGCTCCGACAGCCCGGCCAGTCCGGAACCCTCGGACGCATCGGCACCGCCCACGCCGTTGTCCACGACCTGGAGCATCAGCCGGTTCTCCGTCCGCCACACCTCCACGGCCGCCCAGGTCGCCCGCGCGTGCTTGCTGATGTTCTGCAGCAGCTCCGAGACGGTGAAGTAGGCGATGCCCTCGATGGCCGGCGCGGGCCGCTCCGCCAGATCCACCTCCACCCGCACCGGCACCGTGCACCGGGAGGCGACCGAGGACAGTGCCGCGTCCAGCCCCCGGTCGGTCAGGACCGCCGGGTGGATGCCGCGGGCGAGATCCCGCAGCTCCTGCAGAGCCGTCTTCACCTCGCCGTGCGCCTCGTCCACCATCCGCGCAGCGACCTGCGGATCCTCCCGCAACTTCTCCTTCGCCAGCCCCAGGTCCATGGCCAGGGCCACCAGCCGGGCCTGCGCCCCGTCGTGCAGATCGCGCTCGATGCGCCGCAGGTCCGCCGCCGCCGTGTCCACCACGACCCCGCGGTCCGACTCCAGCTCCACCACCCGCGTGGCCAGCCGCGACGGTCCGAGCAGCCCGTGCACCATCACCCGGTCCACCATCGTCAGCGCCCGCACGATCCACGGCGTGGCGAGGGTGAACAGCAGACCCACTCCCGCGGTCACCCCGATCTCGAACGGGTTGTCCAGGTAGATCCGGTGGTGCTCGTCGCCGTACAGCTGCATGCCGGGCTGATCGCCGTACGCCGGCAGGACCCAGAACCACAGCGGATACGTCAACAGCGACCAGCCCACCGACCAGACGACCACGCTGACGGAGAAGGAGAACACCGCCCACGGCAGCTGCAGCACCGCGTACAGCAGGGCCCGCCAGGAGGTGCCGCTCTTGAGCACGGCCCCGATCCACGCGGTGAACCCCCGCCGCTTCATCCGCAGCGGCTCCGGCTCGGCCACCTCCAGACCCAGCAGCCCCCGGGCCCGAGCCCGCTCCACCGCCCCGAACCCGCGGCAGCCGACGAGCGCCGCCGCCAGCACCGGGACGCCGAGGAACGTCACCAGCAGGCCCGCCCCCAGCGACACCATCGTCACCGCGTAGGTGAACAGCACAATGCTGATCGGCAGGCTCAGCAGCACGTACCCCAGCTCGCGCCAGGTGCGCCCCTCGACCGGCGCCCGCAGCGCGGCCGGCAGCCGGTGCCGCCGCTCCCCGGCGTATCCGGAATGTCCGGGCTCCGCGGGGAGCCCGTAGCCCTGTCCGTACTCCGTGGCCATCGGTCCCGTCCTTCTCCTCGTCCGGCGGCTGTGCTGTCGTACCTCCAGACTGCTCCGCCGCAGGTCGGCGGACCATGGAGTCCGTCGCAGTCTTGAACGGGGGGTTTTCCCTACCTCCGGCCGCGGACGGACGCCGCCTTGGACGCCCGCTTGCCCCCGCCCGGCTCCTCGGCCAGGGCACCGGAACGGTCCCGCCACGGCAGCTCGGCCGTCACCGTCGTCGGGCCGCCCTCCGGCGACTCCACGACGAACAGGCCGTCCACCGCGCCCAGCCGGTCGGCCAGACCCCGCATGCCCGTCCCGCCGTCCAGGCTCGCGCCCCCGCGCCCGTCGTCCCACACCTGTATGAGCAGCCGGCCCTCCGACCGCCACACCTCCACCGCGGCCGACCGGGCCCGGCTGTGCTTGCTGACGTTCTGCAGCAGCTCCGAGACGGTGAAGTAGGCGATGCCCTCGATGGCCGCGGCCGGCCGCTCGTCCAGATCGACCGTCACCTTCACCGGCACCGTGCACCGGGAGGCGACCGAGGACAGTGCCGCGTCCAGCCCCCGGTCGGTCAGGACCGCCGGGTGGATGCCGCGGGCGAGATCCCGCAGCTCCTGCAGCGCCAGCTTCACCTCACCGTGCGCCTCCTCGACCATCGACGCCGCGGCGTCGGGGTCCTCCAGCAGCTTCTCCTTGGCCAGACCCAGCCCCATCGCCAGATTGACCAGCCGGGCCTGCGCCCCGTCGTGCAGATCGCGCTCGATGCGCCGCAGGTCCGCCGCCGCCGTGTCCACCACGACCCCGCGGTCCGACTCCAGCTCGGCTATGCGCCGCTCCAACTCGTCGGAGGGCGACAGCAGGCCGCGCACTATCGCCCGGTCGGCGTTGGCCAGGCCCCGCACGACGAACGGCAGCACCGGCCACAGCACGAACAGACCGGCCAGCGTGACGGTGAAAGTGAGGACGCCCCACGGCAGCCGTATCAGCTCGTACAGAACGGTCCGCCAGCCCACCGGGTCCTTGACCGCCATCCACAGATGCGGCCAGAACCCGCCGGGCCCGCGCCTCGGCAGCCGGCTCGGCTCCTCCACCCGCACCCCGAGCAGCTTCCTGGCCCGCGCCCGCTCCATCCTGCCCAGCAGCCGGGACCCCATCAGCCCGAGCGCGAGCAGCGGGAACCCGACCACCGTGACGGTCAGCCCGACACTGGTGAACAGCATGGTCACCGTGTAGACGAAACCGACCAGCGACACCGGCAGGTTCGCCAGGAGATGGGCGATCTCCTTCCAGGTGTGCGCGTCGTACGCGAAACGGGCCGGTGGCGGGCGGTCGTCGCGCCCGGCCGGTTCCGGGACCGCCGTCATGGGCGTGCCCGGATTCGGGAATGGTTCGGTCATGGGCACAAGCGTGCCCGGAGCCGGGGGCTCGCGCCATGAGGTGGACCGCCAGGACGTACTGAGGAAAACCCCACCCCCGCATGCCGAGCGGTGACAGGCTGCTTACGGTGCATTTATGAGGGCCTAGACTCCCGTGCGTACAGATCGTCGGACCGTGACGTTCACCGGCACGGATCACGGGCACGGCACAGGCACGGGCCAGGCATGGGCCAAGGCGCCGATCAAGGGAGTGAGGGGCGGACGTGCGGGAATCGACCGTCGTCGCGGCGGACTACTTCCAGTCCTACTCGGTCGTCGGACTGCTCGCCGTCGTCGGCCTGCTGTTCGTCGCCGTCGCCTTCGGGGCGGGACGCCTGCTGAGGCCGGTGGTCCCCACACCCGAGAAGCTCCTGACGTACGAGTGCGGGGTCGACCCCGTCGGCGAGGGCTGGGCCCACACCCAGGTCCGCTACTACGTCTACGCCTTCCTCTACGTGATCTTCGCCGTCGACTCGATCTTCCTCTTCCCCTGGGCGACCGTCTTCGCCGCCGACGGCTACGGCGCGACCACCCTCGTGGAGATGTTCATCTTCCTCGGCTTCCTCGCCGTGGGACTGCTGTACGCATACAAGAAGGGCGTCCTGACATGGACGTGAACCCTGCCGCCCCCGAGCCCGTCCTGCTCCCGGAACCGAAGCGGCTCGGCGCGCTCGCCCGGCTGGCGCCCGAGCCGATGAAGGTGGTCCTCAACTGGGGCCGCCGCTACTCGTTGTGGGTCTTCAACTTCGGCCTCGCCTGCTGCGCGATCGAGTTCATCGCCGCGTCGATGGCCCGCCACGACTTCATCCGCCTCGGCGTCATCCCCTTCGCGCCGGGACCGCGCCAGGCCGACCTGATGGTCGTCTCCGGCACGGTCACGGACAAGATGGCGCCCGCGGTGAAGCGCCTGTACGAGCAGATGCCCGAGCCCAAGTACGTCATCTCCTTCGGCGCGTGCAGCAACTGCGGCGGCCCGTACTGGGACTCCTACTCCGTCACCAAGGGCGTGGACCAGATCATTCCGGTCGACGTCTACGTCCCCGGCTGCCCGCCCCGGCCCGAGGCGCTGCTCCAGGGGATCCTGAAACTCCAGGAGAAGATCGCACGGGAGTCGCTGGGGGAGCGGTACGGGTCCGCCTCCGGCGCGGGGCGGCCCTCGGCGGCGGCGCTGCGGAGCGGGCTGGTCCGGCCGCCGGCGCCGTCCGGTGAGGGGGAGGGCCGATGACCGCGGTCGGCTGGCTCCCCGCCGGCGCCGAGGAACTGTTCGGCCCGGAGGCCACGGCGGAGGAGTCGTACGGCGTCCTGACCGTCGACGTACCGCCCGCCTCCTGGATCACCGCGCTGGAGGCCGCGCGCGACCGGGTCGGCTGCACCTTCTTCGACTGGCTGAGCGCGGTCGACGAACCCGGCACCGGGTTCCGCGTCACGGCGCACGTCGCCGCCCTGGCCCCGGTGCGGCGCCTGCTGCTGCGCACCACGGTGCCGCACGAGGCCCCCGCGCTGCCCTCCGCCGTGGACGTCTACGCGGGTGCCGCGTGGCACGAACGCGAGACGCACGAGATGTTCGGCGTCGACTTCACGGGCCACCCGGGCCTGGACCACCTGCTCCTGCCGGACGGTTTCGAGGGCCACCCGCTGCGCAAGGACTTCGTCCTCGCGGCCCGGGTCGCCAAGGCATGGCCCGGCGCCAAGGAACCCGGGGAGTCCGAGCACGGCGGCCCCAAGCGCCGCCAGATGCTTCCCCCCGGCGTCCCCGACCCGAACGAATGGGGCCCCCTCAAGGGCCAGCTCCCCCCGGCCCCGGCCCGCCCGGCCAGAGGCACGGGCAGGACGGCGGCGGGCGCGGCACGAGCGGCAGGAGACCGCCCCCGCCGTACCCGTACGGCGGGGGAGGGTTCCGCCAGTCAGTCGGCCGCCCCGGAGGCCCCCGCCCAGCCCACGACCCGGCCGCGTCGCACCCGTACGGCCGCGGAGGGTTCGGCGAGCCAGTCGGCCGCCGAGTCCTCCGCCCAGCCCCGCCGCACCCGCACGGCGGCGGAGGGTTCCGTGAGCCAGGCCGCGGAGGCGCAGCCCGAGCCGACCGTTCCGACCGCCGCCCCCGCACGACGTGCGCGGAGCGCGAGCGAAGGGTCGGCGTCGCAGCGTTCCGGCCCTCCCGCGGCCGACGGCCCCCGCCGGGCGCGCACCGCGTCCGAGGGATCCGCGAGTCAGCGCGCCGCCTCGAAGGCCCCGGAACCGTCCGACGAGCCCGCGACAACGGGCGACGCGTCCGCCGCCCCCGCGCCCACCGAGGACCGCCGGGACCGAAGGCCTCCTGCCGCTCCCCGCAGCCCGGACGCCCCCTGGCACCACGCCCAGCCTGCCTTCGCCCAACCCGGGCCGGAGACGGAACCCGGGCCGGAGACGGAACCCGACGCCGGTCCGGCCCGCGAGGCCCGGGGGAACGCGGCTCCGGACACCGACTCGGAGCCCGAAGCCGGCACCGGACCCGACGCCGATGCCGACACGGCCTCCGAGCCCCGTGCGGAGACCGAAGGCGACCTCAAGCCCCGCGCGGAGACCGAAGGCGACCCCGAGACCCCCACCCCCGAAGACCCCTCAGGAGGCCTGCGGTGAACGACGTGCCCGACGTCGCCCTGCGACTCCTGGTCGTGTTCGTCGTCTTCCTCACCTTCCCCCTGATCGTGGGTCAGACCGAGCACAAGGTGATGGCCCACATGCAGGGCCGCCTCGGCCCGATGTACGCCGGCGGTTTCCACGGCTGGGCCCAGCTCATCGCCGACGGCGTGAAGTTCGCGCAGAAGGAGGACGTGGTCCCGGCCGGCGCGGACCGGCGTATCTTCCAGCTCGCCCCCGCCGTCGCCCTCCTGCCGTACCTCCTCGTCCTGCTCGCCGTCCCGATCGGCCCGGGCGAGGGCGCGGTCGGCCAGGTGATCGACGCCGGCGTGTTCTTCGTCCTCGCCGTCATGGGCGTCGGCGTCCTCGGTTCGCTCATGGCCGGCTGGGCCTCCGCCAACAAGTTCTCCCTCCTCGGCGGCCTGCGCACCGCCGCCCAGCTCCTCGCGTACGAACTCCCGATGCTGCTCACCGCCGCCTCGGTGGCGATGGCGGCCGGCACCGTCTCCCTCGTCGGCATCCTCGACGCCTTCGAGTGGTGGTGGGTGCCCTGGCAGATCACCGGCGCGCTCGTCTTCTTCGTCGCCGGCCTCGCCGAACTTCAGCGCCCGCCCTTCGACATGCCGGTCGCCGACTCGGAGATCATCTTCGGCGCGTACACCGAGTACACCGGCCTGCGCTTCGCCCTGTTCCTCCTCGCCGAGTACGCCGGGATCGTCGTCCTGTGCGGTCTGACCACCGTCCTGTTCCTGGGCGGCTGGCACGGCCCCTGGGGCGCCGACGGACTCGGCTGGGTCTGGACCCTGCTGAAGACCGCGGTCCTCGCCTTCGTCGTCATCTGGCTCCGCGTCACCTACCCCCGGCTGCGCGAGGACCAGCTGCAGAAGCTCTCCTGGACCCTCCTCGTCCCCCTCTCCCTCGCCCAGATCGCCCTCACCGGCATCGTCAAGGTGGTGATCCGGTAACCATGGCTCCCTTCCCCGGCTCTGGTCTGGCCAAGGGCCTGGCCGTCACCCTGCGGACGATGACGAGGAAGTCCGTCACCGCCCCGTACCCGGACACCCAGCCCGACCTTCCGCCCCGCACCCGCGGTGTGATCGGCCTGTTCGAGGAGAACTGCACGGTCTGCATGCTGTGCGCCCGCGAGTGCCCGGACTGGTGCATCTACATCGACTCCCACAAGGAGACGGTCCCGGCGGCGACGCCCGGCGGCCGCGAGCGCAGCCGCAACGTCCTCGACCGCTTCGCCATCGACTTCTCCCTGTGCATGTACTGCGGTATCTGCATCGAGGTCTGTCCTTTCGACGCCCTGTTCTGGTCGCCGGAGTTCGAGTACGCCGAGACCGACATCCGCGACCTCACCCACGAGCGCGACAAGCTCCGCGAGTGGATGTGGACCGTCCCGGCCCCGCCCGCCCTCGACCCCGGAGCCGAGGAACCGAAGGAACTCGCCGCCGCCCGCAAGACCGCCGACAAGCTCGCCGCCGCCCGGGCCGCGGAGACGGCCGCCCCGCCCCCGGCACCATCGGCCGGCACCGAACCGCACGCCGACGAGCAGGCCCGTGCCGCCGAGTCACCCACACGACCGGCGGGCGAGTCGAAGCAGCAGGCGGACCAGCCACGGCAGGAGGGCCGGGAATGACCCCCGCAGCGACTCTCGGTGGCCTCGCGACCGGCACCGTGAACCTGGCGGCCGAGTCCCGCGGCTTCCTCTCCCCGACCGGTGTGGAGATCGCCTTCCTCCTGGTCGGTCTGGTCACCTTCGGGGCCGCCGTCGTCACCGTCACCACCCGGCAGCTGGTGCACGCCGCCCTGTGGCTGGTGGTCGCCCTCGGTGGCCTCGCCGTCGAATACCTCCTGCTCACCGCCGAGTTCATCGCCTGGGTACAGGTCCTCATCTACGTCGGCTCCGTCGTCGTCCTCCTCCTGTTCGGGCTGATGCTCACCAGGGCCCCCATCGGCCGCTCACCGAACGCCGACTCCGGCAACCGCCGGGTCGCCCTCGCCGTGGCCGTCACCGCCGCGGCGGCCCTGGTCTGGGTCGTCGTCGACGCCTTCCGGACCACCTGGATCGACCTGGACGGCGCCCCCGCCGGCTCCACCGACGTCACCGGCGCGAGCCTCTTCCAGCACTGGGTCCTCCCCTTCGAGGCCCTCTCCGTCCTCCTCCTCGCAGCCCTCGTCGGCGCGATCGTCCTGTCCCGCAAGGCGAAGGCCGACGCCGCGGCCGGGCGGGCGACGGCCACCGGCCCGAGCGCGTCCGGCGCGACGCACACCCGGCGCGGTACGGAAGGGACCCGCTGATGCACCTCGTCTATCCCGCAGTCCTGTCCGCCCTCCTCTTCTGCACCGGCCTGTACGGCGTCCTCGCCCGCCGCAACGCGATCCTCGTCCTGATGTCGGTCGAGCTGATGCTCAACGCCGTCAACCTCAACCTGGTCGCCTTCGACGTCTGGCTCAGCCGGACCGCCGAGGACACCCTGCACTCCGGCCAGGCCCTCACCCTCTTCACCATCGCCGTCGCCGCCGCCGAGATCGGCATCGGCCTGGCGATCGTCCTCGCCGTGTACCGCAACCGCGGCACCTCGGACATCGACAAGCTCCGCGACACCGCCGAGGGCCACGAACCCGACGGCCCCGACAGCGACACCACCGGCCGCGAAGCCCTCGCACCCCAGGCGGCCGGCGAGAAGGCCGAGGCCACCGCGTGACCACGACCACCCTCGCCGTCCTCGTCCCCCTCCTTCCGTTCCTCGGCGCGCTCGCCGGGCTGCTCCTGGGCCGCACGGCCCCCGGATTCGTCCGCCCGCTCGCCGTCCTGCCGACGTTCGCCTCCCTCGCCCTGGCCGCCACGGTCGCCTGGCGCCAGGGCGGGGGCCGGGCCGTCGACGCCGCGACCGAACTCACCCCCACCGGCTCGGTCCCGATCGAACTCGCCCTGCACATCGACGGCTTCGCCGCACTGACCGCCGTCCTGGTCACCGTCGTCGCCGCCTGCGTGCAGATCTACTCGACGGGCTACCTGCGCGACGACCCGCGCTACCCCTCCTACGCCGCCCTCGTCTCCCTGTTCACCTCCGCGATGCTCCTGGTCGTCTACTCCGGCGACCTGATGGTCCTGCTGGTCGGCTGGGAAGTCATGGGCATCTGCTCCTACTTCCTCGTCGGTCACTACTGGGAGACCCCCGAGGCACGCGCCGCCTCCCTCAAGGCCTTCCTGGTCACCAAGCTCGGCGACGTCCCCTTCCTCATCGGCCTGTTCGCCGTCGCCACCGAGGCCGGGTCCTTCCGCATCACCCGCGTCCTCGGCGCCGTCGCGAACGGCGGCATCGAACACCCCACGCTGATCGCCCTGCTGCTCCTGGCGGGCGTGGCCGGCAAGTCGGCGCAGTTCCCGCTGCACACCTGGCTCCCCGACGCGATGGCGGGCCCGACCCCCGTCTCCGCGCTGATCCACGCCGCGACCATGGTCGCCGCCGGCGTCTACTTCATCGCCCGTCTCCTTCCGCTCTTCGAGGCATCCCAGGCCGCGATGACCGTCCTTGCCGTCATGGCCGCCGTGACCATGGCCGGCTCGGCGCTCGCCGCGCTCGCCCAGGACGACATCAAACGCGTCCTCGCCTACTCGACGATCGGCCAGCTCGGCTACATGACCGGCGCCCTCGCCGTCGCCGACCGCGGCGCCGCCGTCTTCCACCTCCTGTCCCACGGCGCCTTCAAGGCGCTGCTGTTCCTCGCGGCCGGCGTGGTCATCCACGCCGCCGGCACCAACTCGCTGGCCGCCATGTCCCGCATGGGCCACCTGCGCGACCGGGTCCCCGACGCCTACTGGACGATGACCGTGGCGCTCCTCGCACTCGCCGCGATCCCGCCCTTCAGCGGCTTCTTCTCCAAGGAGGCCGTCCTCGGAGTCGCCGAACACGTCGTCACCGGCCACACCGAGCACGCCCCCGCCGCGGCGGGCTGGATCGTCCTCCTCGCCGGCCTCGTCACCGCCCTGCTCACGGCCGCGTACGCGATGCGGCTGTGGCTGCTGGCCTTCCGCGGACACGGAACCGAGGCACCCGACCACGGCAGGCAGCCGCTGACGATGACCACGGTGCTGTGGGTGCTCGCCGTACCGTCCCTCGCGCTCGGCGGGTTCGCCTTCCGCGTACTGCCCGACTGGTTCGACGGCCACGACCTGGCCCCGACGCTCACCACCTCCGTGCTCGGCACGGGTGTGGCCCTGATCGGCGGCATCATCACCTACGCCACCTGGCGGCACACCACCGCGCACGCCGCCGCCCGCCTCCCCCTCGGCGCCGTCGCCGCCCACCCCGGGGGCGACGCCGGACGAGTCGAGGCGGAGGCCATCGCCAGCCACGAACCGGCCTACGGGGACATCGCGTACGCGCCCGACCCGTCGGACCCCGGACGGCTGCTGCTCGGCCCGCTGCACCGCCACGCGGCCGCCGGCTTCCACCTGGACGCCGTGTACTCGGCCCTCTTCGTCCGCCCGGTCCGCGCCGGCGCGAGCCTCGTACGGTTCCTCGACCGCGAGGTCGTCGAGACCTACGTACGCGGCGCGGGCGCCCTGCCCCGCTGGCTCGGCACCGCCGTACGACGGGCCCAGACGGGCAATCTGCAGACCTATGTGAGCGCGCTGCTCGCCGGCACCGTCGTCCTCGCGGTCGCCGCCGTCCTCGTCGCCACGGGAGCGTGAGCAGGCGTGATCGATATCAACGAGTCCGTGATGCAGTTCCTTCTGGCGTTGATCGTCGTCGGCCCGCTCCTCGGTGCCGCCGCCGCCCTCCTGCCGGCCCCGCCCGGACTGAAGGGGAAGTCACCCGACCAGGCGGTACTCCGCCACGGCGTCACCGTCACCGCCGCGATCCTCATCGCGGCGATCGTCCTCGCGCTCGGCTTCGACCACGACCAGCCGTCGAGGATGCAGGCCACGACCGACATCAGCTGGATCCCCGCACTCGACGTGCGCATCCACCTCGGCACCGACGGCATCTCCCTCCCCCTCCTGGTCCTGACCGCCCTGCTGACCTTCCTCAGCGCCCTCTACTCGTACTTCAAGCCGCCCACGGGACCGTCCCCGAAGGCCTTCGTCGCCCTGCTGCTCGTCCTCGAGTCCGGCACCCTGGCGACCTTCGCCGTCCTCGACCTGATCCTGTTCTTCCTCGCCTTCGAGACGGTCCTCATCCCGATGTACTTCCTCATCGCCCGCTGGGGCGGCGAGGGCCGGGCCGAGGCCGCCTGGAGGTTCATCCTCTACACGCTGCTCGGCTCCGTGGTCATGCTGCTCGGCCTGCTCCTGATCGGAATCGAGGCGGGCACCTTCGACATGGTGGCACTCGCCACTGACAACGGCCGGCCCCTGACCACATCCGTGCAGGTCATCGCCGTACTCGCGATCGGGATCGGGCTCGCGGTGAAGACCCCGATGTGGCCGCTGCACAGCTGGCTGCCCGACGCCCACACCGCCGCGCCGACCGTCGGCTCGGTCCTGCTGGCCGGTGTCCTGCTGAAGATGGGCACGTACGGGTTCGTGCGGATCCTGCTGCCCGCCGCACCGGACGGCTTCCGCACCTTCGCGCCCTACCTCGCCGCGTTCGCCGTCGTCGGCGTCGTCTACGGATCCCTCGCCTGCCTGGCCCTCGCCAAACGGGGCGCGAAGGGCGACCTCAAACGCCTCATCGCCTACTCCTCCGTCGGCCACATGGGCTTCGTCCTCCTCGGCATCGCGACCATGACCCCGACCGGCGTCAACGGCGCCCTGTTCGCCAACATCGCCCACGGCCTCATCACCGGCCTGCTGTTCTTCCTGGTCGGCGCCCTCAAGGACCGCACCGGCAGCACCGACCTCGACACCCTCGCGCAGGAGACCGGCGCCGCCCTCTACGGCAAGGCCCCCCGCCTCGGCGGCCTGCTCGCGTTCGCCGCCGTCGCCTCCCTCGGCCTGCCCGGCCTCGCCGGATTCTGGGGCGAGATGCTCGCCCTGTTCGGCGCCTTCGACCCCGCCGACGGCCTCAGCCGCCCCGCCTTCCTCACCTTCACGGCCATCGGCGCCTTCGGCACCCTGCTGACGGCCGCGTACCTGCTGGTCGTGGTCCGCAGGGTCTGCATGGGCGCCGCACCCCAGGACGCCCCGGAACTCACCGACGTGCGCCCCTACGAGCTCGCGGCCTGGACCCCGCTCGTCGTCCTCACCGTCGTCGCCGGGCTCTGGCCCAGGGCCCTCCTCGGCCTGACCGACCCGGCCGTGCAGCAGCTCCTCGCAGGAGGCACCCGATGAGCTCCCTCGTCCAGTCCGTCGACTGGCTGGCCATCGCGCCGCCCACCATCGCGGCGGTCGTCGGACTCGTCGTCCTCGTCGCCGACCTGTTCGTGAGCGAGGCCAGGAAGCCGCTCCTCGGCTGGTTCTCGGTGGCCGGACTCGCCGCCGCCACCCTCATGCTGCTGCCCCTCCTCGACGCCGACCGCGGCACCTTCTGCCTGGTCGGCGAGGAAAGCGTGTGCAGCTACACCGCGGACCGCTTCGCCCTCGTCATCCAGTTCCTGGTGCTCGGCGGCGCCCTCCTGGCCGCCCTCCTGTCCGTCACCGCCCTCAAGGACGAGGGCAAGCGGCTCCCCGAGGGCGAGTACTGGTTCCTGTTCCTCTCCTCCGCGGCCGGCGCCGCCCTCCTGCCCGCCTCCCGTGACCTCGCGACCCTCGTCGTCGCCCTGGAGGTCGCCTCCCTGCCCGCCTTCGCCCTGGTCGGCCTCAGGCACGGCGACCGCAGGTCCTCCGAGGCGGCCCTGAAGTTCTTCCTGTCCTCCGTCACCGCCACCGCCGTCAGCCTGCTGGGCGTCAGCTTCGTCTACGCCGCCACCGGCACCCTCCACCTCACCCTGATCGCCGAACGCGTCCAGGACGTCGACGGACAGCTCCACACCCTCACCCAGACCGGTGTCGTCCTCACCCTCGTCGGCTTCGCCTTCAAGACCGCCGCCGTCCCCTTCCACTTCTGGGTCCCCGACACCTACGTGGGCGCCCCCCTGCCGATCGCCGCCTACCTGTCGGTCATCGGCAAAGCGGTCGGCTTCTCCGGCCTGATCCTCGTCACCGTCGTCGCCCTCCCCTCGTACGCCGACGTCTGGGGCCCGGCCCTCGCCGCGCTGGCCGCCCTCACCATGACCGTCGGCAACGTGGGCGCCCTCAGACAGCGGGCCACGCGCGCGTACAGCGCGGTACGCCTCCTCGCCTGGTCGTCCGTCGGCCAGGCCGGTTACCTCCTGGTGCCGGTCGCCGCCGCCGCGTACTCCGGCGACCCCGAGAAGTCCATCGGCTCCACCGTCGCCTACGCCCTCATGTACGGCGCCGTGAACCTGGGCGCGTTCGCCGTGGCCGCCCTCGTCGGCCGCGCGCACCGCCTCAACCGCGTCGCCGACTACCGCGGCCTCCACGCCTCCAGTCCCCTCACCGCGCTCCTCCTGGCCTTCTTCCTGCTCTGCCTCGCCGGACTCCCGCCGGGCGTCATCGGCCTCTTCGCCAAGGTCACCGTGTTCTCCGCGGCCGTCGACGCCGGACTGGGCTGGCTCGCCGTCGTCATGGCCGTCAACGTCGTCATCGCGCTGGTCTACTACCTCCAGTGGACGGCCCTGCTGTTCCGCGCCCCCGAGGGCGAACCGGTGAAGCACCGGCTCCCCGCCCCCCTCACCGCCGCCCTCGCCCTGACCGGCGTCCTCGGCGTCGCCCTGTCCGGCGCACCCCAGCTGGTCCTGCGCTTCACCGGCACCGGGCTCTTCTGAGCACACCGGGCCGCGCCCGCACGCGCGCGTACGGCCACCGCACGCCCACGCCCCCGCGCGTGCGGGGCGCTCCGGACGGCCGTCACCCGGACGGGTGACACGCGCCATCACGCGCACAAGGGAACTAGTGCCCTTCGCCTCGCGTTGACCGGTACGGGAGGGTCCACTGGACGTGACACCACCAGCCCAGTGGGCAGCGCAGGTCAGAAGGAAGATCAGCAAGTGAGGGTCCCCCTGCCGCACGACTTGGAGGGCGCACCGTGCACCGCCGGCACAACGGGCTCAGGACAGCGGTCCTCCTCGGGGGACTGTCCGCACTCATCATCGTCATCGGCGGCTTCTTCGGCCGCACGGGGCTCGTCGTCGCCGTCCTGATCGCGCTGGGCACCAACGCGTACGCGTACTGGAACAGCGACAAGCTGGCCCTGCGCGCGATGCGCGCCCGCCCGGTGAGCGAGTTCGAGGCCCCGGGGCTGTACCGCATGGTCCGTGAACTCTCCACCCAGGCCCGTCAGCCCATGCCCCGCCTGTACATCTCCCCGACCGAGGCCCCCAACGCCTTCGCCACCGGCCGCAACCCGCGCAACGCGGCCGTGTGCTGCACCGAAGGCATCCTGCGCCTGCTCGACGAGCGGGAGCTGCGCGGCGTCATCGGCCACGAGCTCAGCCACGTCTACAACCGCGACATCCTGATCTCCTCGGTCGCCGGCGCCCTCGCCTCCGTGATCATGTTCCTGGTCAACTTCGCCTGGCTGATCCCGATCGGCCGCTCGGACGACGACGACGGCCCCGGCCTCCTCGGCATGCTGCTGATCATGATCCTCGGGCCGCTCGCCGCGTCCCTCATCCAGCTGGCCATCAGCCGCTCCCGGGAGTACGAGGCCGACGCCTCCGGCGCCCAGCTCACCGGAGACCCCCTCGCCCTCGCCGGCGCCCTGCGCAAACTGGAACACGGCACCAAACAGCTCCCCCTGCCCCCCGAGCCCCGCATCGAGACGGCCAGCCACATGATGATCGCCAACCCGTTCCGCCCGGGCCAGGGGCTCTCGAAGATGTTCTCCACCCACCCGCCGATGGCGGAACGCATCGCCCGGCTCGAGAAGATGGCAGGTCACCATCAGTGAAGACCATCCTGAATCTCATATGGCTCGTCTTCAGCGGCTTCTGGCTGTTCCTCGGCTACCTGCTCGCGGGCGTGCTGCTCTGCGTCACGGTCATCGGCATCCCCTTCGGGGTCGCCGCCTTCCGCATAGGCGTCTACGCCCTGTGGCCCTTCGGGTACACGACGGTCGAACGCCGGGACGCGGGAGCCCCGTCCTTCCTCGTCAACGTGCTGTGGCTGCTCCTCGCGGGCTGGTGGCTGGCGCTCGGCCACGTCCTCACCGGCATCGCCCTGTGCGTGACGATCATCGGAATCCCGCTCGGCATCGCCAACTTCAAGCTGATCCCGGTCTCGCTGTTCCCGCTGGGCCGCGAGATCGTGCGGACGGACCGGTCGTTCACCCAGCGCGGGTGAGGCGGGAGGCGCCCTCGCCGGTCGCGTCATGACCGGGGCGTTGTCCACAAGCCGAAGGTCGTCCACAGGCCCGAGCGGATGTCAGTGGCGGACCGCATCATGAACACATGACCGAGCACGAGCAGTTGCTGACACAGGTGGCGAACAAGGCCCGTGACACCCGCCCATGGGGCCGGCCCTCCCTCCCCGACCCCGTCGACGCGACCGCACTGGCGCGCGCCGAGGCCACACTGGGCTTCGCCCTGCCCCCACTGCTCGCCGAGCTCTATCTGCGCATAGCCGACGGCGGATTCGGCCCCGAGTACGGACTGCTGCCCCTCCTGGACAGCGAGCCCTCCGGTGAACCCGCCGCCGTGGCCCAGTACCTCGCCCGCCGCGAGAGCGGCCGCGAGGACCCCGACTGGCCCTGGCCCGAGGGAGTGCTGCCCATATCCCACTGGGGCTGCGGCATGTACGCCTGTGTGGACCGCCGTTCGCCCCGGGCCACCGTCCTCCTCTTCGAACCCAATCCGGGCGACCCCGACCACGCCTGGTTCCTCGACGCGCCCGGCCTCGCCGACTGGCTCCACTCCTGGGTCCGGGGCACGGGCTGGTACGAGGAGGAGAACGAGGGCATGGACCTGGCGCCGTGGACCGGTCTCCACGGTCCCGCGGCACCGGCACAAGCGCCGGCAGCGGCGCCGAGGCCCTGACCGGGCCGCCGTACGCCCCCCTGCCGTCCGTCGTCCCGTCCGCGCACGCCGTGCACCACCACGTCCGCCGGCAGACCCCGGCTCCCGTGGCCACCGGAACCCAGGACCGCCGGAACACCGGCACCACGACGCCGACCGGCGTCACCGGCGCGTTCGTCGACGGCCCGACATCGGCGCACCGACGCGACCACCCGGTCCCGGGGAGTTCCGCGACGGCACCACCCGGGCCACCGCGGTCGGCGGCTCGCCGGCCCTCCTGATCGCCTGCCGCATCCCGCTCGGCCGCTCACGGGCCCGACCGGACACCGCGCCCCGAACCACCGCCGGCAGGCGAGAAGGGCGGCTACCGCCGGGGTGCCGCCCTTCCTCGTGCCCGTGCGGCGCGTGAACGCCACGCCGCCGGCCGGCCGGACCTACCGGTAGTTCACGAACTGCAGGGCGAAGTCGAAGTCCTTGCCCTTGAGCAGCGCGATGACGGCCTGCAGGTCGTCGCGGCTCTTGGAGCTGACCCGCAGCTCGTCGCCCTGCACCTGGGCCTTCACGCCCTTCGGGCCCTCATCGCGGATGATCTTCGCGACCTTCTTCGCGTTCTCCTGGGAGATGCCCTCCTCGATGGACGCGAAGATCTTGTACTCCTTGCCCGAGAGCTGGGGCTCACCCGCGTCCAGGGCCTTCAGGGAGATGCCCCGCTTGATCAGCTTGGACTGGAAGACGTCGAGGACTGCCTTCACCCGGTCCTCGGAGTTCGCCTCCATGAGGATCTTCTCCCCGGACCACGAGATCGAGGCCCCCACGCCCTTGAAGTCGTAGCGCTGCGAGATCTCCTTGGCGGTCTGGTTGAGGGCGTTGTCGACCTCCTGCCGCTCGACCTTCGAGACGATGTCGAAACTGGAGTCGGCCATGTCCTGTGGCTCCTTGTATCGGGGTGCGTACCGGGCTGCGCACCGGATGCGTACCGGCGTACGTGAAGCGGCCCCCGAGCCCGGCATCGGTCCCCGGCCGCATCCGGACCAGCCTAGTCACCCCCCGGCCTCCGGGTGGCGATCAATCGGGTGGCGAAGCACCCCTGTCCATCGGGTATTGTTTACGTCGTTGCCAGGGAGAACCGCCGAAAAGCGGTTCGACGGCAGCAACCCCGGCGGTGTGCCCGAGCGGCCAAAGGGAGCAGACTGTAAATCTGCCGGCTCAGCCTTCCCAGGTTCGAATCCTGGCGCCGCCACACTGGGGAAGACCCCCTCCAATCGCGGAAACGCGGTCGGAGGGGGTCTCTTCGTTTCTGCGGGCGCTCCCTGTCCGCGGGCGGAGGCTCCGGGGCACACTGGCCCCATGTCGTCCCGCCGCCGCCCCTGTCCCGAGTGCCGTCGTGAGATCGCCGTCGTCGCCGGGCGGTACGCGCGGCACGATCCGCCCGGTGCCCGGGGGAGCGGGGAACTGACCTCGTGCCCCGGGTCACGCAGGCACGCCCCGCTCGGTGCGGAGCAGCCCTCGCTGGACGGTCACGTGGTGCCGGAGTTCCCGGGGCAGATGCCCCTCTTCTAGTTGCCGGCCACCGACTTCACGGCCACCGACACCGGCGCGGGGCCGCTGATCAGCTCCAGGGTCAGGCCGGCCGTCGCGGGGGTGTCCACCAGCTCCGCCAGCACGGCGGCCACGTCGTCGCGCGGGACCGGGCCGCGGCCCGTGTGGGCCTCCAGGCGGACCAGGCCGGTGCCGGCGTCGTCGGTGAGCCGGCCGGGGCGCAGGATCGTCCAGTCCAGGGCGTCCAGACCGCGTACGTACGCGTCCGCCTCGCCCTTGGCGCGCAGGTACACGTCGAAGACCTCGTCGCCCTCGTGGGCCGGGTCCGCGCCCATGGACGACACGACCACGAAACGCCGTACGCCCGCGCGGACGGCCGCGTCGGCGAAGAGGACCGCCGCCGCCCTGTCCACCGTCTCCTTGCGGCCCGCGCCGCTGTTCGGCCCGGCACCCGCCGCGAACACCGCCGCGTCCGCGCCCTCCAGCCGCTGCGCGACCTCCTCCACCGACGCCGACTCCAGGTCGAGCACGACCGGTTCGGCGCCCAGGCTCCGCAGTTCGTCGGCCTGTTCGGGCCTGCGGATGATGCCCGCCGCCTCGTCCCCGCGCGCGACGAGCAGCCGCTCCAGCCGCAGCGCGATCTGACCATGACCACCAGCGATGACAATGCGCATGCCTCCGACCGTACGCCGGGCCGATCCCGTCCGCCGCGCAACGCCCCGGGGACCGGTCCGGCTCTACGCGCTGCCGTGGCCCTGCCGGGGCAGCCCCGGTTCCACCTCCGCCGGCGAGGCCGCCGAACCGTGGTACTCCCGCACCGCGCTCGTCCGCGACACCACCCGCCCCCCGTGCACCACGACGCGGCTGTACCCCAGTGACAGCGCCTCCGGGAGTCCGTCCCCGCGGACCGCCAGCAGTTCGGCAGGGAAGCCCGCCTCCACGCGCACCTCGGGCAGCCCCAGGGCCGCCCGCGCCGACGTGCTCACCGCGGCGTAGGCGTCCTCGGCGGACAGCCCGTGGCGGGAGGCCAGCAGGTACGCCGCCTCCAGCGGGTCGCCGCGGCCCACCGGGTTCGACACGTCCCGCAGGGCGCCGCTCCCGGCGGCCACCCGCACCCCCGCCGACCGCAGCAGCCGTACCGGCGCCGTGCCCCGGCGGTCCACGGCGCCGCAGCCGCCCTGCGGCAGGCACACCACCGTCACCCCGGCCGCCGCGAGCCGGTCCGCGGTCCGCGCGGCCGGTTCGGCGGGCAGCCGGGCGAGACCGCCGCACGGGCCGAGGGCGACCCCCGCCCGCAGCCCGCCCGCCATGGCCGCGAACCGGGCCAGCCGGGCGGGATCGGCGGCGTCCGTGTGCAGATCGACGGGGCAGCCGTGTTCGGAGGCGACCTCCAGGACCGCCTCCACGTACCCCGTGGGATCGGGGTCGAGATCGGGGCAGCCGCCCACCACGGACGCGCCCATCTTCACCGCGTCCCGCAGCACCGCGAGCCCGTCCGCCCCGGCCACCCCGGTCAGCAGCCGCGGCACCGCCACCGTCGTCAGTTCGGCCAGCCCGCGCAGCGAGCGCTCCGCCCGCAGCACGCCGGTCAGCGCGCCCAGCCCCGCCACGTCGCCCACGCGCACGTGCGCCCGTAGGGCCGTCGCGCCGTGCGCGAGCTGGAGCAGCGCGGCCTTTGTCGCGCGGCGCTGGACGTCCTGGGGGTCGTACGAGACGGGGCCGCCGTCGGCGGCGGACAGAGCCGTGTCCGCGTGGGCGTGGGGTTCCGCGGGGGCCGGCAGGAGCAGACAGCCGGTGAGATCGACCTGCGTGCCGCACGCGCGCGTGCCGTCCGCCGCCAGGCTGCCGGCCGTGCCGACCGCCTCGATGCGCCCGCCGGCCAGCCGTACGTCCACGGTCCGGCCGTCGGTGAGGCGCGCGCCGCACAGCAACAGCGGTTCCGGCTCGGCCGGAACCGGACCCGGGGACGAGGGCGGACGGGGCGGCGGCTGCGGCCGGCTGTCGGGCATCGCGTTCCAGGGGCTCGGGCTGCGCGCGGAGGGCAGGGTCACGCAGGCAAGATCACGCAGAGTGAGTCGAGCGTAGGCCGGAGGCCCGTTCCCCGCCGGGAGGAGCCCAATAGTCGTACCGGCGTGGTCCGCTCGGGGAGAGGGGCCGAAACGGATTTGGGCGAACGGCGGCGGACCGTGTAATGTCTTCATCGCTCGCCCCAATAGCTCAGTCGGCAGAGCGTCTCCATGGTAAGGAGAAGGTCAACGGTTCGATTCCGTTTTGGGGCTCTGGTGTGTGAGGTTCCCGCCGCGAGGCGGGGCCCGATCGCATCACAGCGGTGTAGCTCAGTCGGTAGAGCAAGCGGCTCATAATCGCTGTGTCACCGGTTCAAGTCCGGTCACCGCTACAGACAGTAGCCGATTGCGGGGTCGGTCCTTCGATCGGCTACTCTTCATTGCGTAAATACAGTCAATCCGTTCGTCAAGGAGCACTCACGTGGCTGCCACCGACGTCCGCCCGAAGATCACGCTGGCCTGCGTGGAGTGCAAGGAGCGGAACTACATCACCAAGAAGAACCGGCGTAACAACCCGGACCGTCTTGAGATGAAGAAGCACTGCCCGCGTTGCAACGCGCACACCGCGCACCGCGAAACGCGATAAAACAGGCTCGTACACGAGGCCGTCCCCCCACCCAGGGGGGCGGCCTCGTGTCGTTTTCCCGTCGACCGGACACGGTCAGGACCGGCCGACCGCAAGGCGGACCGGGCAGACCAGGCAGAGACCAGTCGGATCAGGCAGACCGGTCGGATCACAGGCAGACACAGGCAGACACAGGAGGTGCCGCGCGCATGGCGCTCGACCAGTCCTTCGTGGGGCGGAGCTACCCGCCCACCGAGCCCTACGAGGTGGGCCGGGAAAAGATCCGCGAGTTCGCCGAGGCGGTGGGGGACACCAACCCCGCGTACACGGACGCGGAGGCCGCCAAGGCGCTCGGCCACCCCGATGTGATCGCCCCGCCCACCTTCGTGTTCGCGATCACCTTCAAGGCCGCCGGGCAGGTCATCGCCGACCCGAAGCTCGGCCTCGACTACAGCCGGGTGGTGCACGGCGACCAGAAGTTCGCCTACGTCCGTCCCGTGCGCGCCGGTGACCGGCTCACGGTCACCTCGACCATCGAAGCGGTCAAGTCGATGGCCGGCAACGACATACTGGACATCCGCGGTGAGGTGCACGACCAGGACGGCGAGCACGTCGTCACCGCCTGGACCAAGCTGGTGGCCCGCGCGGCCGAGGAGGCGTGAGCGACACCATGACGGCGAAGATCTCCTACGCCGACGTCGAGGCCGGCACCGAGCTGCCCGCGCAGACGTTCACCGTGACCCGGGCCACCCTCGTCCGGTACGCGGGTGCCTCCGGCGACTTCAACCCCATCCACTGGAACGAGAAGTTCGCCAAGGAGGTCGGTCTGCCCGACGTGATCGCGCACGGCATGTTCACCATGGCCGAGGCGATCCGCGTGGTGACCGACTGGGTGGGCGACCCGGGAGCGGTCGTCGAGTACGGCGTCCGCTTCACCCGTCCGGTCGTCGTCCCCAATGACGACCTGGGCGCCACCATCGAGGTCAGCGGCAAGGTCGCCGCCAAACTCGACGACCACACGGTCCGCGTCGACCTCACCGCGACCAGCGCCGGACAGAAGGTGCTGGGCATGTCACGGGCGGTCGTCCGGCTGGGCTGAGCCGGGCCGGACACGGCGGGGCGGGGGCTTGTCGGTGCCGTCTCGTAGTCTTGGGCCCGTGCAGGAACTCCACGACGCCCCCCTCGCCCCGCTGACCACCTTCCGGCTGGGCGGCCCCGCGACCCGGCTGGTCACCGCGACGACCGACGACGAGGTGATCGCCACCGTCCGCGAGGCCGACGACAGCGGTACGCCGCTGCTGGTCATCGGCGGCGGCTCCAACCTGGTCATCGGCGACAAGGGCTTCGACGGCACCGCCCTCGTCGTCGCGACCAAGGGCTTCGCCCTGGACGGCACGCGCCTGGAGCTGGCCGCGGGCGAGGTGTGGACCGACGCCGTCGCCCGCACCGTGGAGGCGGGTCTCGCCGGCGTCGAGTGCCTGGCCGGCATCCCCGGCTCGGCGGGCGCCACCCCGATCCAGAACGTCGGCGCGTACGGCCAGGAGGTCTCCTCCACCCTCACCGAGGTCGTCGCCTACGACCGCCGCACCCGCGAGACCGTCACCCTCGGCAACGAGGAGTGCGCCTTCTCCTACCGCCACAGCCGCTTCAAGGCCGACCCCGAGCGCTACGTCGTCCTGCGCGTGCGCTTCCGGCTGGAGGACGCCGGCGGACTGTCCGGGCCGGTCAAGTACGCGGAGACGGCCCGCGTGCTCGGCGTGGCGCCCGGCGAGCGGGTCCCGCTGGCCACCGCCCGCGACACGGTGCTGAAGCTCCGTGCCGGCAAGGGCATGGTGCTGGACCCCGAGGACCACGACACCTGGTCGGCCGGCTCCTTCTTCACCAACCCGATCCTCGACGACGAGACGTTCGCCGCATTCCGTACGCGCGTACGGGAGCGGTTGGGGGAAGGCGTCGAGCCGCCCGCCTATCCCGCCGGCGAGGGACGGACCAAGACCTCCGCAGCCTGGCTGATCGACAAGGCCGGTTTCACCAAGGGGTACGGCAGCGGTCCGGCCCGCATCTCCACCAAGCACACCCTCGCGCTCACCAACCGCGGCGACGCCACCACGGAGGACCTGCTGGCGCTGGCCCGCGAGGTCGTGGCGGGCGTCCGGGACGCGTTCGGGATCACCCTGGTGAACGAGCCGGTCATGGTCGGCGCCGGCCTCTGAACGGCACGGACCCCGCCGGGGCCGCGTCATTCCGTTGCCGCGCCCGGCCCGTCGTGCGTATCCCTGACGTCATGAGGGAGCCTCCGTGCGGCTGAGGGTCGACGAGTTCCGGCCGCGCGCCGGCCGGTACGCCTTCCGGGTCGTCCAGCCGCGCCCCGCGCTGCGGCACACCACGCTCAGCGACCCGATGCGCGGCTGGGGCCACCTGCTCGGGGACCACGACGGACTGGCCCGCCTCGCCGGGCTGTTCTCCTTCGCGGCGTACTCCCCGCACACGGTCGTCCACATCCCCCTCCGGCAGAGCGTGCCCCGGGACCACACCCCGGGCGTGCCCGTCGACCTGGTGCTCGCCCACCAGTCGCTCGGACTGCGGCCCTCCGTGTGGCCCGCCCTGCGCCGCGGACTCACTCGGGGCGTCCCGCGGACCGTCCGCACCGACGAGCGGCGCACCGCGCGCCACGGCTCGGCCTGGGAGGAGCGCTGGGAGCGGCGCTGGGACCGCCTGCCCCGGGCCGACCGCATCCAGCCCGCCGTCCACGCCCGGACGCTGTTCCTGTCCGGCGCGCGGGACACCTTCGCCGCCGCGTCCCTGCAACTCGGCTGGGCGGCCGGCCACGGCCCGCTCGGCAGGGGGGCGGGCAAGGGGTACGACGTGCTCGGCGCCTCGCTCACCACGCTGCTGCCCCTGTCCCGGGGACGGGGGACGGAGCTGGACATCGGCTTCCGGGCGTACCCGCCCCTGGCCCACTTCAGGCGACCGGGGCGGCCAGCCAGGCGTCGACGCCCGACAGCAGCTTCTCCTTGACGTCCTGAGGCGCCGCCGACCCCCGTACGGACTGCCGGGCCAGCTCGGCGAGCTCCGCGTCGGTGAAGCCGTGGTGCCGGCGGGCGATCTCGTACTGTGCCGCCAGCCGGGAGCCGAACAGCAGCGGGTCGTCCGCGCCCAGCGCCATCGGCACGCCCGCCTCGAACAGCGTGCGCAGCGGCACGTCCTCCGGCTTGTCGTACACGCCGAGGGCGACGTTCGACGCCGGGCACACCTCGCAGGTGACGCCCCGGTCCGCGAGGCGCTTCAGCAGCCGCGGGTCCTCGGCCGCCCGCACACCGTGCCCGATCCGGTGCGCCTCCAGGTCGTCCAGGCAGTCCCGCACCGACGCGGGGCCCGTCAGCTCGCCCCCGTGCGGTGCCGACAGCAGCCCGCCCTCGCGCGCGATCGCGAACGCCCGGTCGAAGTCGCGGGCCATCCCGCGCCGCTCGTCGTTGGAGAGCCCGAAGCCGACGATCCCCCGGTCGGCGTAGCGCACGGCCAGCCGGGCCAGCGTGCGGGCGTCCAGGGGGTGCTTCATCCGGTTGGCGGCCACCAGTACCCGCATGCCGAGCCCGGTGTCGCGGGACGCCGAGTCCACCGCGTCGAGGATGATCTCCAGCGCCGGGATCAGCCCGCCCAGCCGGGGCGCGTACGACGTCGGGTCGACCTGGATCTCCAGCCAGCCCGAGCCGTCCCGCAGGTCCTCCTCGGCCGCCTCCCGCACCAGACGCTGGATGTCCTCGGGCGCTCTGATGCACGAGCGCGCCGCGTCGTACAGCCGCTGGAAGCGGAACCAGCCGCGCTCGTCCGTGGCGCGCAGTCTCGGCGGCTCCCCGCCGGCCAGCGCGTCGGTCAGCGCCTCGGGCAGGCGGACGCCGTACTTGTCGGCCAGCTCCAGCAGGGTGCCGGGCCGCATGGACCCGGTGAAGTGCAGGTGCAGATGGGCTTTCGGCAGTTCAGGGAGATCACGTACACGCGGGGGGTTCGGGGGGTACCCCCCTGAAGAGCTCAGCATTCACCGATCCTGCCGCACGTCTCCGCCGTCCCGGTAGCACTTTCCCCTTTCGTGGTCTTGCTCGCACAAACGAACAGGGGCGCCCGGGAGGAGACCCGGGCGCCCCTGGGGCGGAGGGGCGACGTCAGTCGCGCGCCTCCGCCAGCAGCTTCTGGATCCGGCTCACGCCCTCGACGAGGTCCTCGTCGCCCAGCGCGTACGACAGCCGCAGGTAGCCCGGCGTGCCGAACGCCTCACCCGGCACCACCGCGACCTCGGCCTCCTCCAGGATGAGCGCCGCCAGCTCGACCGAGTCCCGCGGCCGCTTGCCCCGGATCTCCTTGCCGATCAGCGCCTTCACCGAGGGGTAGGCGTAGAACGCGCCCTCGGGCTCCGGGCAGACCACGCCGTCGATCTCGTTGAGCATCCGGACGATGGTCTTCCGGCGCCGGTCGAAGGCCTCGCGCATCGTCGCGACGGCGTCCAGGTCACCGGAGACGGCGGCGAGTGCGGCCACCTGGGCGACGTTGGAGACGTTCGACGTGGCGTGCGACTGCAGGTTGGTCGCGGCCTTCACCACGTCCTTCGGGCCGATGATCCAGCCGACCCGCCAGCCCGTCATCGCGTACGTCTTCGCCACACCGTTGACCACGATGCACTTGTCGCGCAGCTCCGGCAGGAGCGCGGGCAGCGACACGGACACGGCGTCGCCGTAGACCAGGTGCTCGTAGATCTCGTCGGTCAGCACCCACAGGCCGTGCTCGACGGCCCACTTGCCGATCGCCTCGGTCTCGGCCTCGCCGTAGACCGCGCCGGTCGGGTTCGACGGGGAGACGAAGAGGACGACCTTCGTCTTCTCGGTGCGGGCCGCCTCCAGCTGCTCCACGCTCACCCGGTAGCCGGTGGTCTCGTCGGCGACCACCTCGACCGGGACACCGCCGGCCAGCCGGATCGACTCCGGGTACGTGGTCCAGTACGGCGCCGGGACGATGACCTCGTCGCCCGGGTCGAGGATCGCGGCGAAGGCCTCGTAGATGGCCTGCTTGCCGCCGTTGGTGACCAGGATCTGCGACGGGTCGACCTCGTAGCCGGAGTCGCGCAGCGTCTTGGCGGCGATCGCCGACTTCAGCTCCGGAAGGCCGCCGGCCGGCGTGTACCGGTGGTACTGCGGGTTCTTGCAGGCCTCGATCGCGGCCTCGACGATGTAGTCCGGCGTCGGGAAGTCGGGCTCACCGGCGCCGAAGCCGATCACCGGTCGCCCGGCGGCCTTGAGGGCCTTGGCCTTGGCGTCCACGGCGAGGGTGGCGGACTCGGAGATCGCGCCGACTCGGGCGGAGACCCGGCGCTCGGTGGGAGGGGTTGCAGCGCTCATGAAGCCCATCGTTCCAGACCGGAAACCCACCCGGCACGGGGGTTTCACGTACTGAACAACACCGGGCGAACCCCTGAACGCCGGTCCGGACCGGCGCCGCCGGAACACCGCGTCCGGGACGATCTTCCGCCGGGGCGGCACTTCCCGGGCGCTTTCTGTTCGACGCCCGGCCCAGGAACACGTACACTCTCACCTCGTTGGCCTTCAGCGGCCCGCGCTCGGTCGGTGCACACCAAGCATCCGGTCGGATGCGGTACGTTGGGGAACACACAAAGGGTCGTAGCTCAATTGGTAGAGCACTGGTCTCCAAAACCAGCGGTTGGGGGTTCAAGTCCCTCCGGCCCTGCTACACACACCTTCGCCAGGATGTGTGCGCATGTACGTACAGCAATGCACCGCCGTGCGGGCTCCGAACCGGGCGCGGCACGGCCACGACCCGGAATCAGGTGAGGACGAGTGACGGACGCCGTGGGCTCCATCGACATGCCTGATGCCCAGGATGAGGCGCCGGATTCCCAGAAGAAGACCCGCAAGGGCGGAAAGCGGGCCAAGAAGGGTCCGCTGAAGCGCCTCGCGCTCTTCTACCGCCAGATCATCTCGGAGCTCCGCAAGGTCGTCTGGCCGTCCCGGAACCAGTTGACGTCGTACACGACCGCCGTGATCGTCTTCGTCGTCCTGATGATCGGTCTGGTCACCTTGATCGACTATGGCCTCAGCAACGCCGCCAAGTACGTCTTCGGCTGAGCCGAGAGCGAAGAGCGCCGAGGTATCCGGCGCTCCTTTTCGCATGTTCCACCCCTTGTATCCAGGAAGAAGCAGCCACCGTGTCTGACCCGAACGTGAACGACGCCGTCGAGCCTTACGGCGAAGGCGCCGAGTCCGCCGAGGACGCGCTCGCCGCCGTCGAGGGCGCGGACGTCGAGGACACCGAGGCCTTCGCCGAGGCCGAGGCTGCCGACACCACCGCGGACGAGAGCGACGAGGCGGACGAGACCACCGAGGCCGTGGAAGCGGCCGAGGAGGCCGAAGAGCCCGAGGACGACCGCGACCCGGTCGAGAAGCTCCGCGAGGAACTGCGGACGCTGCCCGGCGAGTGGTACGTCATCCACACCTACGCGGGCTACGAGAACCGGGTGAAGACCAACCTGGAGCAGCGCGCCGTCTCGCTGAACGTCGAGGAGTACATCTTCCAGGCCGAGGTGCCGCAGGAAGAGGTCGTCCAGATCAAGAACGGCGACCGCAAGACGATCAAGCAGAACAAGCTCCCGGGCTACGTCCTGGTCCGCATGGACCTGACGAACGAGTCCTGGGGCGTCGTCCGCAACACCCCCGGTGTCACCGGCTTCGTGGGCAACGCCTACGACCCGTACCCGCTGACGTTGGACGAGATCGTCAAGATGCTCGCCCCGGAGGCCGAGGAGAAGGCCGCCCGCGAGGCCGCCGAGGCCGAGGGCAAGCCGGCCCCGCAGCGCAAGGTCGAGGTCCAGGTGCTGGACTTCGAGGTCGGCGACTCGGTCACCGTCACCGACGGCCCGTTCGCCACGCTGCAGGCGACCATCAACGAGATCAACCCCGACTCCAAGAAGGTCAAGGGCCTGGTGGAGATCTTCGGCCGCGAGACGCCGGTCGAGCTCTCCTTCGACCAGATCCAGAAGAACTAGCCCTTCTGGCACACAGCTTCCGAACAGGTCAGGCGGGCGTGCGAGCGCCCGTCTGACCTGCTCGGTTTTTGGCCGCGCATCTATACCCGTTATCGTTGTGCGGTATGCCTGCGTCCGGGTTGTCCCCATGACGTGGGCAGGACCCGAATCGAAAGGACCCGGAGAGCCATGCCTCCCAAGAAGAAGAAGGTCACGGGGCTCATCAAGCTCCAGATCCAGGCCGGTGCCGCGAACCCGGCTCCGCCGGTCGGCCCCGCGCTGGGTCAGCACGGCGTGAACATCATGGAGTTCTGCAAGGCCTACAACGCCGCGACCGAGTCGCAGCGCGGCTGGGTCATCCCGGTGGAGATCACGGTCTACGAGGACCGTTCCTTCACCTTCGTGACCAAGACCCCGCCGGCCGCCAAGATGATCCTCAAGGCCGCGGGCGTGGAGAAGGGCTCCGGCGAGCCGCACAAGACCAAGGTCGCGAAGATCACGCGTGACCAGGTCCGTGAGATCGCCACCACCAAGATGCCCGACCTCAACGCCAACGACCTGGACGCCGCCGAGAAGATCATCGCCGGCACCGCCCGTTCCATGGGCGTCACGGTCGAGGGCTGACCTCCACCCCCGTAAGCCAAGCAGTAGTGGCAGGGCCTGCTCGGCCCGGACCACGACTCCTCAGATTCCACAGGAGCTTTCAGTGAGCAAGCGCAGCAAGTCTCTCCGCGCTGCGGACGCCAAGATCGACCGGGAGAAGCTGTACGCCCCGCTCGAGGCCGTCCGTCTCGCCAAGGAGACGTCCACGACCAAGTTCGACGGCACCGTCGAGGTCGCCTTCCGCCTGGGTGTCGACCCGCGCAAGGCCGACCAGATGGTCCGTGGCACCGTGAACCTCCCGCACGGCACCGGTAAGACCGCCCGGGTCCTGGTCTTCGCGACCGGTGACCGTGCCGAGGCCGCGCGTGCCGCGGGCGCCGACATCGTCGGCGCCGACGAGCTGATCGACGAGGTGTCGAAGGGCCGTCTGGACTTCGACGCCGTCGTCGCCACCCCGGACCTCATGGGCAAGGTCGGCCGCCTCGGCCGCGTGCTCGGTCCCCGTGGTCTGATGCCGAACCCGAAGACCGGCACCGTGACCCCGGACGTCACCAAGGCCGTCAACGACATCAAGGGCGGCAAGATCGAGTTCCGCGTCGACAAGCACTCGAACCTGCACTTCATCATCGGCAAGACGTCGTTCGACGACACCAAGCTGGTGGAGAACTACGGTGCGGCGCTGGAGGAGATCCTCCGTCTGAAGCCGTCCGCCGCCAAGGGTCGCTACATCAAGAAGGCCGCCATCACCACCACGATGGGCCCCGGCATTCCGCTCGACCCGAACCGCACCCGCAACCTCCTCGTCGAGGAGGACCCGGCCGCCGTCTGAGCCGGGTGGGCCGGGTGACCGGTCCGTGCACACAGCGTGAGAACCCGTCCCCGCGTTTCGTCCGAGGCGCGGGGACGGGTTGTTTGTTTCGTACGACAGTGTCAGTGGCGTGGGTTACCTTTTTCCTGACTTCACAGGCGTAGCACAGCGGAACAACCAGGGGTGGGATGCATGGGCGTGGCCACATGGAAGCGCGCGGGTGTCTGTCTGACGGCCGTGGCCGTCGTCGTGGGCGTCGCGGGCTGTCAGGACGGTGACTCGGCGGGGGCCGGGGTCCAGACGCAGAACGAGATGACCGAGGTCCTCCAGGCCGCCTTCAAGAACACGTCGGAGGCCAAGTCCTCCAAGGTCCGGATGACCATGACGATGCCGGGTGCGACGGGCGGCGGCACCATGGAGATCTCCGGCGTGCAGGGCTGGGACCCGGCCGTCATGGACGTCACCATGGAGGGCTCCGCGCTGACCGCGGCCGGCCCGGACGCTCCCGAGCAGGTCCGCATGATCATGCTCGACAACGTCATGTACATGGACATGGGGACGAAGCAGGCCGCCGAGATGGACGGCAAGCGCTGGATGAAGATGGACTTCGCCGCCATAGCCGAGGCGTCCGGCGACGCCGAGATCCAGAAGCGGATGACCAGCGGCCTGGAGAACATGAACCAGGACCCGGCGAAGCAGCTCGCCCTGCTGCTGGAGTCGCCGAGCCTGAAGCACGTCGGACCGGAGAAGGTCGACGGCGTCCAGACGCAGCGGTACAAGGGCACGCTGAGCTTCGAGGAGATGGTCGACGCCAACGCGTCCTTCGACATGCTCTCCGAGGAGGAGCGCGAGGAGCTGCTCGCCAACGCCGAGAAGACGGGACTGAAGGGGTATGACACCGAGGTCTGGGTCAACGAGGACAACTACCCGGTCAAGATGGTCGTCGGCATGAAGATGCCCCAGGGCGCGGTGAACGTGACGGCGAACTACTCCGACTACGGCGCCAAGGCCGAGGTCGAGGCCCCGGCGGCGAAGGACACGTTCGACCTCATGGAGATGCTGAAGGAGCTGGAAGGCCTCGGGGCGGACTCCGAGGCCGGCCTCGGAGCCTGAGGGCCCTGACGCTCCCGATGCCCCCGATCGGCCGATTTGCTTGACGCCGATCCGTTCGCGTACTCTTCCACGGAAGCCAAAGACCGCTGGTCGTTGCCGTGCGCTCATCAGAGTTCACGGTGGCCGAAGGATCCGCTGAACTGCGGACGACCCGCGCAGGTGTCAGTGGAAGAGTTCCCGGAGTTCGCTGCCGCAAGGACGCGAGCGACCGGTTGAGCTACGCCCCGTGCGCCTGCGCCCGGGGCGTTTCGTTTTCCCCAGTCCTCCTTCGGGTCCGCGCGGTCCGAATCACCCGGAAGGAGGCCGAGGCTCTATGGCGAGGCCCGACAAGGCTGCCGCGGTTGCCGAGTTGACGGACCAGTTCCGCAACTCCAGCGCCGCCGTGCTGACCGAGTACCGCGGTCTCACCGTGGCCCAGCTCAAGCAGCTGCGCCGTTCGCTCGGTGAGAACGCCCAGTACGCCGTGGTGAAGAACACGCTGACCAAGATTGCGGCCAACGAGGCCGGGATCTCGACGCTGGACGACCTGTTCAACGGTCCGACGGCAGTCGCCTTCGTCACCGGTGACCCGGTGGAGTCGGCGAAGGGTCTTCGTGACTTCGCCAAGGACAACCCGAATCTCGTCATCAAGGGCGGTGTCCTTGACGGCAAGGCGCTGTCCGCCGACGAGATCAAGAAGCTTGCGGACCTCGAGTCCCGCGAGGTTCTGCTCGCCAAGCTGGCGGGCGCTTTCAAGGGCAAGCAGACGCAGACTGCTCAGCTCTTCCAGGCGCTCCCCTCGAAGCTCGTCCGCACCGTGGACGCGCTCCGTGCCAAGCAGGACGAGCAGGGCGGTGCCGAGTAATTCGGCTCGCTTCCCGATCCTCGTCGCACGCACCGCGTGAGGTGAGGGTCGACGCGGGCCCGACGTACGCCCGCCTCACCCCGTACATCCGGCACCTGCCGATTTAGTGGAAGGACCGCCATCATGGCGAAGCTCAGCCAGGAAGACCTGCTCGCCCAGTTCGAGGAGATGACCCTCATCGAGCTCTCCGAGTTCGTGAAGGCCTTCGAGGAGAAGTTCGACGTCACCGCCGCCGCCGCGGTCGCCGCCGTCGCCGCCCCGGGTGCCCCGGGCGCCCCGGCCGAGGCCGCTGAGGAGAAGGACGAGTTCGACGTCATCCTCACCGGTGCCGGCGACAAGAAGATCCAGGTCATCAAGGTCGTGCGCGAGCTGACCTCCCTGGGTCTGAAGGAGGCCAAGGACCTCGTGGACGGCGCCCCGAAGCCCGTCCTCGAGAAGGTCGCCAAGGACGCCGCCGAGAAGGCCGCCGAGTCCCTCAAGGGCGCCGGCGCCTCCGTCGAGGTCAAGTAACACCTCCGGGGTCCCCACGGGTCCCCCACGCGTCCTCAGGGACGTGTAACGCTCAAGCGCCGAGGAGCGATCATCCATCCGGGTGGTCGCTCCTCGGCGTATGAGGGGTCCGGTGGCGGCTGTCTTGCACCCGGGACGGCGGGGAGTAGGGTGATCTTCGTCGTGCCTCCGGGGCCCGCGAGGATGTGCCTGGTGACAGGCGGTTCCGGCAAGGGGGGCCTTGACGAACCGCACGCGGCGCGTAATTCTCAGGACGCGTCGTCGCAAGGAAACGAATCCGAGGCATGGATCGACGGCAAAGAGGGCAGTATCACCGTGCGTTGAGGGCAGCGCCTTGTCGCAGGAGTTGAGAAGAACGAGGGTCTCCACCGGTTGTGCAAACCGGCATTGGACATCAGTGTGCCAAGTGGCTACACTGACCCTTTGCGCTGCCTGTTAGCTGTCCCCTGCCCGTCACCAGGGGCATGCCCTCGCTCGAGCACCGACGACTAGATCATCTCTGACCTGGGATGTCTGTCTCTCTGCCCAGTGGGGGGCCGGTACGCGCGTAGTGAGTCCGAGCCCTCGGAAGGACCCCCTCTTGGCCGCCTCGCGCAACGCCTCGACCGCGAATACGAACAACGGCGCCAGCACCGCCCCGCTGCGCATCTCCTTTGCAAAGATCAAGGAGCCTCTCGAGGTTCCGAACCTGCTCGCGCTGCAGACCGAGAGCTTCGACTGGCTGCTCGGCAACACGGCCTGGCAGAGTCGGGTCGAGGAGGCTCTCGAGAACGGGCAGGACGTCCCCACCAAGTCCGGTCTGGAGGAGATCTTCGAGGAGATCTCCCCGATCGAGGACTTCTCCGGGTCGATGTCGCTGACCTTCCGCGACCACCGCTTCGAGCCGCCGAAGAACTCCATCGACGAGTGCAAGGAGCGCGACTTCACGTACGCGGCCCCGCTCTTCGTCACCGCCGAGTTCACCAACAACGAGACCGGCGAGATCAAGTCCCAGACCGTCTTCATGGGCGACTTCCCGCTCATGACGAACAAGGGCACCTTCGTCATCAACGGCACCGAGCGTGTCGTGGTGTCGCAGCTGGTCCGTTCGCCGGGTGTCTACTTCGACTCCTCCATCGACAAGACGTCCGACAAGGACATCTTCTCCGCCAAGATCATCCCGTCCCGGGGTGCCTGGCTGGAGATGGAGATCGACAAGCGCGACATGGTCGGTGTCCGCATCGACCGCAAGCGCAAGCAGTCCGTCACCGTCCTCCTGAAGGCGCTCGGCTGGACCACCGAGCAGATCCTCGAGGAGTTCGGCGAGTACGAGTCCATGCGCGCCACCCTGGAGAAGGACCACACCCAGGGTCAGGACGACGCGCTGCTCGACATCTACCGCAAGCTGCGTCCGGGCGAGCCCCCCACGCGTGAGGCCGCGCAGACGCTGCTCGAGAACCTGTACTTCAACCCCAAGCGCTACGACCTCGCCAAGGTCGGCCGCTACAAGGTGAACAAGAAGCTCGGCGGGGACGAGCCGCTGGACGCCGGCGTGCTCACCACCGACGACATCATCGCCACCATCAAGTACCTGGTGAAGCTGCACGCCGGGGAGACCGAGACGGTCGGCGAGTCCGGTCGCTCGATCATGGTCGAGACCGACGACATCGACCACTTCGGCAACCGCCGCATCCGCAACGTCGGCGAGCTGATCCAGAACCAGGTCCGTACGGGTCTCGCCCGTATGGAGCGCGTCGTGCGTGAGCGCATGACCACCCAGGACGTCGAGGCGATCACGCCGCAGACCCTGATCAACATCCGGCCGGTCGTCGCCTCCATCAAGGAGTTCTTCGGCACCAGCCAGCTGTCGCAGTTCATGGACCAGAACAACCCGCTGTCGGGGCTGACGCACAAGCGTCGTCTGAACGCCCTCGGCCCGGGTGGTCTCTCCCGTGAGCGGGCCGGCTTCGAGGTCCGCGACGTGCACCCGTCGCACTACGGCCGCATGTGCCCGATCGAGACGCCCGAAGGCCCGAACATCGGTCTGATCGGCTCGCTCGCCTCCTACGGCCGGATCAACCCGTTCGGCTTCATCGAGACGCCGTACCGCAAGGTCGTCGAGGGCCAGGTCACCGACGAGGTCGACTACCTGACCGCCGACGAGGAGGACCGCTTCGTCATCGCGCAGGCCAACGCCCCGCTCAACGACGACATGCGGTTCGTGGAGAACCGGATCCTGGTCCGCCGCCGCGGCGGCGAGGTCGACTACGTCCCCGGTGACGACGTCGACTACATGGACGTCTCGCCGCGCCAGATGGTGTCGGTCGCGACCGCCATGATCCCGTTCCTCGAGCACGACGACGCCAACCGCGCCCTCATGGGCGCGAACATGATGCGCCAGGCCGTGCCGCTGATCAAGAGCGAGTCCCCGCTCGTCGGCACCGGCATGGAGTACCGCTCCGCCGTCGACGCCGGCGACGTGGTCAAGGCCGAGAAGGACGGTGTGGTCCAGGAGGTCTCCGCGGACTACATCACCACCGCCAACGACGACGGCACGTACATCACGTACCGCCTGGCCAAGTTCTCCCGGTCCAACCAGGGCACCTCGGTCAACCAGAAGGTCATCGTCAACGAGGGCGACCGGGTCATCACCGGCCAGGTCCTCGCCGACGGCCCGGCCACGCAGAACGGCGAGATGGCGCTCGGCAAGAACCTGCTGGTCGCGTTCATGCCGTGGGAGGGTCACAACTACGAGGACGCGATCATCCTGTCGCAGCGCCTCGTGCAGGACGACGTCCTCTCCTCGATCCACATCGAGGAGCACGAGGTCGACGCCCGTGACACCAAGCTCGGCCCCGAGGAGATCACCCGGGACATCCCGAACGTCTCCGAGGAGGTCCTCGCCGACCTCGACGAGCGCGGCATCATCCGCATCGGTGCCGAGGTCATCGCCGGTGACATCCTCGTCGGCAAGGTCACGCCCAAGGGTGAGACCGAGCTGACCCCCGAGGAGCGCCTGCTCCGCGCGATCTTCGGTGAGAAGGCCCGTGAGGTCCGCGACACCTCGCTGAAGGTGCCGCACGGCGAGACCGGCAAGGTCATCGGCGTGCGCGTCTTCGACCGTGAGGAGGGCGACGAGCTTCCCCCCGGCGTCAACCAGCTGGTGCGCGTCTACGTCGCGCAGAAGCGCAAGATCACCGACGGTGACAAGCTCGCCGGCCGTCACGGCAACAAGGGCGTCATCTCCAAGATCAACCCGATCGAGGACATGCCGTTCCTCGAGGACGGCACCCCGGTCGACATCATCCTCAACCCGCTGGGTGTCCCGTCCCGAATGAACCCGGGACAGGTCCTGGAGATCCACCTCGGCTGGCTCGCCAGCCGCGGCTGGGACGTCTCCGGCCTCGCGGAGGAGTGGGCGCAGCGGCTCCAGGCCATCGGCGCCGACAAGGTCGAGCCCGGCACCAACGTCGCCACCCCGGTCTTCGACGGCGCGCGTGAGGACGAGCTCGCGGGTCTGCTCCAGCACACCATCCCGAACCGTGACGGCGAGCGCATGGTGCTCCCCTCCGGCAAGGCGCGGCTGTACGACGGCCGCTCGGGCGAGCCGTTCCCGGAGCCGATCTCGGTCGGCTACATGTACATCCTGAAGCTGCACCACCTGGTCGACGACAAGCTGCACGCGCGTTCGACCGGTCCGTACTCCATGATCACCCAGCAGCCGCTGGGTGGTAAGGCTCAGTTCGGTGGCCAGCGGTTCGGCGAGATGGAGGTGTGGGCACTCGAGGCGTACGGCGCCGCCTACGCGCTCCAGGAGCTGCTGACCATCAAGTCCGACGACGTGACCGGCCGCGTGAAGGTCTACGAGGCCATCGTCAAGGGCGAGAACATCCCCGAGCCCGGCATCCCCGAGTCCTTCAAGGTCCTCATCAAGGAGATGCAGTCCCTGTGCCTGAACGTGGAGGTGCTGTCCAGCGACGGTATGTCCATCGAGATGCGTGACACCGACGAGGACGTCTTCCGCGCTGCGGAGGAGCTCGGCATCGACCTGTCCCGGCGCGAGCCGAGCAGCGTCGAAGAGGTCTGACGGGAGTGGGGCGGCCTTCCCCGTGAAGGCCGCCCGCCCCAGGACCCCCGTTTCAGACCCCAAGACTTACAACCCTGAGAGGGATTGACGCATAGTGCTCGACGTCAACTTCTTCGACGAGCTCCGGATCGGTCTGGCCACCGCTGACGACATCCGTCAGTGGAGCCACGGCGAGGTCAAGAAGCCCGAGACCATCAACTACCGCACCCTCAAGCCCGAGAAGGACGGACTCTTCTGCGAGAAGATCTTCGGTCCGACCCGGGACTGGGAGTGCTACTGCGGCAAGTACAAGCGCGTCCGCTTCAAGGGCATCATCTGTGAGCGCTGTGGCGTCGAGGTCACGCGCGCCAAGGTGCGCCGCGAGCGGATGGGCCACATCGAGCTGGCCGCGCCCGTCACGCACATCTGGTACTTCAAGGGCGTTCCGTCGCGCCTCGGGTACCTGCTCGACCTCGCCCCGAAGGACCTGGAGAAGGTCATCTACTTCGCGGCGTACATGATCACGTACGTCGACGAGGAGCGCCGCACCCGCGACCTGCCCTCGCTGGAGGCCCACGTCTCCGTCGAGCGCCAGCAGATCGAGAACCGTCGCGACGCCGACCTCGAGGCCCGCGCCAAGAAGCTCGAGACCGACCTGGCCGAGCTGGAGGCCGAGGGCGCCAAGGCCGACGTGCGCCGCAAGGTGCGCGAGGGCGCCGAGCGCGAGATGAAGCAGCTGCGCGACCGCGCGCAGCGCGAGATCGACCGCCTCGACGAGGTGTGGACCCGGTTCAAGAACCTCAAGGTCCAGGACCTCGAGGGCGACGAGCTGCTCTACCGCGAGCTGCGCGACCGCTTCGGCACGTACTTCGACGGCTCGATGGGTGCCGCGGCGCTGCAGAAGCGCCTGGAGTCCTTCGACCTCGAGGAGGAGGCCGAGCGCCTCCGCGAGATCATCCGTACCGGCAAGGGCCAGAAGAAGACCCGTGCGCTCAAGCGGCTGAAGGTCGTCTCCGCGTTCCTGCAGACGTCCAACAGCCCCAAGGGCATGGTGCTCGACTGCGTGCCGGTCATCCCGCCGGACCTGCGTCCGATGGTGCAGCTCGACGGTGGCCGCTTCGCGACCTCCGACCTGAACGACCTGTACCGCCGTGTCATCAACCGCAACAACCGCCTGAAGCGGCTTCTCGACCTCGGCGCGCCCGAGATCATCGTGAACAACGAGAAGCGCATGCTCCAGGAGGCCGTCGACGCGCTCTTCGACAACGGCCGCCGCGGCCGCCCGGTGACGGGCCCCGGCAACCGTCCGCTGAAGTCGCTGTCCGACATGCTCAAGGGCAAGCAGGGCCGCTTCCGTCAGAACCTGCTCGGCAAGCGAGTCGACTACTCGGCGCGTTCCGTGATCGTCGTCGGCCCGCAGCTCAAGCTGCACCAGTGCGGTCTGCCGAAGGCCATGGCGCTGGAGCTCTTCAAGCCGTTCGTGATGAAGCGCCTGGTCGACCTGAACCACGCGCAGAACATCAAGTCGGCCAAGCGCATGGTCGAGCGCGGCCGCACGGTCGTGTACGACGTCCTCGAAGAGGTCATCGCGGAGCACCCGGTCCTGCTGAACCGCGCTCCCACGCTGCACCGCCTCGGCATCCAGGCCTTCGAGCCGCAGCTGGTCGAGGGCAAGGCCATCCAGATCCACCCGCTCGTGTGCACCGCGTTCAACGCGGACTTCGACGGTGACCAGATGGCCGTGCACCTGCCGCTGTCCGCGGAGGCGCAGGCCGAGGCCCGCATCCTGATGCTGTCCTCGAACAACATCCTCAAGCCGGCCGACGGCCGCCCGGTGACGATGCCGACCCAGGACATGGTCCTCGGTCTGTTCTTCCTCACCACCGACGGCGAGATGCGCGACCTCAAGGGCGAGGGCCGTTCCTTCGCCTCGGTCGCGGAGGCGATCATGGCCTTCGACGCGGGCGAGCTGTCGCTCCAGTCGAGGATCGACGTCCGCTTCCCGGTCGGCACCATCCCGCCGCGCGGCTGGACCCCGCCGGTGGCCGAGGAGGGCGAGTCGGAGTGGCAGCAGGGTGACCCGTTCCGCCTGAACACCACCCTGGGCCGTGCGCTCTTCAACGAGCTGCTGCCCGAGGACTACCCGTTCGTCGACTACGAGGTCGGCAAGAAGCAGCTCTCCGAGATCGTCAACGACCTCGCCGAGCGCTACCCGAAGGTCATCGTGGCGGCGACGCTCGACAACCTGAAGGCGGCCGGCTTCTTCTGGGCCACCCGTTCCGGCGTCACCGTCGCCATCTCCGACGTCGTCGTCCCCGAGGCGAAGAAGGAGATCGTCAAGGGCTACGAGGCGCAGGACGAGAAGGTCCAGAAGCAGTACGAGCGCGGTCTGATCACCAAGGACGAGCGCACGCAGGAGCTCATCAAGATCTGGACCATGGCGACCAACGAGGTCGCCGAGGCGATGAACGACAACTTCCCGAAGACCAACCCGATCTTCATGATGGTGAACTCGGGCGCACGAGGCAACATGATGCAGATGCGTCAGATCGCCGGTATGCGTGGTCTGGTGTCGAACGCGAAGAACGAGACGATCCCGCGTCCGATCAAGGCGTCGTTCCGCGAGGGCCTGTCCGTGCTGGAGTACTTCATCTCCACGCACGGTGCCCGTAAGGGTCTGGCGGACACCGCCCTGCGTACCGCCGACTCGGGTTACCTCACCCGTCGTCTGGTCGACGTCTCCCAGGACGTCATCATCCGCGAGGAGGACTGCGGCACCGACCGCGGTCTGCGCCTCAAGATCGCGAGCCGGGACGAGACGGGCGTGCTCCGCAAGGAGGGCGACGTCGAGACCTCCGTGTACGCGCGCTGCCTCGCCGAGGACATCGTGGTCGACGGACAGGTGCTGGCCCCGGCCGGCACCGACCTGGGCGACGTCCTCATCGAGGAGCTCGTCTCCCGCGGCGTCGAGGAGGTCAAGACCCGCTCGGTCCTGACCTGCGAGTCCGCCGTCGGCACCTGCGCGATGTGCTACGGCCGTTCGCTGGCCACCGGCAAGCTGGTCGACATCGGTGAGGCGGTCGGCATCATCGCCGCCCAGTCCATCGGTGAGCCCGGTACCCAGCTGACGATGCGTACCTTCCACACCGGTGGTGTGGCCGGTGACGACATCACCCAGGGTCTGCCCCGTGTCGTCGAGCTCTTCGAGGCCCGTACCCCGAAGGGTGTCGCCCCGATCTCCGAGGCCTCCGGCCGCGTGCGGATCGAGGAGACCGAGAAGACCAAGAAGATCGTCGTCACCCCGGACGACGGCAGCGACGAGACGGCCTTCCCGATCTCGAAGCGCGCCAAGGTCCTGGTCGGCGAGGGCGACCACGTCGAGGTGGGCCAGCAGCTCACCGTGGGTGCCACCAACCCGCACGACGTGCTGCGCATCCTGGGTCAGCGTGCCGTCCAGGTCCACCTGGTCGGCGAGGTCCAGAAGGTCTACAACTCGCAGGGTGTGTCGATCCACGACAAGCACATCGAGATCATCATCCGGCAGATGCTGCGCCGGGTGACGATCATCGAGTCGGGTGACGCGGAGCTGCTGCCCGGCGAGCTGGTCGAGCGTTCGAAGTTCGAGACCGAGAACCGTCGTGTGGTCCAGGAGGGCGGTCACCCGGCCTCCGGTCGTCCGCAGCTGATGGGTATCACCAAGGCCTCGCTGGCGACGGAGTCCTGGCTGTCGGCCGCCTCCTTCCAGGAGACGACCCGGGTGCTGACGGACGCGGCGATCAACGCCAAGTCCGACAGCCTCATCGGCCTCAAGGAGAACGTCATCATCGGTAAGCTCATCCCGGCCGGTACGGGTCTGTCCCGCTACCGCAACATCCGGGTCGAGCCGACCGAGGAGGCCAAGGCCGCGATGTACTCGGCCGTCGGCTACGACGACATCGACTACTCGCCGTTCGGCACGGGCTCCGGCCAGGCCGTTCCGCTGGAGGACTACGACTACGGTCCGTACAACCAGTAAGGCGTACGTCTGAAGCACTGAGGGGCGGTCACTCCGTACGGGGTGGCCGCCCCTCGGCGTCGTGTACCGGCCGTGTGCCGCCGAACCCGTGCCGGAACGGCCGTCCGAGCGCATCATGGAGGGACCCGGTGTGACGGGGGAGGTGGTGTCCGGTGTCGTACGCGCCGTATCCGCAGGGGCAGCCCTGGCAGCAGGGGCAGGGCGTGCCGCAGCCGTGGGCCGGGCAGCCGTGGGCCGGCCGGGCCGGCCCGCCGATGCTCGCCTCGCACGCCGACCGGGAGCGGGCCGTGGACGTCCTCAGGGCCGGGTACGGGGAGGGACGGCTGGAGAAGTCCGAGTTCGACCGGAGGGTCGCGCGGGCGTACGCCGCCCGCACGGTGGGGGAGCTGGCGCTGCTGGTGGCCGACCTGCCGCAGGGGCCCGTACCGCATGCGGTGCCCGCCGTGCCGGCGGTGTTCCGGCCGGCGCCCCGGGTGCGGGTGAACGGCAAGGCGGTCGCCTCCGCCGTCTGCGGAGGGCTCTGCCTGGTCACCTTCGGGCTCACCGGTATCCCGGCGGTGATCCTGGGGCACGCGGCGCGGGCCGAGATCAGGCGCACGGGGGAGGAGGGCGACGGACTGGCGCTGACCGGTCTGGCGCTCGGCTGGCTGGCGAACGGGGCGTGGGTGGTCCTGATGTTCCTGTCGTTCGCGCTCGCGCTGGCGTCCGGTTGACAACCGGGGAACGACGTGTTCCGTGCAGCGGCGCGGGTCGGCTCCATTTGTTTTGACCGAAGTCCGTACGGTAGGTACGCTCAGACCTTGTGCCTGGGGTGTGCCCTGGCCTTCGTGCGTGCCATCACACCGCACCGGGGGCTGCTGAACGGCCACCGCAATCCACACGTTCTTTCCGCCGTGCGGCGGAAGTCCGCGGGATTCGACACACCCGACCGCGTGGGTCGGTGACGTTCCAGGTTAGCTTCACCGTTCGGCACACAGAAACCGGAGAAGTAGTGCCTACGATCCAGCAGCTGGTCCGCAAGGGCCGGCAGGACAAGGTCGAGAAGAACAAGACGCCCGCACTCGAGGGTTCCCCTCAGCGTCGTGGCGTCTGCACGCGTGTGTTCACGACCACCCCGAAGAAGCCGAACTCGGCCCTGCGTAAGGTCGCGCGTGTGCGTCTGACCAGCGGCATCGAGGTCACGGCCTACATTCCGGGTGAGGGACACAACCTGCAGGAGCACTCCATCGTGCTCGTGCGCGGCGGCCGTGTGAAGGACCTGCCGGGTGTTCGCTACAAGATCATCCGCGGTTCCCTCGACACCCAGGGTGTCAAGAACCGCAAGCAGGCTCGCAGCCGTTACGGCGCCAAGAAGGAGAAGTAAGAATGCCTCGTAAGGGCCCCGCCCCGAAGCGCCCGGTCATCATCGACCCGGTCTACGGTTCTCCTCTGGTGACCTCCCTGATCAACAAGGTGCTGCTCAACGGCAAGCGCTCCACCGCCGAGCGCATCGTCTACGGCGCCATGGAGGGTCTGCGTGAGAAGACGGGCAACGACCCGATCATCACGCTGAAGCGCGCGCTGGAGAACATCAAGCCGACCCTCGAGGTCAAGTCCCGCCGTGTCGGTGGTGCGACGTACCAGGTTCCGATCGAGGTCAAGCCCGGTCGTGCCAACACGCTCGCGCTGCGCTGGCTGGTCGGTTACTCCCGCGCCCGTCGCGAGAAGACCATGACCGAGCGTCTGCTCAACGAGCTTCTCGACGCCTCCAACGGCCTGGGTGCCGCTGTGAAGAAGCGCGAGGACACGCACAAGATGGCCGAGTCCAACAAGGCCTTCGCGCACTACCGCTGGTAGTCGCTACCCACATCGAGACCGAGAGAAGACTGAAGCCTTATGGCTACCACTTCACTTGACCTGGCCAGGGTCCGCAACATCGGGATCATGGCCCACATCGACGCGGGCAAGACGACCACCACCGAGCGGATCCTGTTCTACACCGGTGTGTCGTACAAGATCGGTGAGGTCCACGACGGCGCCGCCACCATGGACTGGATGGAGCAGGAGCAGGAGCGTGGCATCACGATCACGTCCGCTGCCACCACCTGCCACTGGCCGCTCGAGGACAACGACTACACGATCAACATCATCGACACCCCCGGGCACGTCGACTTCACCGTCGAGGTGGAGCGTTCCCTGCGTGTGCTCGACGGTGCCGTGACCGTGTTCGACGGTGTCGCCGGTGTCGAGCCCCAGTCCGAGACGGTGTGGCGTCAGGCCGACCGTTACGGCGTCCCGCGCATCTGCTTCGTCAACAAGCTGGACCGTACCGGCGCCGAGTTCCACCGCTGCGTGGACATGATCTCGGACCGCCTGGGCGCCCAGCCGCTCGTCATGCAGCTCCCGATCGGTGCCGAGGCCGACTTCCAGGGCGTCGTGGACCTGGTCCGCATGAAGGCGCTCGTGTGGTCCGCCGAGGCCGCCAAGGGCGAGATGTACGACGTCGTCGACATCCCGGCCACGCACACCGAGGCCGCCGAGGAGTGGCGCGGCAAGCTGGTCGAGGCCGTCGCGGAGAACGACGAAGAGATCATGGAGCTGTTCCTGGAGGGCCAGGAGCCCACCGAGGAGCAGCTGTACGCCGCGATCCGTCGCATCACCATCGCGTCCGGCAAGTCCAGCGACACCACGGTCACCCCGGTGTTCTGCGGCACCGCGTTCAAGAACAAGGGCGTCCAGCCCCTGCTCGACGCGGTCGTGCGCTACCTGCCGACCCCCCTCGACGTCGAGGCCATCGAGGGCCACGACCCGAAGGACGCCGAGGTCGTCGTCAAGCGCAAGCCGTCCGAGGACGAGCCGCTGGCCGCGCTCGCGTTCAAGATCATGAGCGACCCGCACCTCGGCAAGCTCACCTTCGTCCGGGTCTACTCGGGCCGCCTGGAGTCCGGCACCGCCGTGCTGAACTCCGTCAAGGGCAAGAAGGAGCGCATCGGCAAGATCTACCGCATGCACGCCAACAAGCGTGAGGAGATCGAGTCGGTGGGCGCCGGCGACATCGTCGCCGTCATGGGCCTGAAGCAGACCACCACCGGTGAGACGCTGTCCGACGACAAGAGCCCGGTCATCCTGGAGTCCATGGACTTCCCGGCGCCGGTCATCCAGGTCGCCATCGAGCCCAAGTCGAAGGGCGACCAGGAGAAGCTGGGCGTCGCGATCCAGCGCCTGGCCGAGGAGGACCCGTCCTTCCAGGTCCACTCGGACGAGGAGACGGGCCAGACCATCATCGGTGGTATGGGCGAGCTGCACCTCGAGGTGCTGGTCGACCGCATGCGCCGTGAGTTCAAGGTCGAGGCCAACGTCGGCAAGCCCCAGGTCGCCTACCGTGAGACGATCCGCAAGGCCGTCGAGCGCGTGGACTACACCCACAAGAAGCAGACCGGTGGTACCGGTCAGTTCGCCAAGGTGCAGATCGCGATCGAGCCGATCGAGGGCGGCGACGCCTCGTACGAGTTCGTGAACAAGGTGACCGGTGGCCGCATCCCGAAGGAGTACATCCCTTCGGTGGACGCCGGCGCCCAGGAGGCCATGCAGTTCGGCATCCTGGCCGGCTACGAGATGACGGGCGTCCGCGTCACGCTCATCGACGGTGGCTACCACGAGGTCGACTCCTCCGAGCTCGCGTTCAAGATCGCCGGTTCGCAGGCCTTCAAGGAGGCCGCGCGCAAGGCTTCGCCCGTGCTCCTGGAGCCGATGATGGCCGTCGAGGTCACCACGCCCGAGGACTACATGGGTGAGGTCATCGGCGACATCAACTCCCGCCGTGGCCAGATCCAGGCCATGGAGGAGCGGGCCGGTGCCCGCGTCGTGAAGGGTCTCGTGCCCCTCTCGGAGATGTTCGGTTACGTCGGCGACCTGCGCAGCAAGACGTCCGGCCGTGCCAGCTACTCCATGCAGTTCGACTCCTACGCCGAGGTTCCGCGGAACGTCGCCGAGGAGATCATCGCGAAGGCCAAGGGCGAGTAACGGACTCCGTTTAACGGACCCCGTATCCACGCTTTAGGCTTGACCCCGGAGCCTGCAGGGGACATTCCGCCGTCACCCCGGCGGAATGTCCCGGGCCCGGGTTTCCCAGCAAAGATCACCTGGCGCCGATGAGTAAGGCGTACAGAACCACTCCACAGGAGGACCCCAGTGGCGAAGGCGAAGTTCGAGCGGACTAAGCCGCACGTCAACATCGGCACCATCGGTCACATCGACCACGGTAAGACGACCCTCACGGCCGCCATTACCAAGGTGCTGCACGACGCGTACCCGGACCTGAACGAGGCCTCGGCCTTCGACCAGATCGACAAGGCTCCCGAAGAGCGCCAGCGCGGTATCACCATCTCCATCGCGCACGTCGAGTACCAGACCGAGACGCGTCACTACGCCCACGTCGACTGCCCCGGTCACGCGGACTACATCAAGAACATGATCACGGGTGCGGCGCAGATGGACGGCGCCATCCTCGTGGTCGCCGCCACCGACGGCCCGATGCCGCAGACCAAGGAGCACGTGCTCCTGGCCCGCCAGGTCGGCGTTCCGTACATCGTCGTCGCCCTGAACAAGGCCGACATGGTGGACGACGAGGAGATCCTGGAGCTCGTCGAGCTCGAGGTCCGTGAGCTGCTCTCCGAGTACGAGTTCCCGGGCGACGACCTGCCGGTCGTCAAGGTCTCCGCTCTGAAGGCCCTCGAGGGCGACAAGGAGTGGGGCAACACCGTCCTCGAGCTGATGAAGGCCGTCGACGAGAACATCCCGCAGCCCGAGCGTGACGTCGACAAGCCGTTCCTGATGCCGATCGAGGACGTCTTCACGATCACCGGTCGTGGCACCGTCGTCACCGGTCGTATCGAGCGTGGTGTCCTCAAGGTCAACGAGACCGTCGACATCGTGGGCATCAAGCCGGAGAAGACCACCACCACGGTCACCGGCATCGAGATGTTCCGCAAGCTGCTCGACGAGGGCCAGGCCGGTGAGAACGTCGGTCTGCTGCTCCGCGGCATCAAGCGCGAGGACGTCGAGCGCGGCCAGGTCATCATCAAGCCCGGTTCGGTCACCCCGCACACCGAGTTCGAGGCCCAGGCCTACATCCTGTCGAAGGACGAGGGTGGCCGTCACACCCCGTTCTTCAACAACTACCGCCCGCAGTTCTACTTCCGTACGACGGACGTGACCGGCGTCGTGACCCTCCCCGAGGGCACCGAGATGGTCATGCCGGGTGACAACACCGAGATGAAGGTGGAGCTCATCCAGCCCGTCGCCATGGAGGAGGGCCTGAAGTTCGCCATCCGTGAGGGTGGCCGGACCGTGGGCGCCGGCCAGGTCACCAAGATCAACAAGTGAGCTTGCTGATCTGACCTGGTAGCTCCTGCCGCGAGCACCTGAGAGGGCCCGTACGACTTCGGTCGTACGGGCCCTTTCGCCTGTGCGGATGACCGTTCGGTGTCAACTCCGCGGCTGGAGGTGTCATTCGTTCGCGCGAACTACGGGGCATGTGCGAGCGGCACATGTCGTTCCGCCCATAACTTCGCCCCATGGTCAGCTCATCCCATGAGGCCCTGCACCGGATCTTCCAGCAGGACCCGGGCCTCTTCGCGCGCGTCGCCAGGAACCTCGGCGTCGCCTTCCCCCCACCTGTGTCCGCCTCCGAACTCTCCACCGATCTCACGGAGACGCAGCCGCTGGAGCGCCGGGTGGACACGCTGCTGCGGATGGAGACGGAGGACGGCAGTTTCGTCCTGGCGGTCGAGTCGCAGAGCGAGCCGGACCCGCCCAAGCCCGCAAGCTGGGCTTACTACCTCGCCCACGTGTACGCCAAGTACGGCGTCCCGCCGGTGCTCCTCGTCGTCTGCGCGGACCGGAGGACGGCCGCGTGGGCGGCCCAGCGGGTCGACATCGGTCCCCGCCAGTGGCCCTCGCTCACCCTGCGCCCCCTCGTCCTGGGGCCCGACGACGTGCCGGTGATCGCCAGCCCCGACGAGGCCGCTCGCGACATCCCGCTCACGGTCCTGTCAGCGGCGCTGCACCGCCGCGACCCGGACGCCGATGCCATACTGAACGCGCTGGCAAAGGCACTCAAGGGCCTGTCGGCCGACGACGAGAGCACCGCAGGCACCTTCATCGAACTCATGGAACAAGGCCTCGGCAAGACGCCGGCCGCGGACATCTGGAGGCACCTCATGGCCGTCGACCTCTCTTTCTTCCAGTCGCAGACCGCCCAGCAGCTCCGGGCCGAGGGGGAGACGAAGGGCTGGACGAAAGGCCGGGCGGAGGGCCGGGCGGAGGGCCGGGCGGAGGGCCGGGCGGAGGCTGTCCTGGTTCTGCTGGGTCACCGGGGTGTCGAGGTCAGTGAAGAGGACCGGGAACGGATCATCGGCTGCGGTGACCCCGACGCACTGGACCTGTGGCTCACGAGGGCCCTCACCGCGACGTCGACGGCGGAGATCTTCGCGCCGACCGGTGAGACGGGGCTCGCGGGCTGATGGACCTTTCCTGGTTCCAGTCACAGACGGCTCAGCAGCTCCGGGCCGAAGGGGAGACGAAGGGCTGGACGAGAGGCCGGGCGGAGGGCCGGGCGGAGGCTGTCCTGGTTCTGCTGGGTCACCGGGGTGTCGAGGTCAGTGAAGAGGACCAGGAACGCATCGCAGGCTGCTGGGACCTCGACACACTGCACGTCTGGCTCACCCGGGCCGTCACGGCGGCGTCGACGGCCGAGATCTTCGACGGCGCGGCCGGCTGACCCGGCTCGGTGGGGCGGTGCCGTCCCTCCCCACCGAGAAGCCCAGGTGCTCTTCACCGAGCCGATCGCCTCCCCGAGGAAGGCTCGCGGTGTGGAGAGGGGCAGGGGCAAGAGGGCGCGGGCCGACGCCGACCGCGTCGGCCATGCCGGGTTCCCTCGGCTCGCCCGGTGCGAGAGCCAGTTCCTTGGCCATCTCGTCGAGGCCGATCGCAGCCAGGTCGTTGCCGTTGCCGCCGTCCCCGGTCACCGAGGCGCGCCCCTTCGACGTGTCCGGTCCACGGCGAAGGTGTCGGGCACCACGCCCGGCACCGGCGGAAACAGCACCGCGTGCGCGGCGCCGTCGGCCGCGTCCGGAGTTGCTCCGCAGGGCGTACCGGTCCCCGGCACCGTCACCTCCGGCAGCCGTGCCTCGAGCACCGTCGGGGACGTCCACTCCCGGTGGGCTTCGTCCCGGCTCGGCGCGTACCGGGCCGACGCCGACTCGTCGGAGACGGTGAGGACCCAGCGGACGCCACCGAAGCGGCGGTGAGCCATCCACCGCCCACCGCTTCGGCGGCGTGACCAGTACCGCCATGTCCCGGAAGGTTTCCGGCGACGCGGTGAACTTCCGGCGGTGTTCCGCGACTTCCACATCGCAGGGCTCGGAGGGCTCGGCGGCCTGATGCGGCTTCACGGGATCGATACGCCGGCCCCGCGGACACGTGCCCGCACCCGGACGGGGGAGGGGGAGGACCCGGCGGAGCGGACGGCGACGGGCAGTGCGTCAGTCCGCCGGGGTCGCACGGTGGGGCACCGGCGAACTCATCGACACCTCACCCCGGACGCCCGGGGCGGCTCCGCTCCCCGCCCTCGGTCGCGGGGCGGGGAGCGGACCTGCGCACGGGTATTGACGCGCCGTTCGGCGAGACCTTAGCGTCCGCTCATCCCTAATGTTTCGGATTGGTTTTCGAAACATTCGAGAACGACGATCGGAATGAGACTCCCCGCATGAGATCCATTCGTTTCGCCACCGTGGCCCTCGCCACCGCCGCCCTGGCCCTGCCGCTCATGACGGGTTCGGCCGTCGCCGACCCGGCGGCCGGCGAGAAGGCCGCGCCGCACTCCCACGCCACGTCCGACCGGCTGCGCGAGGCCGCTCCCGAGGGCTTCGTCGTGGGCACAGCCGTGGCGGGCGGCGGCCACCACCTGGAGCAGAACTACCCGGACCCCTTCACGTACGACAAGGAGTACCGGAAGATCCTGGGGCGCCAGTTCAGCTCGGTCTCCCCCGAGAACCAGATGAAGTGGGACTACATCCACCCCGAGCGGGACCGCTACGACTTCGCGCAGGCCGACGCGATCGTCGCGTTCGCCAAGCGGAACCACCAGGTCGTACGCGGCCACACCCTGCTGTGGCACAGCCAGAACCCGGCGTGGCTGGAGGAGGGAGACTTCTCGAAGGAGGAGCTGCGCGCCATCCTGCGCGAGCACGTCACCACGGTCGTCGGCCGCTACGCCGGGAAGATCCAGCAGTGGGACGTCGCCAACGAGATCTTCGACGACCAGGGCAACCTGCGCACCCAGGACAACATCTGGATCCGCGAGCTGGGTCCGGGCATCGTCGCGGACGTCTTCCGGTGGGTCCACCGGATCGACCCCAAGGCGAAGCTGTTCTTCAACGACTACAACGTCGAGGGCGTCAACGCCAAGAGCGACGCCTACTACGCCCTCATCCAGGACCTGCTCGAACAGGGCGTGCCCGTCCACGGCTTCTCCGTCCAGGGCCACCTGAGCACGCGGTACGGCTTCCCGGGCGACCTGGAGGACAACCTGCGCCGGTTCGACGCGCTCGGCCTGGAGACCGCCGTCACCGAGCTGGACGTCCGCATGGACGTCCCCGAGGGCGGCACGCCCACCGAGGCGCAGGAGCGGCAGCAGGCCGACTACTACCAGCGGACGCTTCAGGCGTGCCTGGCCGTCGACGGCTGCAACTCGTTCACCATCTGGGGCTTCACCGACAAGTACTCGTGGGTCCCGGTGTTCTTCGAGGGCGAGGGCTTCGCGAACGTCATGACCGACGACTTCGACCGCAAGCCCGCCTTCTACGCCCTGCGGGACACGCTGAAGGAGGCGGCCCGGAAGGACGACTGCGAGAAGCACGGGAAGCACCACAAGCCCGGGAAGCACCACAAGCACGGGAAGGGCTGAGAACGCCCGGCAGGGCGGCCCCCGGCCGGAGGCCGCCCTGCCGTCCCGCTCCGCGAGGGCTCACCCCTTGCGGGCCACCGCCACGTACGCCCCGCTGTGGACGCCCTCCTGCCCGGGAACCGGCTCACCGAGCTCCGGGTGCCACTCCTCGGCCGCCACGATGCCGGGGGAGACGATCTCCAGCCCCTCGAAGAAGCGGGCGAACCGGTCCCGGCTGCGCATGTCCATGGTGAGCCCGCCCGCCCGGTACAGGTCGGTCACCTTCTTCGACGCCTCCTCCGGGTGGAAGTCGGGCGTGAGGTGGGACATGACCAGGTAACTGCCCGGCGCCAGCGCTTCCTTGAGCCGCTCCACCAGCTCGTACGCCCCGTCCTCGTCGCCGATGAAGTGCAGCAGCGCGATCAGGGAGAGCGCGACCGGCCGCTCGAAGTCCAGCGTCGTGCGGGCGTGTTCGACGATGGCGGCGGTGTCACGGGCGTCCGCCTGCACGTAGTCGACGGCCCCTTCGGGAGTGCCGCGCAGCAGCGCCTCGGCGTGGACCAGGACGATCGGGTCGTTGTCGCAGTACACGATCCGCGCGTCGGTGGCGACTTCCTGGGCCACCTGGTGCAGGTTCGGCTCCGTCGGGATACCGGTCCCGATGTCGAGGAACTGGCGCACGCCCTGGCCGGCCGTCCAGCGGGTGGCACGGTGCATGAACGCCCGGTTCATCCGTGCCATGACCGGAATGGGCGGCGCGAACGCCACGAGCTGCCGGCCCAGCTCCTCGTCCACCGGGTAGTTGTCCTTGCCGCCGAGGAACCAGTCGTACATCCGCGCGGGATGCGGCTTCCCGGTGTCGATCCATATCGGAGCGTCCATGCCGGAGTCCTGCTGGTCCACGTCGATTCCCCTTGTCCCGCACGGCAGTTGACCTCTTCCGGTCGTGATCGTCACGATAACCGGGCCTTGACCGGCGCGGTGCGCCGGGCGCCCGTCGCCCTGTGGTCCTGGGACACCTTCCGGGCGCGGCGCATCACTCCGGCCCCGGGGCCGATGAGTCGACGGAAGTGATCGACAGGGATTCCACCACCGCCGGGTCATGGAGGAGCACGCCCACCTCGATGGCGTCCGACAGCCCGCGACCGGTCGGATCCGCGCTGCTCAGCAGGGCGGTGTGCCGGTCTGAGGCCGGCGGCTTCGTCGGATTGCGGGCACCGGAGCACGAGGAGTCGGGTTCCGGTGCCGTAAGGGGTGGTTCGGGCCCGCACGGCGGCCGACAGGTGGGTGCCGTGCTGAAAACCGTGAGCAGTCGGCGAGGAAATGCCATACGGGCGCTCGAATGAGCGGTATGTGGACAGTGGTGGTCGGAGTGTGCACGTATCGCAGAATGAGTCTTGCCCAGGGACGGGGCGGCGTCAGCTCCCCGTCTCCCGCATCGAGGCACGGGACGCCGACGGTTCCGGTGGGACGAGGCGCAGTTCGGCCCAGACGGTCTTGCGCGGAAAGCGGTCCTCGGTCACACCCCAGCGGTCCGCGAGCGCCTCCACGAGAAGCAGGCCACGGCCCGACTCGATGTCGGAGGAGGGCGGTTGGAGCTCGGGCAGGTGCTCGCCCCGCGTGTCGGTGACCTCGATACGGAGTGTGTGGTCCACCACGTGGAACTCAAGACGGAAGTCACGGCCCGGGACGCGACCGTGGGTGACGGCGTTGGCCGCCAGTTCGGCCACGACAAGGCGTGCGGCGTCCGAGTCGTATCCCCAGCCGCGGAGTTGGGCGTCCGTGAGGAGGCGGGCGAGGCGGGCGCTGCGCGGGGTGGCGGACAGCAGCACGCTGAAGTGGGGGAAAGGGCTGGTCGGTTGAGCCGTGAGGCCGGCGGTTTCCTGATGCACGGCACTCAGAGTGAGGGCTCGCGTCCGTCACCATACGTGATTGCGGAGGCGCGTGCCGTGACTGTCGGTGACGTGTCCGGGGCTGTCGGCGTTGTCGGCGCGGCCCGCGTCGGGACTCCCCTCCCTTCTCGGGGAGGGGAACGGTCAGCGCTTGGGAACCTGGATGCTGACGCACCAGCGAACGGACTCCTCCGTCACCACGGTGAAGTGGACTTTTCGCGCCGAATCCAGATTCGTCTGGTTCGCCGTTCTCTCCACGCCCACACCGGAGCAGCCGACGGAGAACCCTCCGATTTTTTCGAGAGAGAGCTCGAGATCAACCGGCTTCGCACGTGAAATGCAGTTCACCTTGATCCAGGATTCTCCCTTCGGCAGTTCGATCGTGCCGAATTGCCGGACGCCGTGGTGAGGGCCTTCGGAGAGGATTTCCTCGTATCCGGCGTCCACCTCGGGGGCGGTCAGCGGTTCCTGGGGAGGAGGCGCGACGGTCGACGGGGTCGCGTCCGGAACGTTGGGCTTGTCCGAGCCGCCCTCGCCCGTGCAGGAGGTCAGCAACCCGCACAGGACGGCCGCCGTGGTGATGGCCGCACGACCGGATCGCATCAGGAACTCGTCTCCCGGAAGGCGGTTCCCGGAGTCGCGGCGGTAATGGCACACATGGCAACGACTGCGAATGCGGCGCGCTTCATTCTTTCCCCCAAGCAGGACTCGTGTGCGGCCGGGGGCTGGTCAACCCGCCCGGCTTATTGATCATGATCAGATCATGCCTTGGTCCGCATCGGGGGGCATCTGCCCGCCCCGTTGTTCAGTCGTTATTTCTTGAGTTTATTTTGAGCTTTCGCAAAAAGGGCGTCGATGGTTCCATTTCCCTTGCTTCGGGGGGGGCGATTAAATTAAATTTTGAAGCAGCCTGAGGGTGCTGCCCTTCTGGGATTTCAGCGACCTGGGAGAGGGCCGGTCATGAGTGTCCGGTGGAACGTAGTGCTCAAAAGTATGAATTATGTGTTTCTCCCCTTGGTGGTCCTGTCGCGATCTAGCGTGAGTGGTGGCGGATCTCCCTGCGTGTGGTGACTGTCCGCCGGCTGTCCGGTGCTGTCCGGGCTGTCGGGGTGGTTGGTACGGGTAGGGCGCCGCGGTACGGCGCGGGACGACGGAGGGGTGCGGCATGACGGCGGTGGACGGTGAGACGGTACGGCCCAGGGGTGAGGCGGACGAGCCGGGGTGGGAGGTGGATCCGGACGACGAGTGGGGCGTCGCGGTCATCACCACGGTGGGGCGGCAGTTGAAGTTGCGGCGCGAGGCTGCGGGGATGCGGGCAGGCCAGTTCGGGGCGGCGATCGGGTACGGGGAGGACCTTGTCTACAAGGTCGAGGGCGGGAAGCGGATTCCTCAGCGGGAGTATCTGGACAAGGCCGACGAGGTGTTGGGGGCGGATGGGCTGCTCTCGGCGGCCTGGGAGGACGTGAAGAAGGTCCGGTATCCGAAGAGCGTGCGAGCGCTGGCGGAACTGGAGGCCAAGGCGGTCGAGCTGGGGGTGTACGTCGGGCTCAGCATCCATGGGTTGTTGCAGACGCCGGAGCATGCGCGGGCTCTGTTCGACGCATGGCAACCGCCGTATTCAGAGGAGGAGGCTGAGAGCCTGGTCGCTGCTCGCATGGCTCGGAAGTCGATCTTCGAACGGCACCCTGCTCCAGCTCTCATCTTCGTCCTGGAAGAAGCGACGTTGCGTCGGCGCGTTGGGGGCACAATGGTCTGGCGGCAGCAGCTCGAACACCTGCTGGAGGTGGGGCGGTTGCGTAACGTCACGTTGCAGGTGATGCCTACCAGTGCGGGGGCTCATCCTGGGCTGGACGGCAGGATCGAGGTGCTGAAGTTCGCCGACGGTACGGCAGCAGGCCGTTCCGACGGCGCGTTCGGCGGTCGGCCGACCTTCGATCCGAAGCAGCTGCGGATCCTGGAGCTGCGGTATGGGACGATCCGGGCGCAGGCTCTCACTCCTCGGGAGTCACTGGCCTTCATCGAGCAAGTGCTGGGAGAGACATGATCCGCAAGGCTTCTACTGGGGACGTTTCTGAACTGGTTTGGTTCAAGAGCAGTTACAGCGATGGCCCCGATGGCAATTCCTGCGTGGAGATCGCGATAGCGCCCCGCACCATTCACGTCCGCGACTCCAAGGACGTGGCAGGCCCTCGGCTCGCACTCACGCCGAACGCATGGGCGAACTTCGTGACGTACGCGTCGGAGCACTGACACTCCGATCAACGACGGGCGCCCGCACCTGGTTGCCCGGAAGCGGGGCACGTTGCTGTGTGGCCTCAGGACACGTCCAGCGTGGAGAAGGGTCCGCCCGTCTCACCAGATGCCTTCGGCGACCTCGTCGAGGACGAGGTTCCACTGCGACTGGTCGTCCTCGAAGGGGAGGGGGTCGAAAGCCTCGATCCGCGCGCGCAACCGGTCGAGCTGCTCGTCGACGTCGGCCTCGTCGTCCCGCTCGTGCTCCTCGAACCTCTTGAAGAGGAGCAAGGCGTAGGCGAGGGACTCGACATCGCGGTGGAGTTGCGTGTACGAGTCCAGGGGTTCGCCCTCGCCGAACGCGTACACCCTCCCGCTCCCGGGGTCGAGGGCGATGAGGGAGGCGGCGAAGTGGGCGAGCACCAGCCAGGACCCGCACTCCTCGGGCAGAGGCCCGTCCTCGGGCCCGAACCACTCGGCCAGACCGATCGACTCCTCCTGGCCGACCCCGGCCTTCGACCTGAAGTACTCGTCGTCCGGAAGACCGACCCCGCTGAGGAAGTCCGCCGTCCGTACGTCGAGGCGGCTGCCCGGTTCCTCGTGGCGAGGGAAGCACACGACACCTGTGAGACCGAACGCGCTGAGGAATTCGTCCGCGGAGACTGCGAAGCTCATGGGAACCCTTGTGCTCGGTCGTGGGCGGTGGCCGATGCTACCGGTCGTGCGCAGGCCGGCTCGAAGGGTGCCGACCTGCCGTGGGTCGGCGGGACGCCGGAGTGAGCGGCGCCAGGCACCCGGACTCCGCACATGCCGTCCACATGGCGAACAATCCGGATCGGCTCTTGGTATCGAGTTAACACAGGAGTAACACTGGGAGGGTCGGCCGACCTGTCGTATACAACCGGGGCGGCCGCTGTCCTGCGCGCGGCAACGGCGCCGAGCGCCCATCACCGGCTATCTGTACCGGTGTCAGCCGCGCCAGAAAGGGACCCCGTGACCTCACGACCCGACCCCAAGACCTCGCTCGACCTGCTGCGCGCCGAGATCGAGCGCCGTAATCCTGCGGAACCCGAGTTCCACCAGGCCGCACGCGAGGTGCTGGACACCCTCGCCCCGGTGCTCGCGGCGCGCCCCGAGTACGCCGAGCCGGGGCTCGTCGCGCGGCTGGTCGAGCCGGAGCGGCAGATCATGTTCCGGGTGCCGTGGCAGGACGACCAGGGCCGGGTCCACGTCAACCGGGGCTTCCGGATCGAATACAACAGCGCCCTCGGCCCCTACAAGGGCGGCCTGCGCTTCCACCCCTCCGTGAACCTCGGAATCATCAAGTTCCTGGGCTTCGAGCAGATCTTCAAGAACGCCCTGACCGGGCTCGGCATCGGCGGCGGCAAGGGTGGCAGCGACTTCGACCCGCAGGGCCGCAGCGACGCCGAGGTCATGCGCTTCTGCCAGTCCTTCATGACCGAGCTGTACCGGCACATCGGCGAGTACACCGACATCCCGGCCGGTGACATCGGCGTCGGCGCCCGCGAGATCGGCTACCTCTTCGGCCAGTACCGGCGGATCACCAACCGCTGGGAGGGCGGCGTGCTCACCGGCAAGAGCGCCGGCTGGGGCGGCTCGCTGATCCGTCCGGAGGCGACCGGATACGGCAACGTGCTGTTCGCGGAGGCCATGCTGCGCGCCCGCGGCGAGGACCTGGAGGGGCAGACCGCGGTCGTCTCCGGCTCCGGCAACGTCGCGATCTACACCATCCAGAAGCTGACCGCCCTCGGCGCCAACCCGGTGACCTGCTCCGATTCCAGCGGCTACGTCGTCGACGAGAAGGGCATCGACCTCGACCTGCTGCGCCAGATCAAGGAGGTCGAGCGCGGCCGGGTGAGCGACTACGCCGAGCGCCGGGGCGCCTCCGCGCGGTTCGTGCTCGGCGGGCGGGTCTGGGAGGTCCCGGCCGACGTCGCCCTGCCGTCGGCGACCCAGAACGAACTGAACGCCGTCGACGCCGACGCCCTCATCCGCAACGGCGTGAAGGCGGTCTCCGAGGGCGCCAACATGCCGACCACGCCGGAGGCCGTGCAGCTGTTCCAGCGGGCCGGCGTCGCCTTCGGCCCCGGCAAGGCGGCCAACGCGGGCGGCGTCGCGGTCAGCGCGCTGGAGATGACCCAGAACGCGTCGCGCACGTCGTGGAAGGCCGACCAGGTCGAGGACGAGCTGGCCCGCATCATGACCGACATCCACACCACCTGCGCCGAGACCGCCGAGCGCTACGGCGCCCCCGGCGACTACGTGACCGGCGCGAACATCGCCGGCTTCGAGCGGGTGGCGGACGCGATGCTCGCGCAGGGCGTCATCTGACGCACCCGCGTCACGGTGTGGGGATGCCGGCCGGGCGGGCCGGGCGTCCGAAGCGGGCGGGGACGCCCGGTGAGTACAGCACGCTCACCGGCTCCCCGGCCGGCCTCGGCAGCCCGGCCGCGGTGACCAGGTCCTCCTCGCACTCCAGCAGCTCGGCCCGGTGCAGGGGCCAGCGCGGATGCGCGTTGGGCAGGTACATCGACCGCCCGAAGAAGGCGCCGTGCATGCCCCAGCGGGCGGTGAGGAAGTGCTCCAGCCCGGTCGGCTCCTCGATCGGCTCGCCCCGGCGCACGGTGATGCGTCCGCCGGCGCCCCGCGGGCCGGGCCAGCGCCGGGAGGCGGTGTACGTCACCGTGGCGCCGTCGAGGTGCTCCACCCGCATCCGGGACCAGAGGTACGGCATCCGGAACCCCAGCCGGCCGACCGCCACCGGGATCAGCCGGGCGGCGTCCAGGGAGCGGAAGACGACCCCGCGCCGCCCGTGCGCGTCCACCGAGTACAGGCGGACGTTGGTCTCCGGGAAGTCGCCGAGATAGGGGACACCCGGCAGTCGCAGCCACCCCACCCGGTGCATCCGGAACGCGACGAGACCGACGTACGTGACACCGTCCAGGGTGTCCGGCACGGTGCCCGGCGGCAGCAGCGGGGCCACGTCGGCCGGGTCCACCGCCCAGTGGACGAACGTCAGGTCCAGCCACGACTGGGTGAGCAGCGGACGCGCGATCGCCTCCGGCGGGTCGGGCGTGACGGGCTGGGGCGGTGTCGGCGGCACCACGCCAGTATCGCGAAGGCCACCGCCGGCCGTACGGCACGACGGACGAACGCGGCGGACACCACCCGGCACCCACCCCACAGGGCCCTGGCGACCGGCGCAAGGCCCCTCGGCAAGGCTCGACGCCGTACGGAAGCTCTCCCTCGACGCCCTCGCCCTCGCCCGCGCCCGCGAACACGAGGACGAGGCGGTACTCCTCACGGTGGCCGAACAGGACCAGGTGCATCACCTCGCGGTGTGACGTTCCGCGATGCCGCGATACCGTGTGCGACGACGATCACGCCTCCGACGCCGGTGTGGTCGTGCGGGGGAGTGACCGGAACGGGGAGGACGGTTCGTGGTGACGGGCACCGCCGGAACGGAGCGGACGGTCGGAACGAGGCTGAACCAGCTGCCCGCGGAGCGGGGCGGGGGAGCGCCGGCGGGCGGCAGGAAGGACCTGGCCTCGTCGCCCGCCGAGAAGAAGGCCGCCGCCAGGGCGATCGAGGAGCACATCGAACCCGACACGGCGAAAGCCGGACGGTGGGCGGACGAGGACACCGGCAGCGCGGTCAAGGCCTTCCGGGCGAAGGACGGGGACGGCTGGGTCACCTCGGCGGGGCTGAAGAAGGCCCACGAGACCTGGGGCGAGCAGGTGAAGAACCTGATGGACCGGCTCGACGCGGAGAAGAGCGCGCTGCGCAGCGCCAACACCGTGCTGCAGGACACGGATCTCGCGGTGGGCACCGAGGTCAGGCGGGTCTCCCCGCTCGACCGCTACTGACCGCGGACGACGAGCCCTGCCGAGACACCCATGAGGAACCGGGATGCCGACCTACCACGAGATCATGACCACGGACCTCGGCGCACTCACCACGGCCGCCGAACGATGGGACGGGATGGCGGGTGAGTTCGCCAAGCAGGAGAAGGCCTATCGCCGGGACGTGCACGGCATCTCCATGGGCACCGGCTGGGTGGGACTGAGCGCCGACGCGGCCAACAGGCGTTTCGACATCACCCTCGAGCAGTTCCAGTACGCGCAGACGGAGGCCAAGGCGGTGGCCGCACTGCTGCGTGACGCGCACACGCAGTTCGTCGAACTGCGCGGCCGGCTGAAGTCGGCCCGGCAGGATGCCGTCGACGCGGGCATGAAGGTCTCCGAGAGCGGACGCGTGAGCTTCGACGTCGAGCGGCTGCCGGAGGCGTCACGCAGGGCGGTGCACCAGGACCCGGGATACCTGGAGGCCGTCCAGTCGTGGCAGGACCGCATCGACAAGGCGGTGCGGGACGTCACGGACGCGGACACGGGCGTCCGGATCGCCCTGCTGGCCGTCGTGACCGACACCGGTGTCACCGCCGGCGGCAAGGGCTTCAACGGTGAGGCGAAGGGCGACATCGAGAAGTACGAGGGCGAGGCGGCCGAGGAGGCACTGGAGCGGCTCCGCAAGGGCGAGCGCCTGTCCGACGAGGAACTCGCCGAGCTCGAGCGGACGTTCCGCGACAACGGCGACGACCCCGCGTTCTCCCGCACGCTCCTGGACGGGCTGGGCGCCGGGGGCACCATCAGGCTGACGAACGAGCTGAACGACCTCATCCACGCGCGGGGCGGCGACCGTACGGACCACTACGCGAAGATCGAGACCGGCCTGGCCCACGCCCTCGCCTCGGCGACGCGGGACACCAGGTCGTCGTGGTACGAGGGCTGGCGCGAGGACATGCGGGAGGCCGGCGTGGCGCGACACGGCACCGACGCCCAGGGCGCCCGCCTCGACAAGGCGGTCGGCTACCAGTCGCTGGTCACCCTCATGCAGAAGGGCGACGGGTACGCGCCGGACATGCTCGCGGACCTGACCGACGACATGATCGCGGCCGAGAAGAAGAACCCGGACATCTGGCACCTGAAGCACGAGTACAGCGGGGAACGGGACGGCTGGTTCGCCAACGACCCGGTGGACGGCATGCTCGGCGTCATGAGCCGGAACCCCGCCGCCGCGGCGGACTACCTCAGCTCCGACGCACACATGAAGTACCTCATGGAGGAGCGGGACTGGGAGGTCACCCTGCACGAACGGGAGGGGGCCAAGGCGAGCACGTACACACTCGGTGTGGACGGTGACAGCCGCGCGGGCTTCGGCGCCGCCCTGCAGGCCGCGGCGACCGGCATCGACCCGTCGGACGAGAACGCCCGCTACGTCGAACACACCGAGCAGAACAAGACGGTCTTCAGGGCGGCCCTGACGACTCTGGCCGACCAGGGCGACGACTTCCCGCCGCTCCTGCGGGAGCCCATGGCCAACATTCTCGTCAACCACGGGGACACCGTGCACACGGCGATGAGCGAGGTCGCCGTCGCGAAGTCCCCCCTGGACCAGACCGACCTCTTCGAGGTCACCAAGCAGATCTCCAAGGACCAGGACGCCTACGGCAGGCTGAACGGCGGACTGAACCAGGCGATGGTCACGGGCTTCCACGCCGACACCCGGCCCGACGCGACGGAGTCCCTCGTGCGTGCCGGGCGGACAGTGGGTTTTCTGGAGGAGGCACGTACTCAGGCACAAGGAGATCCTGAGGTCGCGGAATTCGCGGCCAAGCCGCTCATCGACGAGGCGATCAGTTATATCCCTGTGGCCAGTGACAAGGTCCAGCAAGGGGTCGATTACGTCACGAACATGTGGCTGGAGGACGAGCAGAAGAGGCTCGATGAGCAGAGGGTCAAGAGCAATATTGATATTGCCGAATCGAGAAACAGACAGCTCATGGCGCTTGTGGACGAATGGACGGCCGCACGGGAAGGTGAATTCGACGAAAACTACGATGCGCAGAACACCATCGACATGGCAGCTGGCCGGGGTGAGGTAAAGGGTAGAGATGTGTCCGGGGTGGAGCCGAAGTGAGAGTGAGCAGCCCGACTGGGCGGACCGCGACCCTTGCCCTGATCCTCACCTGCCTCGTAGTGTCCTGTGGGCGAGGTGACAAGCCCCAGCATCCTGAGAAGATCTGTGGTACCTCGGTCGATTGGGAACTCGCCGAACCGCTTGTTGAGTCCGCGGAAGATCTCCATGAATACAGCCGGGTGGACCGTTCGGAAGCGATCTCCGCGCCGTGTACGCTTTTCTCCGGTGATGACCGAGAGATGGAGTTCAACTTCTACTGGACCTCGGACGCGCCGGGGTTGGCTCAACGGTCGGAATTCGATCCGGTGCTCAAGGATGTCTCCCAGGGGCGCAAAGCGAACATCGGCGAAGAAGCGGTCATCGGCAGAAATGGCGCCATCGTGAGCGCCTCGTGCATCACTGATCGTGGACGATATTTCACGCTCAAGTTGCACTTGCCGCAGGCGAGCATCCTGGACGAAGCCAACCGCGCGAAAGTGGAGAAGTTCATGCGCGCCTACTTCCCCGCCACCGTGAAGACGCTGAACTGCCGCTGAGGCGGCCGGTCGTCGTTGGGCGTGCCGTGTGGGCTGCTGCTTGGCTGAGCGAAAGAGGGGCCCGGTGGACACTCCCCGTCTTGAGGAGGTGCGCCTGCCCTTGCAGGACCTCACCGTGTTGATCGGGCGGAACGGCAGCGGGAAGCCCAGCGCGCTCGACGGGCTGATGGCGTTGTCCCGGCCGGCCCCGGGCGAACCGGTGCGGTCCGGCGAGGCGGTCCTCGATCCGGACGCGGTGATCGCGGTCTCCCCCGAGGCACGCACCCTCCGTGAGGAGCTGACGGCGGTGGAGGGCGCGCCCCACGCGGGCCGCCGATCGCGACGGCGCGGTCTCCTTGCCCGCTCCACGGGCAGCCCCTGAAGGATCCGCGTGTCCCCTGGCGTCGTCCGGCGACGCGTCCCGGAGCGGCGAACCGTGATTCCGGCGCTCCGGCGTTTGATCCCCGCCGTCTCCAGGGTAATCTTTTCCGCTCGATTGGCCAGCCCCGGTCCCCGTGTGGCAAACTGTCGGAGTTGCTCGGTCGAGTGTTGATGCTGCGCGCCTCCCGCCGGGAGGACCGGAAGCGAGTCCCACAGTACTCGTCGTCCCTGATCAGGGACGGACGTACGGGAATCTTCCGGGAAGCGGAGCGCGGTGCCGGCCAGGCGCCCGGTGGGCCTTTCGCCCCCGGTCCGCGGTTCTGGTAGGGCCGTGTCAATCCCGCAGGGATGTTCGAACAAGGGACATTCATGTCAGCGGGAGTGCGACACGCCCGACCGCGTGGGTCGGAGGACGAGACCTGGAGCACCGGGTTCCGGAGCGTAAAGAGAGACAGGACTACGAAGTAGCCATGGCGGGACAGAAGATCCGCATCCGGCTCAAGGCCTACGACCACGAGGTCATCGACTCCTCGGCGAAGAAGATCGTCGAGACGGTGACCCGCACTGGTGCGTCGGTCGCGGGCCCGGTGCCGCTGCCCACTGAGAAGAACGTGTACTGCGTCATCAAGTCGCCGCACAAGTACAAGGACTCGCGCGAGCACTTCGAGATGCGCACGCACAAGCGCCTGATCGACATCCTCGACCCGACCCCCAAGACCGTTGACTCTCTGATGCGACTCGACCTCCCGGCCGGTGTCGACATCGAGATCAAGCTCTGAAGGCCGGTGATCTGAGAATGGCTAAGCAGATCAAGGGCATCCTGGGCGAGAAGCTCGGCATGACGCAGGTGTGGGACGAGAACAACCGTGTTGTTCCGGTCACCGTCGTCAAGGCCGGCCCCAACGTCGTCACCCAGGTCCGCACGAACGACGTCGACGGCTACGAGTCGGTCCAGATCGCCTTCGGCGAGATCGACCCGCGCAAGGTGAACAAGCCCCTCAAGGGCCACTTCGCCAAGGCCGACGTCACCCCCCGTCGCCACCTCGTCGAGATCCGCACCGCGGACGCCTCCGAGTACACGCTGGGCCAGGAAGTCACCGCCGAGGTGTTCGAGGCCGGCGTGAAGGTCGACGTGACCGGCAAGAGCAAGGGCAAGGGCTTCGCCGGTGTCATGAAGCGTCACAACTTCAAGGGCCTCGGCGCCGGACACGGCACCCAGCGCAAGCACCGCTCGCCCGGTTCCATCGGCGGCTGCGCCACCCCGGGTCGCGTGTTCAAAGGCCTGCGCATGGCGGGTCGCATGGGCAACGAGCGGGTCACCACCCAGAACCTGACCGTCCACGCCGTTGACGCGGAGAAGGGTCTGCTGCTCATCAAGGGCGCGGTTCCCGGTCCGAACGGCGGCCTCGTCCTGGTCCGCACCGCGGCCAAGGGGGCCTGAGGTAACCGATGAGCACTGTTGACATCCTTTCGCCCGCGGGCGACAAGGCCGGTACCGTCGAGCTCCCCGCGGAGATCTTCGGCGTTGAGAAGGTCAGCGTCCCGCTGATCCACCAGGTCGTCGTCGCGCAGCTGGCCGCCGCCCGCCAGGGCACCCACAAGACCAAGACCCGCGGCGAAGTCCGTGGCGGTGGCAAGAAGCCCTACCGCCAGAAGGGCACCGGCCGCGCCCGTCAGGGCTCGACCCGCGCGCCGCAGTTCGCCGGTGGTGGCGTCGTGCACGGTCCCGTGCCGCGCGACTACTCCCAGCGCACCCCCAAGAAGATGAAGGCTGCCGCCCTGCGTCACGCCCTCACCGACCGGGCGCGCCACAACCGCATTCACGTCGTCTCCGGCGTGATCGAGGGCGAGACCCCCTCCACGAAGGCCGCCAAGACGCTGTTCGGCAAGATCTCGGAGCGCAAGAACCTGCTCCTGGTCGTCGACCGCGCCGACGAGGCCGCGTGGCTGTCCGCCCGCAACCTGCCCCAGGTCCACATCCTGGAGCCGGGCCAGCTGAACACGTACGACGTTCTCGTCTCGGACGACGTGGTCTTCACCAAGGCCGCTTTCGAGTCCTTCGTCGCCGGCCCGAACAAGGCCAACGACAACGAAGGGAGCGAGGTCTGATGGCTGCCCGTCACCCCTCGATCGCCTCGAAGGCCGCCAAGGCGGCCAAGGCCGCTCGCGTCGCCAAGGCGCGCCGCCACGAGGCCGAAGGCAAGAACACCGTCGTCACCCCGGCGAGCAAGGCGTTCACGGACCCCCGTGACATCCTGCTGAAGCCGGTCGTGTCCGAGAAGAGCTACGCGCTCATCGACGAGAACAAGTACACGTTCATCGTCGCGCCGGGCTCCAACAAGACCCAGATCAAGGAGGCCGTCCAGGCGGTCTTCGAGGTCAAGGTCACCGGGGTCAACACGATCAACCGCGTCGGCAAGCGCAAGCGCACCCGCACCGGCTTCGGCCAGCGCGCGGCGACCAAGCGCGCGATCGTGACCCTCGCTGAGGGCGACCGTATCGACATCTTCGGCGGTCCGACCGCGTAAGCGGTCAGGATCGTTCGATATCGGACGAGGACTGAGAAATGGGTATCCGCAAGTACAAGCCGACGACTCCGGGCCGTCGTGGCTCCAGCGTCGCCGACTTCGTCGAGGTCACGCGGTCCACGCCGGAGAAGTCGCTGGTCCGTCCCCTGCACAGCAAGGGCGGCCGTAACAATTCCGGTCGTGTGACCGTCCGCCACCAGGGTGGTGGCCACAAGCGCGCCTACCGCGTGATCGACTTCCGTCGTCACGACAAGGACGGCGTGCCGGCGAAGGTCGCGCACATCGAGTACGACCCCAACCGCACCGCGCGCATCGCGCTGCTGCACTACGCCGACGGCGAGAAGCGCTACATCCTCGCCCCGCGCAACCTGCAGCAGGGCGACCGCGTCGAGAACGGTCCCGGGGCCGACATCAAGCCGGGCAACAACCTGGCCCTCCGCAACATCCCGGTCGGTACCACGATCCACGCGATCGAGCTCCGTCCCGGTGGCGGCGCCAAGTTCGCCCGCTCCGCCGGTGCCTCCGTGCAGCTGCTCGCGAAGGAGGGCTCGATGGCCCACCTGCGCATGCCGTCCGGAGAGATCCGCCTGGTCGACCAGCGCTGCCGCGCCACGGTCGGCGAGGTCGGCAACGCCGAGCAGTCGAACATCAACTGGGGCAAGGCCGGCCGCAAGCGGTGGCTGGGCGTCCGCCCGACCGTCCGTGGTGTCGTCATGAACCCGGTCGACCACCCGCACGGTGGTGGTGAGGGCCGTACCTCCGGTGGCCGCCACCCCGTGTCCCCGTGGGGCAAGAAGGAAGGCCGTACTCGTTCGCCCAAGAAGGCGTCGAACAAGTACATCGTCCGCCGCCGCAAGACGAACAAGAAGCGCTAAGGACGGGTTGAGATGCCTCGTAGCTTGAAGAAGGGACCCTTCGTCGACGACCACCTGATCAAGAAGGTGGACGCGCAGAACGAAGCCGGTACCAAGAACGTCATCAAGACCTGGTCCCGTCGCTCGATGATCGTCCCGGCGATGCTGGGCCACACGATCGCGGTGCACAACGGCAAGACCCACATCCCGGTGTTTGTCACCGAGTCGATGGTCGGCCACAAGCTCGGCGAGTTCTCGCCGACGCGCACCTTCCGGGGTCACGTCAAGGACGACCGGAAGTCGAAGCGCCGCTAGTCAGCGGGGTGGATTGACCATGACAAACACTGAAGGGACAACCATGGAAGCCAGGGCCCAGGCGCGGTACATCCGCGTCACGCCCATGAAGGCCCGCCGCGTGGTGGACCTCATCCGTGGCATGGACGCCACGGAGGCTCAGGCGGTCCTGCGTTTCGCCCCGCAGGCCGCGAGCGTGCCGGTCGGCAAGGTGCTGGACAGCGCCATCGCCAACGCCGCGCACAACTACGACCACACCGATGTCGACAGCCTCTTCGTCTCCGAGGCCTACGTCGACGAGGGCCCGACCCTGAAGCGGTTCCGTCCGCGCGCCCAGGGCCGTGCCTACCGGATCCGCAAGCGGACCAGCCACATCACCGTGGTCGTCAGCAGCAAGGAAGGAACCCGGTAATGGGCCAGAAGGTAAACCCGCACGGGTTCCGGCTCGGTGTCACGACCGACTTCAAGTCGCGTTGGTACGCCGACAAGCTGTACAAGGACTACGTCAAGGAAGACGTCGCCATCCGTCGGATGATGACGTCCGGCATGGAGCGCGCCGGCATCTCCAAGGTCGAGATCGAGCGCACCCGTGACCGCGTGCGGGTGGACATCCACACCGCTCGTCCGGGCATCGTCATCGGCCGCCGCGGCGCCGAGGCCGACCGCATCCGCGGCGACCTCGAGAAGCTCACCGGCAAGCAGGTCCAGCTGAACATCCTCGAGGTCAAGAACCCCGAGACGGACGCTCAGCTCGTGGCCCAGGCCGTCGCCGAGCAGCTCTCCTCCCGCGTCTCCTTCCGCCGCGCCATGCGCAAGAGCATGCAGTCGGCGATGAAGGCGGGCGCCAAGGGCATCAAGATCCAGTGCGGTGGCCGCCTCGGTGGCGCCGAGATGTCCCGCTCGGAGTTCTACCGCGAGGGCCGCGTGCCCCTGCACACGCTCCGCGCGAACGTGGACTACGGCTTCTTCGAGGCCAAGACGACCTTCGGCCGCATCGGCGTGAAGGTCTGGATCTACAAGGGCGACGTCAAGAACATCGCCGAGGTCCGCGCCGAGAACGCCGCTGCCCGCGCGGGTAACCGCCCGGCCCGCGGCGGCGCCGACCGCCCGGCCCGTGGTGGCCGCGGTGGCGAGCGCGGCGGTCGCGGCCGCAAGCCGCAGCAGGCTCCCGCTGCCGAGGCCCCCAAGGCCGACGCTCCGGCTGCCGCTCCGGCTGAGAGCACCGGAACGGAGGCCTGACCGACATGCTGATCCCCCGTAGGGTCAAGCACCGCAAGCAGCACCACCCGAAGCGCCGTGGCATGGCCAAGGGCGGTACGACGGTCGCGTTCGGCGAGTACGGCATTCAGGCCCTCACGCCGGCGTACGTGACCAACCGCCAGATCGAGGCGGCCCGTATCGCGATGACCCGCCACATCAAGCGTGGTGGCAAGGTCTGGATCAACATCTACCCGGACCGCCCGCTCACGAAGAAGCCGGCCGAGACCCGCATGGGTTCCGGTAAGGGTTCGCCGGAGTGGTGGATCGCGAACGTGCACCCGGGCCGGGTCATGTTCGAGCTGTCCTACCCCAACGAGAAGATCGCCCGTGAGGCGCTGACGCGTGCGGCCCACAAGCTGCCGATGAAGTGCCGGATCGTCAAGCGCGAGGCAGGTGAAGCGTGATGTCGGCCGGTACCAAGGCGTCCGAGCTGCGCGAGCTGGGCAACGAGGAGCTTCTCGCGAAGCTCCGCGAGGCCAAGGAAGAGCTGTTCAACCTCCGCTTCCAGGCGGCGACCGGTCAGCTCGAGAACCACGGTCGGCTGAAGGCCGTCCGTAAGGACATCGCGCGGATCTACACCCTGATGCGCGAGCGCGAGCTGGGCATCGAAACGGTGGAGAACGCATGAGCGAGAACAACGTGACTGAGACGAACACCGAGGCTCGGGGCTTCCGCAAGACCCGCGAGGGCATCGTCGTCAGCGACAAGATGGACAAGACCGTCGTCGTCGCCGTCGAGGACCGCAAGAAGCACGCGCTGTACGGCAAGGTCATCCGCAGCACGAGCAAGCTCAAGGCCCACGACGAGCAGAACGCCGCCGGCGTCGGCGACCGCGTCCTCCTGATGGAGACCCGGCCGCTGTCCGCGACGAAGCACTGGCGCATCGTCGAGATCCTCGAGAAGGCCAAGTAGGCAATTCCCGCAAGGGAATTCCAACGAGTACGTTCCTGCGGGGCATCCCTCGCAGGACAGTTCCGCCAGGCTCCGGGGGCCGTTCTCCCACGTGGATGAACGGCCCCCGGGGAACCGGCAGACAAACAGGAGATAGACGTGATCCAGCAGGAGTCGCGACTGCGTGTCGCCGACAACACGGGTGCGAAGGAAGTCCTCTGCATCCGTGTGCTCGGTGGCTCCGGTCGCCGCTACGCGGGCATCGGTGACGTCATCGTCGCCACCGTCAAGGACGCGATCCCCGGTGGCAACGTGAAGAAGGGTGACGTCGTCAAGGCGGTCATCGTTCGCACCGTCAAGGAGCGCCGCCGTCCGGACGGCTCGTACATCCGCTTCGACGAGAACGCCGCCGTCATTCTGAAGAACGACGGCGACCCTCGCGGCACCCGTATCTTCGGCCCCGTCGGCCGTGAGCTGCGCGAGAAGAAGTTCATGAAGATCATCTCCCTCGCGCCGGAGGTGCTGTGAGCATGAAGATCAAGAAGGGCGACCTGGTCCAGGTCATCACCGGTAAGGACAAGGGCAAGCAGGGCAAGGTCATCGCGGCCTTCCCCCGCGAGGACCGCGTCCTGGTCGAGGGTGTCAACCGGGTCAAGAAGCACACCAAGGCCGGCCCGACCGCCGGCGGCTCGCAGGCCGGCGGCATCGTGACCACCGAGGCCCCGGTCCACGTCTCCAACGTCCAGCTGGTCGTGGAGAAGGACGGCAAGAAGGTCGTCACGCGCGTCGGTTACCGCTTCGACGACGAAGGCAACAAGATCCGCGTTGCCAAGCGGACGGGTGAGGACATCTGATGACGACCACCACCACTCCGCGTCTGAAGACGAAGTACCGCGAGGAGATCGCGGGCAAGCTGCGCGAGCAGTTCTCCTACGAGAACGTCATGCAGGTTCCCGGCCTCGTCAAGATCGTGGTCAACATGGGTGTGGGCGACGCCGCCCGCGACTCCAAGCTGATCGAGGGCGCCATCCGCGACCTCACCACGATCACCGGTCAGAAGCCGGCCGTCACCAAGGCCCGCAAGTCCATCGCGCAGTTCAAGCTGCGTGAGGGCCAGCCGATCGGTGCCCACGTCACGCTCCGTGGCGACCGCATGTGGGAGTTCCTGGACCGCACCCTGTCGCTCGCGCTGCCGCGCATCCGCGACTTCCGCGGCCTGTCCCCCAAGCAGTTCGACGGCCGTGGCAACTACACCTTCGGTCTCACGGAGCAGGTCATGTTCCACGAGATCGACCAGGACAAGATCGACCGTGTCCGGGGTATGGACATCACCGTGGTCACCACGGCGACCAACGACGAAGAGGGCCGCGCCCTTCTCCGTCACCTCGGCTTCCCGTTCAAGGAGGCGTGAGCGAGATGGCGAAGAAGGCTCTCATCGCGAAGGCTGCTCGCAAGCCCAAGTTCGGAGTGCGCGGTTACACCCGCTGCCAGCGCTGCGGTCGTCCGCACTCCGTGTACCGCAAGTTCGGCCTGTGCCGCGTGTGCCTTCGTGAGATGGCTCACCGTGGCGAGCTGCCGGGCGTGACCAAGAGCTCCTGGTAATCCGGGTAATTCCGGACTCCCAGGGCTCTCGGTAAGCACTGGGGACGGCGGGAGGCCCGCTCCGTATGGCTTAGGCTTGCGGGGTTGGGCACCTGCCGTGCCCGTACGACTTACTACGCCGTAGGTCCACCGCGCCGCACCCGTCCCGTCTCGGATCGGGGAGAGGGATGGCGCACCAGGAAACCCCGGCGAGAGAGGCCGAAGGCCAATTCATGACCATGACTGATCCGATCGCAGACATGCTCACGCGTCTGCGGAACGCGAACTCGGCGTACCACGACTCCGTGGCGATGCCGCACTCGAAGATCAAGTCGCACATCGCGGAGATCCTCCAGCAGGAGGGCTTCATCACGGGCTGGAAGACCGAGGACGCCGAGGTCGGCAAGAACCTCGTCCTCGAGCTGAAGTTCGGCCCGAACCGTGAGCGCTCCATCGCGGGCATCAAGCGGATCTCCAAGCCCGGTCTCCGGGTGTACGCGAAGTCCACCAACCTGCCGAAGGTGCTCGGCGGCCTCGGCGTGGCGATCATCTCCACGTCGCACGGGCTCCTCACCGACAAGCAGGCCGGCAAGAAGGGCGTGGGTGGGGAAGTCCTCGCCTACGTCTGGTAGCGGAAGGGAACGGAGGAAACAGCTATGTCGCGCATCGGCAAGCTCCCCATCGCGGTTCCCGCCGGCGTGGACGTCACCATCGACGGCCGTACGGTCTCGGTCAAGGGCCCCAAGGGCACGCTGACCCACACCGTCGTGGCGCCGATCGAGATCGCCAAGGGTGAGGACGGCGTCCTGAACGTCACCCGCCCCAACGACGAGCGTCAGAACAAGGCCCTGCACGGCCTGTCCCGCACGCTGGTGGCGAACATGATCACCGGCGTGACCCAGGGTTACGTGAAGAAGCTCGAGATCAGCGGTGTCGGTTACCGCGTTGTCGCCAAGGGTTCGAACCTGGAGTTCTCCCTCGGCTACAGCCACCCGATCACGGTCGAGGCGCCCGAGGGCATCACCTTCAAGGTCGAGGCCCCGACCCGTTTCTCGGTCGAGGGCATCGACAAGCAGAAGGTCGGCGAGGTTGCGGCCAACATCCGCAAGCTGCGCAAGCCCGACCCGTACAAGGCCAAGGGCGTCAAGTACGAGGGCGAAGTCATCCGCCGCAAGGTCGGAAAGGCGGGTAAGTAAGCCATGGCATACGGGCAGAAGATCCTCAAGGGCGACGCCTACAAGCGTGCTGCTATCAAGCGTCGTCACATCCGGATCCGCAAGAAGGTCGCCGGTACCGCCGAGCGTCCTCGCCTGGTCGTGACCCGCTCCAACCGCCACATCGTGGCGCAGGTGATCGACGACCTGAAGGGCCACACCCTGGCGTCGGCGTCCACCCTGGACGCGTCGGTCCGCGGTGGCGAGGGCGACAAGTCCGCGCAGGCCAAGCAGGTCGGCGCCCTGGTCGCCGAGCGCGCCAAGGCCGCCGGTGTCGAGGCCGTCGTGTTCGACCGTGGTGGCAACCAGTACGCCGGGCGCATCGCCGCCCTGGCGGACGCCGCCCGCGAAGCCGGACTGAAGTTCTGAGCCGGTTCCGTAGCTAGCGGAAACAGAGAGAGGTAATTCCAATGGCTGGACCCCAGCGCCGCGGTGGCGGTGCCGGTGGCGGCGAGCGGCGGGACCGGAAGGGCCGTGACGGCGGCGCAGCTGCCGCCGAGAAGACCGCGTACGTTGAGCGCGTCGTCGCGATCAACCGCGTCGCCAAGGTTGTGAAGGGTGGTCGTCGCTTCAGCTTCACCGCGCTGGTCGTGGTGGGCGACGGTGACGGCACCGTGGGTGTCGGATACGGCAAGGCCAAGGAGGTGCCGGCCGCCATCGCCAAGGGCGTTGAGGAGGCCAAGAAGCACTTCTTCAAGGTCCCCCGCATCCAGGGCACCATCCCGCACCCCATCCAGGGTGAGAAGGCTGCCGGCGTCGTGCTGCTCAAGCCCGCGTCGCCCGGTACCGGTGTGATCGCCGGTGGTCCGGTGCGCGCCGTGCTCGAGTGCGCCGGTATCCACGACGTGCTGTCGAAGTCGCTCGGCTCCGACAACGCGATCAACATCGTGCACGCGACCGTGGCGGCCCTCAAGGGCCTGCAGCGTCCCGAGGAGATCGCGGCCCGCCGTGGTCTGCCCCTCGAGGACGTCGCCCCCGCGGCTCTGCTCCGTGCGCGTGCCGGGGCGGGTGTGTGATCATGGCGCAGCTCAAGATCACGCAGGTCAAGTCCTACATCGGCAGCAAGCAGAACCACCGTGACACCCTGCGTTCGCTCGGCCTGAAGAAGGTCAACGACGTGGTCGTCAAGGAGGACCGCCCCGAGTTCCGCGGCATGGTGCACACCGTCCGCCACCTCGTGACGGTCGAGGAGGTCGACTGATCATGGCGGAGAACAACCCGCTCAAGATCCACAACCTCCGTCCCGCCCCCGGCGCCAAGACCGCCAAGACCCGTGTCGGTCGTGGTGAGGCGTCGAAGGGTAAGACGGCCGGTCGTGGTACGAAGGGCACCAAGGCCCGTTACCAGGTTCCGGAGCGCTTCGAGGGTGGCCAGATGCCGCTCCACATGCGCCTCCCGAAGCTGAAGGGCTTCAAGAACCCGTTCAAGACCGAGTACCAGGTCGTGAACCTCGACAAGCTGGCCGCGCTCTACCCCGAGGGTGGCGAGGTCACCGTCGAGGGCCTCGTGGCCAAGGGTGCCGTGCGCAAGAACAGCCTCGTCAAGGTCCTGGGCCAGGGCGAGGTCTCCGTGGCGCTGCAGGTGACGGTCGACGCCGTCTCCGGTTCCGCCAAGGAGAAGATCACCGCCGCCGGCGGTACCGTCACCGAGCTCGTCTGACCCGTTCAGGTGTCTCGATGACATAGAGCGATCCCGACCGGGGATACCCCACATTTGGGGTATCCCCGGTTGGTCGTTCCTAGGGCGGCATGGTCGCCGGTAAGGTGGCCTGCGCTGCCCACTGACCTCGGGCGCCCCCACGGGGCACTCAGGGCGGCAGTTGACCGTTACGTATTCGTCCTTAGTCGGAATCTCAAGACCGTCACCCTTGACGCAGATGCGCGGGGGGTCGCAGGAGGCACCGTGCTCACCGCGTTCGCCCGGGCGTTCAAGACGCCCGACCTGCGCAAGAAGCTGCTCTTCACGCTCGGCATCATCGTGGTGTACCGCGTCGGTACGCACATCCCCATTCCGGGCGTCGACTACAAGAACGTCCAGACCTGTATCGACGCCGCCGAGGCGAACCAGGGCCTGTTCGGTCTGGTGAACATGTTCAGCGGCGGCGCGCTGCTCCAGATCACGGTCTTCGCGCTGGGCATCATGCCGTACATCACGGCGAGCATCATCCTGCAGCTGCTGACCGTGGTGATCCCGCGTCTGGAAGCCCTCAAGAAGGAGGGCCAGGCCGGTACGGCGAAGATCACGCAGTACACCCGTTACCTGACGGTCGCGCTGGCCATCCTGCAGGGCACCGGCCTGGTGGCCACCGCCCGCAGCGGCGCGCTCTTCCAGGGCTGCCCGGTCGCGAGCGAGATCGTCCCGGACCAGTCGATCTTCGTGACCATCACCATGGTCATCACCATGACCGCCGGTACGGCCGTCGTCATGTGGCTCGGTGAGCTCATCACCGACCGCGGCGTCGGCAACGGCATGTCGATCCTGATGTTCATCTCGATCGCCGCGACCTTCCCCTCCGCCCTGTGGGCCATCAAGGAGCAGGGCAGCCTGGCGGACGGCTGGATCGAGTTCGGCACCGTCATGCTCGTCGGCTTCGTCATGGTCGGTCTGGTCGTCTTCGTCGAGCAGGCCCAGCGCCGGATCCCCGTCCAGTACGCGAAGCGCATGATCGGCCGCCGCTCCTACGGCGGCACGTCGACCTACATCCCGCTGAAGGTGAACCAGGCGGGCGTGATCCCGGTCATCTTCGCCTCGTCGCTGCTGTACATCCCGGCCCTGGTCGCGCAGTTCTCCAGCGGCACCTCCGGGTGGAAGACCTGGATCGAGTCGACCCTGGTCCGCGGTGACCACCCGATCTACGTGACCCTGTACTTCTTGCTCATCGTTTTCTTCGCGTTCTTCTACGTGGCGATCTCCTTCAACCCCGAGGAAGTCGCGGACAACATGAAGAAGTATGGTGGCTTCATCCCGGGCATCCGGGCTGGCCGACCGACCGCTGAGTACCTGAGCTACGTACTCAACCGGATCACCTGGCCGGGTTCGCTGTACTTGGGTCTGATCGCTCTCGTACCGACGATGGCGTTGGTTGGTTTCGGGGCGAACCAGAACTTCCCGTTCGGCGGGACCAGCATCCTGATCATCGTGGGTGTGGGTCTCGAGACGGTGAAGCAGATCGAGAGCCAGCTCCAGCAGCGCAATTACGAAGGGTTCCTCCGCTGATGCGAATCGTCCTCGTCGGGCCGCCGGGTGCCGGTAAGGGTACGCAGGCCACCCGCCTTGCCGAGAAGCTGCGCATCCCGCACATCTCCACGGGCGACCTGTTCCGCGCCAACATCAGCCGGCAGACCGAGCTCGGGAAGCTCGCCAAGTCCTACATGGACGCGGGGAACCTCGTTCCCGACGAGGTCACCATCGCCATGGCCAAGGACCGCATGGAGCAGCCCGACGCCGAGGGCGGTTTCCTGCTGGACGGTTTCCCGCGCAACGTGTCGCAGGCCGAGGCGCTGGACGAGCTGCTGCAGACCGAGGGCATCAAGCTGGACGCGGTCCTCGACCTGGAGGCCCCCGAGGACGAGGTCGTCAAGCGGATCGCCGGGCGGCGGGTCTGCCGCAAGGAGTCCGCGCACGTGTTCCACGTGACGTACAGCCCGCCGAAGCAGGAGGGCGTGTGCGACGTCTGTGGTGGTGAGCTGTACCAGCGGGACGACGACTCCGAGGAGACCGTGCGGACCCGGCTGGAGGTCTACCACACGCAGACCGAGCCGATCATCGGCTACTACCGGGCGCAGGGGCTGGTCGTCACCATCTCGGCGATGGGGCCCGTCGACGAGGTCACGGAGCGCGCGCTGGAGGCGCTGAAGAGCGGTAAGTAGGCCGTACGTCGGTTGCAGCCGCGGTTCCTTCGCACGGGGGCCGCGGCTGCGGCTTGACCGGGGGTGGGTCGCGCGGCCCGGCGGTTGCGGGACGCCTCCCCCAGAGGGGGTGCTTCGCCCACCCGTGCCGCCCCGGGGAGGCGCCTCCCGGGCCCTTTGAGGCACCAGGGGCCACGACCGCCCGCGGTGGTGGCGTGCGGCTGCTCGTGGTGGTGGGGCCGGGGCCCCGTATCGTTGGAGGCGTTCGTGCTTCCCTGCTGGTTCAGAAAGGCCGTCGTCCCCATGGTGCAGATCAAGAGCCCTGAGCAGATCGCCAAGATGCGTGAGGCGGGGCTGGTCGTCGCCGCCATCCACGCGGCCACCCGTGAGGCCGCCGTGCCCGGGGCCACGACCAAGGATCTGGACCAGGTCGCCCGCAAGGTGCTCGCGGAGCACGGCGCCAAGCCGAACTTCCTCGGCTACGGCGGCTTCCCCGCGACGATCTGCACCTCGGTGAACGAGGTCGTCGTCCACGGCATCCCCTCCGACGAGGTCGTCCTCAAGGACGGCGACATCATCTCCATCGACTGCGGCGCGATCGTCGACGGCTGGCACGGCGACGCCGCCTACACCGCGTTCGTCGGGTCCGGCCACTCCCCGGCGCTGGTGGAGCTCTCCCGGGTGACCGAGGAGTCGATGTGGGCCGGCATCGCGGCCATGAAGCAGGGCAACCGGCTCGTCGACATCTCCCGCGCCGTCGAGACGTACATCCGCCGCCAGCCCCGGCCGGGCGGCGGCAAGTACGGGATCATCGAGGACTACGGCGGCCACGGCATCGGCACCGAGATGCACATGGACCCCCACCTGCTGAACTACGTCGACCGCAAGCGGGGCAAGGGCCCCAAGCTGGTCCCGGGCTTCTGCCTCGCCATCGAGCCGATGGTCTCCCTGGGCACCCCGAGGACGAAGGTCCTCTCCGACGACTGGACGGTCATCACCACCGACGGCACCTGGTCCTCCCACTGGGAGCACTCGGTCGCCCTCACCGAGCAGGGACCGCTGGTCCTGACGGCCCCCGACGGGGGTAAGGCCAAGCTCGCGGAGATGGGCGTCACGGCGGCTCCGGACCCGCTCGGCTGACGACGGGCCCCCGGGCGGACCCGCCGGCCGGAGGGCGGCGTCGAGGGCGGGCCCCGCCCGGTTAAGGATCTCCGGGACGGGGCAGGATTCCCGATTCGTGTTTCCGGGTGCGCTGACGTAGACTGACTCGTCGGCTCTTGTGTACCCGCATGTCCGCGTGTAAGACACGCGGTGCACGCCAGAGTCGATCAAGGTAGTCGATTCGAAGGGCGAAGCGTGGCCAAGAAGCAAGGTGCCATCGAGATCGAGGGCACTGTCGTCGAGTCTCTTCCGAACGCCATGTTCAAGGTCGAGCTCCAGAACGGCCACCAGGTCCTGGCACACATCAGCGGCAAGATGCGCATGCACTACATCCGCATCCTCCCTGACGACCGGGTCGTGGTGGAGCTGTCTCCGTACGACCTGACGCGTGGCCGGATCGTCTACCGGTACAAGTGAGCTCGGGCGGGTCCCGTACCCGCCCCGGCGGCCGGGAGGGTCGTCGTGGGACAGGCTCGGCCTGTCAAACTCCCCGGAGCGATCCAGGGGAGAGTCTTCCCGCCTCGTCGGGAAGAGAACTCCAACGGTACAAGTAGATCTTTCCCTTGCCCCGGCTCCGTATGGCGCAGGGGCACTGAGCCCGGAGAACTTCACTCAATGAAGGTCAAGCCGAGCGTCAAGAAGATCTGCGACAAGTGCAGGGTGATCCGCCGTCACGGCCGGGTCATGGTCATCTGCGAGAACCCGCGCCACAAGCAGCGCCAGGGCTGACCGCAGCACGATCGACCCTCTGCGACTTCCGCAGAAATTCGCGCGACGCGAGCAATACATGTTCATACGCAGGTCCCGAGCCGCACGGCTCGACACCCCCGGCTCGGAGGCCGGGGACCCGGTCCGTACCTGGTACGGCGGGCTGGGATCCGGTCCTGTGGAAGACCTCCGACAATCAACTGGAGCCATTGAATGGCACGCGTTTCCGGTGTTGACATCCCGCGCGAAAAGCGCGTGGAGATCGCCCTCACCTACGTGTTCGGCATCGGCCGGACCCTTTCGCAGCAGACGCTGGCCGCCACCGGCGTCGACCCGAACACCCGCGTCCGCGACCTCTCCGAGGAGCAGCTCGTCGCGATCCGCGAGTACGTCGACAACAACATCAAGACCGAGGGTGACCTCCGTCGCGAGATCCAGGCCGACATCCGCCGCAAGGTCGAGATCGGCACCTACCAGGGTCTGCGTCACCGTCGCGGCCTGCCCGTCCGCGGTCAGCGCACCAGCACCAACGCGCGTACCCGCAAGGGCCCGCGTCGCGCCATCGCCGGCAAGAAGAAGCCGGGCAAGAAGTAGTCCGCAGCGGACCTCTGTCCACGGTCTTCGCTGTAGGACCGACCACCTCCCGTAGGAGAACGACATGCCCCCCAAGGGTCGTCAGGGCGCTGCCAAGAAGGTGCGCCGCAAGGAAAAGAAGAACGTCGCTCACGGCCACGCGCACATCAAGAGCACGTTCAACAACACGATCGTCTCGATCACGGACCCGTCCGGCAACGTGATCTCCTGGGCCTCCGCCGGCCACGTCGGCTTCAAGGGCTCCCGGAAGTCCACGCCGTTCGCCGCGCAGATGGCCGCCGAGTCGGCCGCCCGCCGCGCCCAGGAGCACGGCATGCGCAAGGTCGACGTGTTCGTCAAGGGCCCGGGCTCCGGTCGTGAGACCGCGATCCGCTCCCTGCAGGCCACGGGCCTCGAGGTCGGCTCCATCCAGGACGTCACCCCGACCCCGCACAACGGCTGCCGCCCGCCGAAGCGCCGCCGCGTCTGAGGCACCGGCCGGTTCCGGTCGGCCCCCTGCTGGGGGTGCGGGGGTCGTCCCCCGCAGTGTCGCAGTACGGCTGCCGCCCGCCGAAGCGCCGCCGCGTCTGAGGCACCGGCTTCCTGTGGTTCCGGGCGGTACGGCTCGTAAGGGCCGTGCCGCCCGTACCCTTGCAGTACCCGCACTTTTCACCGGGTGCGGTTTCCGTCGGGCGTCAAATAGCGGGCGTCCACGAAAGAAGGATCTGATCACCACATGCTGATCGCTCAGCGTCCCTCGTTGACCGAAGAGGTCGTCGACGAATTCCGCTCCCGGTTCGTGATCGAGCCGCTGGAGCCGGGCTTCGGCTACACCCTCGGCAACTCGCTCCGCCGTACCCTCCTGTCGTCGATCCCCGGTGCCGCCGTCACCAGCATCCGCATCGACGGCGTCCTGCACGAGTTCACCACCGTGCCGGGCGTCAAGGAGGACGTCACCGACCTGATCCTCAACATCAAGCAGCTGGTCGTCTCCTCGGAGCACGACGAGCCGGTCGTGATGTACCTGCGCAAGCAGGGCCCGGGTCTGGTCACCGCCGCTGACATCGCGCCCCCGGCCGGTGTCGAGGTGCACAACCCCGACCTCGTCCTCGCCACGCTCAACGGCAAGGGCAAGCTGGAGATGGAGCTGACCGTCGAGCGCGGTCGCGGCTACGTCTCCGCCGTGCAGAACAAGCAGGTGGGCCAGGAGATCGGGCGCATCCCGGTCGACTCGATCTACTCGCCGGTTCTCAAGGTCACCTACAAGGTCGAGGCGACCCGTGTCGAGCAGCGCACCGACTTCGACAAGCTGATCGTCGACGTCGAGACCAAGCAGGCGATGCGTCCGCGTGACGCCATGGCCTCCGCCGGCAAGACCCTGGTCGAGCTGTTCGGTCTCGCCCGCGAGCTGAACATCGACGCCGAGGGCATCGACATGGGCCCGTCCCCCACGGACGCCGCCCTCGCCGCCGACCTGGCGCTGCCGATCGAGGAGCTGGAGCTCACCGTTCGGTCGTACAACTGCCTCAAGCGTGAGGGCATCCACTCCGTGGGTGAGCTCGTCGCCCGCTCCGAGGCGGACCTGCTCGACATCCGCAACTTCGGTGCGAAGTCCATCGACGAGGTCAAGGCCAAGCTCGCCGGCATGGGCCTCGCGCTCAAGGACTCGCCTCCCGGGTTCGACCCGACCGCGGCCGCGGACGCCTTTGGTGCGGACGACGACGCGGATGCCGGTTTCGTGGAAACCGAGCAGTACTGAGAGCTCGGGCCTTCCGGCCCGTACTCGGGTGCGGGTGCGCTGTGGCTTGTCGCGCCCACGCGACGGAGTCGCATGTCGATACCGCCCGCGCCCCTTCCGAGCACGGTCCCTTCGGGACCTGTGCTCGGATCTCCGACGGGCGACCGCCTGCTCGGATACTGACCCCGGTACCTGATACGGCCGGGGCAGACACCTAGGAGAAACACCATGCCGAGGCCCACCAAGGGCGCCCGTATGGGCGGCAGCGCCGCGCACGAGAAGCTCCTCCTCGCGAACCTCGCGAAGGCGCTGTTCGAGCACGGCCGCATCACCACCACCGAGGCGAAGGCGCGCAAGCTGCGTCCGTACGCCGAGCGTCTGGTCACCAAGGCGAAGAAGGGCGACCTTCACAACCGCCGTCAGGTGCTCCAGGTGATCACGGACAAGAGCATCGTCCACACGCTCTTCACCGAGATCGGCCCGCGGTACGAGAACCGTCCCGGTGGCTACACCCGCATCACCAAGATCGGTAACCGCCGTGGCGACAACGCGCCCATGGCCGTCATCGAGCTGGTCGAGGCGCTGACCGTGGCGCAGGAGGCGACCGGCGAGGCCGAGGCCGCCACCAAGCGTGCCGCCAAGGACGCGGAGGCCGCCGAGACCAAGGTCGACACGACCAAGGACGAGGCTGCTGAGGCTCCGGCCGAGGAGTCGAAGGACGCGTAAGCGTTCTGGCGGGGGGCTGTGCGTTTGCGGCTGCGGCGCCGTTGTGGCTGATCGCGCCCACGCGGCGGAGCCGCATGTCGAGCACAGCCCCGCGCCCCTTTGGGGCGCGTTGCGGGTCCGTTCCTTTTCAGGAGCGGGCCCGCTTTCGCGTGGGTGAGAGGATCTTTGGTGTGAGTGACGAAGTGCAGCCAGGGTTCGTGCGGGTCCGCCTCGACCTGTCCTACGACGGGACCGAGTTCTCCGGGTGGGCCAAGCAGGCCGGGGGGCGGCGGACCGTGCAGGGGGAGATCGAGGACGCGCTGCGGACCGTGACGCGGTCCGGGGGGACGACGTACGAGCTGACCGTGGCCGGCCGTACCGACGCCGGTGTGCACGCCCGGGGTCAGGTCGCCCACGTCGACCTGCCGCGGGAGGTGTGGGCCGAGCACCACGCGAAGCTGCTCAAGCGGCTCGCCGGGCGGCTGCCCAGGGACGTACGGGTGTGGGCGCTCAGGGAGGCGCCCGCCGGCTTCGACGCCCGGTTCTCCGCGATCTGGCGGCGCTACGCCTACCGCGTCACCGACAACCCGGGCGGGGTGGACCCGCTGTTGCGCGGGCACGTGCTGTGGCACGACTGGCCGCTCGACGTCGACGCCATGAACGAGGCGGCCCGCGCTCTGCTGGGGGAGCACGACTTCGCCGCGTACTGCAAGAAGCGGGAGGGGGCCACGACCATCCGGACCCTCCAGGAGCTGAGCCTGGTGCGCGGCGAGGACGGGATCGTCACGGCGACCGTCCGGGCCGACGCCTTCTGCCACAACATGGTCCGCTCGCTGATCGGCGCGCTGCTGTTCGTCGGCGACGGCCACCGCCCGCCGGACTGGCCGGGCAAGGTACTGGCGGCGGGCGTACGGGACTCGGCCGTCCACGTCGTACGCCCGCACGGCCTGACCCTGGAGGAGGTCGGCTACCCGGCCGACGAACTCCTCGCGGCCCGCAGCAGGGAGGCCCGCAACAAGCGGACCCTGCCGACGGCCGGCTGCTGCTGATCCCGCCGGGGCGGGCCGCTCAGTCCTCCGCCCAGGCGGTGAGCAGGCCGGCCACGGCGTCGGCCGCCTCGTCGGCGTCGCGGCCGTCCCCCCGGGCACCGGGGGCGAGTTCCAGGTGGACGAAGGTCGTGTGCTGCCGCTGGGCCGCCCGGCCCTGGACGTTCGTCGTGCCCTCCAGGGGGCAGCGCGCCGACCAGCCCCGGCAGACCCGCAGTCCGTCCGACTCCATGCGGTCGGCCAGGGCGGAGACCTCCTCGGGCGCGCTCTGAGCGGCACCGGTGGACAGGACGGCGTCGTAGCGGTCCGTGGTGGACTCGGCGAATCCGTGCAGCTGGACGCCGGGCACGTCGCGCTTCTGCAGCTCCACGACGATGGTGTGGAAGGCGCTGTCCTCGCGGTGGGCGACGTCGGCGGCGTCCCCCCGCCCGGCCCGGCGGTGGGCGCCGGCCAGGACCAGCGCCCCGCCGGGGGTGTCCTCCAGCAGCCGTACGCCGAGGGCCTCGGTGTCCCGGTCGGACACGGGGTGCGGCACCTGCGCGTTCCAGCCGAGGCGGGAATCCGCGGTCACGTACAGCCGGCCCCATCGTGCGCTCTCGCCCGGTCCGGTGGCCGCCACCTCGTCGTAGCGGCGGCCGGACTCGGTGTCGGTGAGCCGGGTGACACCGAGTCCGATCGGGGCGAGCAGCCGCTCGGCGTCGCGTGCGTTCCCCTCCAGCAGGCGCCCGACCCCCTCGGCCAGTCGTGCGCGCTGCTCCTCGTCGGGCGGTGCGTAGGAGTCGTCGGGGCTCAGTCCCTCCGTGTACGACAGGACGCGGTCGCGCAGGTCGACCAGTTCCCGGGAGGTGGGTGCGGAGTCCTCGGTGGAGGAGTCGGGGGACGTCTGACAACCGGTCAGCGCCAGAAACAAACCGATCAGACCAAGAACGCGCAGAAAATGTGGCTGTCTTGTGACAGTAAAGCCAGAGCTGCCTGTGTGAGGCATGTGAACATGTTTCGGTGACATTTAGTAAGTCTCTCCGTATGGGTCGCGCCGTGACGATCCTGGTGGCCGCCGTGTCCCTCACCGCCGCGTGCGGCTCCGGGACCGCGGAGCCGCAGGCGAAGCCGGGTGGGCGCTCGTTCACCGTGGCCGCTGCGGGTGACATCCTCATCCACCCCGAGCTGGTCGAGCAGGCGGCCAAGGACGCCGAGGAGACCGGAGAGGGCGAGGCGGGGCTGGACTTCGGTCCGCTGCTGGCCGGGGTGAAGCCGGTCATCAGCGAGGCCGACCTGGCGATCTGTCACATGGAGACGCCCGTCGGCAAGCCCGAGGGCCCCTTCGAGGGGTACCCGGAATTCCTGGTGCCCCCGCAGATCCTGACAGCGATCAAGGATGTGGGGTACGACACCTGCTCCACCGCCTCCAATCACACCTACGACCACGGCATGACGGGTGTGCGGAACACCCTGGACGCCATGGACGAGGTGGGCCTCGGGCACACCGGCTCGGCTCGGACGGCCAAGGAAGCCGAGAAGATCAACATCCGTGACGTCAACGGCGTCAAGGTCGCGCACCTGTCGTACTCCTGGGAGTCCTTCGTCCATCCGACGCCCGAGGGCAAGCGCTGGGTGCTCAACCGGACCGGCTCGTCCGAGATCCGGAACGCCGAGACCCGCGCCCGGGAGAAGGGCGCCGAGGTCGTCATCCTGTCCGTCCACTGGGGAGCCGAGTACTACAACGAGCCCAGTACCTCGCAGTTGGAGCTGGCGCAGTGGATCAGCGAGGAGACGGGCATCGACCTCGTGATCGGTCACCACTCCCATGTCGTGCAGCCGATCCAGAAGGTCAACGGGACATGGGTCGCGTACAGCCTCGGCAACCAGGTCGCCCGGCATTCCTCCCCCAGCGGGATCACCGAGGAGGGGGCCATCGGCTGGTTCGAGTTCAAGGAGACCGCGGACGGCTGGGACGTCAGCGCCCGCTACCGCACCACGCTGGTGGAAGTTCCGCCTGAGGTCCAGCCCGGGGAGAAGCTGCCGGACGGGGCGGTCGTGGACCACCGGGTGCGCGACGTGCGGAGCGTGCTGGACGAGCCCGGCGACCTCTCCGAGGAACGGCTCGCCCGTTTCCGGCTCGCGGAGGAACGCACCAGCGGGTTCCTCTACAACCGCGGTGCTCCGGGAGGCGACGGCCTGAAGGCGTTGCCACTGGAGGAGTGACGAGCACCATAAGCACCTCCTCGCGCTCAGAGCACAACCTTTTCATTGTTTATCAGTCTTTTGAGTGACGGCGTCGCACGGCCGCGCGAGCGGTGCGTCCAGCGAGCGCTGGATACCCCGCAGCGACCAAGGAAGAAGATCGGTGACATCGAGTCGTGCCGCGAACTCCCGGAAGACGGGGCGGCGACGCAGCCGCAGACGTGCGGACATGCCGCTCCTGGGCGGTATCCGCCCCCCGATCGCAGTGCTGTGTCTGCTCATCGTCGCCCTGGCCGGCCTGACGGCGAAGGTGCTCGGGCCCGGCGGTGACGCCGTGGTGCCCGAGGCGGTCCTGACCTCGCAGCAGCACTTCGCGGAGGACGGCGCCATCGCGCTCCGCGCCTCGATCGACGAGCGGGTCACGGACCTGCAGCGCACCGCCGAAGCGCTGAACAAGGGAGAGCGGGTCGAGCCGGAGGACGTTCTGTCCGACCTCGGCAAGACCTATCAGAAGTGGACCGGCACCACGGTGGTGGACCTCGGGAGCGGGGATGTGCTCGCCGCGCGCGGCGAAAGGATTCCTCTCGCCTGGCTCGACAAGGACGTCCTCACCGGCGAGCACGCCCTCACCCCGCGCATGGTGCGGCTGGAGACCGGGGACGTCCGCTTGATGACGATGGCGGTCCTCGACTGGAAGGAGGGGCCGCAGTACCTGCTGGTCGCCTCCAACAGTCTGGCGGTGCCCAACGTCACCATGGGTCCGTTCCGGACGATGTCCGTCGTGGCGCGGGACGGTGAGGTCCTCGCCACGGCTGGGTTCGAGGAGTCCGAGGCGCTCAACTCGGACAAGCAGCGCGACGAGCTCGAGTTCCTCCAGAAGCAGATGTCCCGCCTCTCCGACCAGGCCGCCGCCCGCACCGAGGAGCACCCCGTCAGCGCCAAGGAGCCCGGCTCCCGCGGCTACCCCGGCGTCAGCGGCACCCTGCTGGGCGACGACTACAACGGCCGGATCACCACCGCCGGATACGCCTCGCTCGCCTCCTCCGACCCGGAGGAGAAGGACAGCGTCGCCGCCGGCCTCGGCCTCACCGTGGTGGCCATGCTCCCCGTGGTCCAGCAGCAGGGCGCCACCGACACCGGCCGGGAACTGTACGGACTGATCACGGCCGGCGCCCTGGTCGTGCTCGGCCTGCTGGCCGCGGCCGTGCTGTGGGCGGCCGTGCAGCGGCCGCTGCTGCGGCTGTTCCTGGAGTCCCGCCGGCTCGCCCGGGGCGACCTGACCCGGCCCGTCTCGGTGCCCCGCTGGGGCGAGGCCGCCCGGATCGGCGCAGCCCTGGAACACCTGCGGACCCAGCTCGACGGTTCCGGCGACGCCGAGGGACCCGGCACCGGGCGCGGCAAGGCCCGCCTCGGCGTACGCGTGCCGCTCGCGGTGACCGCCGTACTGCTGCTGCTGTGGTGCGTGCCCGTCGGCCTGCTGCTGAACCGCACCGACGACTCGGTCAGCGTGCCCGCCACCATGGTCAACGACCAGCGCGACCGCACCGACCTGGTCGCCGACCGGGTCCGCCGGGCGCTGAACGAGGCCCAGGCCGACCTGGTCTCCACCTCCCGGCTGATCGACGCCGACGACCCCGACGCCACCGGCGACCTGCTGGCCGACGCCCTGCGCGAGCACACCCGCTACCAGGCGCTGTACGTCGTGGACGAGGCGGGCGAGACCGTCGCCCGGGCCGGCGGCGACCCGCACGACTGGAGCGACGACAAGGACCTCCCCCTGGTCCGCGTCTCCGGCAAGGGCGACAAGAAGCCCGTGATCCAGGCCGGCGCGCCGGTGCCCGGGCACGAGGGGACCACGCTCGTCGGCGAGGTGCGCGTGGAGTTCCTGAACTCGCTGCTGAAGCGGCCCGGCCTCGGTGAGGTCCGGGTCGTGAACGCCGACGCCGACACCCTCGCCGCCAGCGACGGCTTCCTCGCCTTCGAGGACCTGCCGAACGACACCCTGCCCGACCTGGTGCGGGCGGGCAACGTGCCGGTCGGCGCCGGGCCCGTCGAGAACGGCCTGCTCATCCGTGAGGGCGGCGGCGTCACCGTCGCCGCCGCGGCCGCCTTCTCCGGCGGTGGTGTCGCCTCCGACCTCGGCTGGACCGTCGTCAGCTGGCAGAACGCCAAGCACTTCCAGATCGCCGCCTTCGAGCGCGAGGACCGCAGCGTGCTCGCCGGTCTGCTCGGCCTCGCCGCGATCGTGGTCTGCCTGGGCTGGGTGTACCTGGTCGTCGCCCGGCCGCTGCGGGCGCTGGCCACCAGCGCCGAGAAGCTCGCCGACGGAGACCTCAAGACCGTGCACTACCCCCGCTACCAGGACGAGGTCGGGGCCGTCGTACGCAGCCTCGAACTGCTCCGCCAGCAGCTGCAGGCCCGCCGTCAGAACCAGGCACGCCGGTCCGCCGAGCCCCGGCTCGGCGCCGGAGGAAGGTGACTCGTGCTCTACCTGTACTTCGTTCTGCTGGTCGGCAGCCTGTTCCTGCTCGTCGCGGGCATCGTGGAGCAGCGCCGGCACTACGCCGCCCTGCACTCCATCCCGTCCCGCGTGCTCGTCAACGGCATCCGGGGCAAGTCCTCCATCACCCGGCTGTGCGCGGGCGCGCTGCGCGGCGGCGACCTGGTCACCGTGGCCAAGACGACCGGCACGGCGGCGCGCTTCATCCACCCCGACGCCACCGAGGAGCCGGTCTACCGCAAGTTCGGCATCGCCAACGTCGTCGAGCAGATCGGCATCGTCCGCCGGGCCGCCACCTACCGGCCCGACGCCCTCGTCATCGAGTGCATGGCGGTCATGCCGGCGCTCCAGGAGGTCAACCAGAGCAAGCTGATCCGCTCCACGATCGGCGTGCTGTGCAACGTCCGCGAGGACCACCTCGCCGAGATGGGCCCCACCCTGGACGACGTGGCCCGCTCGCTGTGCCGGTCGATGCCCGAGGACGGCATCTGCGTCACCGCGGAGAAGGACCGCTTCCACATCCTCCAGGAGGAGGCGGACGCCCGTAACTGCAAGCTGATCTACGCCGACCCCGAGATGGTGACCGACGAGGAGCTGCGCGGCTTCAGCTGGTTCACCTTCAAGGAGAACGTGGCGATCGCCCTGGTCGTCGCCGAACTGCTCGGAGTGGAGCGCAAGGTCGCCCTCCAGGGCATGTACGACGCCCCGCCGGACCCGGGCGTGCTCTCCGTGGAGCGCTACGTGGCCCCCGACGGCAAGCGGCTCGCCTTCGCCAACGTCTTCGCGGCCAACGACCCCGAGTCGACGCTGATGAACATCAACCAGCTGCTCGACCTCGGCGCGATCCGCCGCCCGCTCAACGTCGTGATCAACTGCCGTCCGGACCGCGTGGAGCGCAACGGGCAGATGGGCGAGATCATCCCCGACCTGGAGCCCGACAACGTCTTCGTCATCGGGCACCCGTCCAAGAGCGCCATCGACGCCATCCCCGCCCAGTGGCGGGACCGGGCGGTCGACCTGGGCGGCGAGCGGCGTGCCGCCGACGAGTTCATGCCGGCCCTGCTCGGCCGCATGTCCGACGGCTCCTCCCTGGTCGCCATCGGCAACATCCACGGCCAGGGCGAGGAGCTCCTGGAGTACCTGGCCGAGCTCCCGGCGGACGACAGCGACACCGGTGACTCGGCGCCGAGCCCGGCCGCCGCCGCGGCTCCGGCCCAGGCGCCGCGCCTGGACCCGTACGCGTCCTACCCGACGGCGTACGAGGAGCGCTACCAGGCCTCGCAGACCCAGGAGATCCCGGTGCTCCGGATCCCGGCCCAGCAGGCCGGGCCGTACGCGCCGCAGCAGGGACAGCCCACGCAGTACGGACAGCCCGCGCAGTACGAACAGCCCACACAGCACGGACAGCGCGGCCCGGGGCAGCAGTACGACCCCGTCCCGGAGCCCTACCCGTACTACGACGACCCGTTCTTCGCCGACCCGGACGAGCCCCACGACGGAACCCGGTATCCGACCGCCGAGGGCGGCGGACCGCCCCCGCGCCACTGACCACCCGCGGGCCGCCCGCCTCGCCCACCCCGTTCACCCGCCCGGAGACCCCGTTGACCACCGCCGCACTGACCCCCGAGATGGCCGCCCTGGGCATCGCCATAGGTCTGTTCTTCTCGCTGCTGTGCTACCTCACCACCAATCTGTCCCCCGGCGGCATGATCACGCCGGGCTGGATCGCGCTGACCCTCATCGAGGACCTCCAGCGCGCGGCCATGATGGTGGGCGTCACCGCGCTGACCTACGCGGGCACCAAGATCATGCAGCGGCTGGTGATCCTCTACGGCAAGCGGCTGTTCGCCGCGGTGGTGCTGCTGGGCGTGCTGCTCCAGGCCACCGTGATGATCGTGCTCTCGATCGAGTTCCCGCTCCTGTACGGCAACCAGACCCTCGGGTTCATCGTGCCCGGCCTGGTCGCCTACCAGATGGTGCGCCAGCCCAAGGGCGCCACCCTGCTGGCCACGGGCACGGTCTCCCTCATGGCCTACATCGTCGTCGCCGCCGGCCTGTTGCTCGGCGTCATGCCCACCGTCTGAGAACCACTGACTGATGACAACGGAGGAGTGAACGGTGGCAGGGAAAGCGAAGAAGAAGTCGCGTCCGGTCGTCTCGGGCCTCGTGGTACTGGTGCTCGTCGCGACTTCCGGCTACCTCACCCTGGAACTGCGCAAGCAGGAGGAACCGGGGGTCACGGAGGTCAGGAACATCGGGGTCCTGGACGGCGGCCGCGGCTCCGGCGGCGGCACCTCGAAGGACGAGGGCGAGGTGAAGTGGTCCCGGCTGGAGAACCCCGCGCGCTCGGTCCTGCGCGGCGCCGACGGCCAGATCCGGGCCGTCTTCACCGACGGGGCGCGCACCGCCACGCTGACCGGACCGGCGCGCACCTTCGAGGAGCCGACCTCGACCTCCTCCAAGGTCTCCACCACGGACTGGGTCCGGCTCATGCCCGAGGCGTGGAAGAAGGGCGCCGAGAAGGAGAAGTGGTTCGAGGAGTGGTACGCCGAGTACGCGGACAGCAAGGAGGACGACCTGTTCGCCTTCGCCTTCCAGTACGTGGCGGGAGCCAAGCAGAAGAAGGACGAGCAGGGCATCGTCTACGCCGGTGACGCGAACTTCGGACCGCTGAACACCACCGGTGCCGAGGGCGGCGACCTGCGCCTGGAGCAGTCCGACTTCTACGACTACCTCGGCGTCCAGTACCCGTTCCGGGACGGCACGATCGGAGCGCCGGAGGCCATGCGCGCCAAGTCCCTGGACTGCTCGGGCTTCGTCCGCATGGTCCTCGGCTACCGCGCCCGCTACCCGCTGATGTCCTCGGACACCGGCTCCGGCGACGGCCTCCCGCGCACCGCCAACGGCATGGCCCGCTCCGAGGAGGGCGTCGACGTGCTCCCGCTGGCCGGCGTGGGGCCGGACGACCGGCCGTCCAACATCGACCAGCTCCAGCCCGGCGACCTCGTCTTCTTCAAGCTCGACACGCGTACCAAGGACCGGCTGGACCACGTGGGCATGGTGCTCGGCTACGACACCGAGGGCCACCTGATCTTCGTCTCCAGCCGGGAGGAGGTCAACGGCCCGACCATCGGTGACATCGGCGGCGTCTCCCGCCTGGACGGCAACGGCTACTACGCCAAGACGCTGCGCAGCGCCAAGCGGCTGTGACGCCTTGGCGGCGGCGCTACTCGTTCGCCGCCGCCGACGCCTGGGCCTGGCCCCTGCGGTGGATCTGGCGGACCGTGAAGGTCTGGAGGTCGTCGCCGGCGGAGAAGACGGCCTTGTCCTTCGTCGTCACGTCCTTGCCGGACGTGAAGCCGGCGATGGTGAAGTAGGCGTAGCGGCCGTAGGCGTTGGTGGTGGTGCGGCAGATCGCGCCGGAGCAGAAGTCCTCGACACCGCCGCCCGAGAGCGACTTGACGATGCTCTTGGTGTCGGCCTGTCGCTTGGCCCCGGTCGCCTGGGCCTCGGTGTCGAAGACGGCCACGCCGACCGTCACCGCCACGCCGTCCTTGGTGTAGGTGACCCGGATCAGGCGGGTGCAGTCGTTGTCGTTCAGGACCTTCGGGAGCGTGGACTTCGCGGCCGAGGCGCAGTTCTCGGTGTCCGCCGTCGGGCCCTTCTTGTACACCGTCTCACCCATGGTCAGCTGGGTGCCGGGGAAGAGGATGTCGGGGCTCAGCGGGGCCTTGTCCTTCTTCGCGCTGGCGATGAAGTCCTTCGGGTCCAGCGGCGGCGGGGCGCTCGTCGGGGCGAACGACGGGACCGTGCCCGTGGGGCTCGGTATGTCGATGTCGGAGCCCCCGGGGACCTGGGAGGAGGCGCTGGGGGAGGCCTCGTCGCCGCTTCCGTTCGCCGAGACGACGGCGACCGCCACGGCCGTGCCTATCGCGACGGTCGCGAGCGCCCCGCCGCCTATGAACAGCAGCCGGCGCCGCTTGGCGCGGGCCTCGGAGGCGTCGGCGAGCGCGGCCCAGTCGGGTGACTGGCCGGAGCCGCCCCCGTTCCAGGGCTGCTGGGAATTCGGTTTCCAGGGATCCCACTGCTGCTGGGGTCCCCCCTGCCCAAGACTCATGGGGCGCATCTTAGACGGGGCACGGGGCGTGCTGGTCCGCCTCAACGAGGCCCACAGGCCCTAGCGTTGCCGCCATGGCGACGGGCAAAAGCGACATCTCCGGGTGGTTGGTGCACCCCGCGGGAGGGTCCCTGTGGGCCGGACTCGCGGCGGTGCTGGGGGCGCTGACGGTGCGTACGGTGCTGGTGACCTCGGACGGAGGGATGGACAACGCGATCGTCGTGGACGCCGCGCGGACCTGGCTGGACGGTGGCGCGCCGTACGGCGACCGGCACTTCCTCTATTTTCCGAGCGCGGTCGTGGCCGCCGCCCCGCAGGCGCTGCTGCCGCGGTCCGTGCTCGGCGCGGCCGTGCCGGTGGCGGTGGTCCTGGCCCTCGCGCTCGGCTGGGCCTGTGCCCTGCGGCTGCACCGGGTGCCGCTGCGCAGCAGGCTCGCCGTCCTCGGGCTGCTGGGCCTCGCGGCCGGCTTCGCGCCGTTCGGGCAGTTGGTGCGGCTGGGCAACTGGACGGTGACGGCCGTGCTGGCGCTGCCGCTGTGCCTGCTGCTGGCGAGCCGGGGCCGGTGGACCGCGGCGGGCGCGGTCGTCGGGGTGGCGGTGGCGCTGAAGCCGCTGCTGGCGCCGATGGCGCTGCTGTTCCTCTTCGCGCGCCGCTGGAGGGCGCTGGCGGCGCTGGCGCTGATCCCGGCGGCCACCTCGGTCTCGGTGGCGCTGTTCCTGCCCGACCCCACGGGCTTCCTCACCCGCACCCTGCCGTTCCTGCTGAGCGGCGACGACGCCTTCGTGCGGGCCTACGAGGCCTCGCCGGCGGCGGTGCTGCCCCGGCTCGGCGTGCCCGGGGTCCCGGCCGCGCTGCTCGGCCTGCTCGCGGCCGCCGCGGGCGTGGTCTGCGCGTACCGGCGCTGGCACGGGCCGGGTCCGGTGGAGCTGCGGCTGGCGGAGACGTCCGCGGGCCTGATGCTCTCGGCGTTCCTGGTCTCGCGGCCCTCCTACAGCCACTACCTCCTGGTCGTCCTGCCGCTGCTGCTCGCCGGTCTGCCGTACGCCGGGGCGGTGGCGCGGCGGCCCTGGTTCTGGCTCGCCCTGGTGCCGCAGCTGCCGGGGGTGACCTGGCCGTGGCTGGAGTCGGGGAGGCGCCGGGCCTTCCGGGACTCCTTCACGCTGTGCGCGCTGGCGGTGGCGGTCGCCCGTCACCGCGTACGGGGGACGAGGGAGGCGGACCGCCCGGGTGGGGCGGCGGAGGGGCGGCGTACGGCCGTAGAATCGGTGTAGCCCCTCACGGATGGGCTCGTTTTGACCCGTCCGGCCGACGATGGGTATCCTGCATTTTCGTTGTGTGTAGTGGCTTACTCATTCTCACGTGAGGGGCCCTTACACCGGTCCACCGGGCCGATGACCAGCGACCGGCACGCGGTTTGCGTCACCGCTGTGCGGTCAGGGCTGTCGTGATCGTCTTCGGTGACCTTGTCAGGACTCATTCACTGAAGAAGCGAAGGCTACGAACCGTGCGTACGTACAGCCCCAAGCCCGGCGATGTGACGCGCCAGTGGCACGTCATCGACGCTCAGGACGTCGTCCTGGGTCGTCTGGCCTCCACCGCGGCCTCCATCCTGCGTGGCAAGCACAAGCCGATCTACGCCCCTCACGTCGACACCGGTGACTTCGTCATCATCATCAACGCCGACAAGGTGCACCTGTCCGGCAACAAGCGGACCCAGAAGATGGCGTACCGCCACTCCGGCTACCCGGGTGGTCTGCGCTCCGTCCGCTACGACGAGCTGCTGGCGAAGAACCCCGAGAAGGCCATCGAGAAGGCCGTCAAGGGCATGCTCCCCAAGAACACCCTGGGCCGTCAGATGCTCTCGAAGCTGAAGGTCTACTCGGGCGACCAGCACCCGCACGCTGCCCAGCAGCCGGTGCCGTTCGAGATCACCCAGGTCGCGCAGTAAGTCCGGCCACCCCCTAAGACTGAAGAGAATCTGAGGAGAATCGTGGCCGAGACCACTGCCGAGCAGCCGCTCGAAGAGCTTGACATCGACAGCTACACCACCGAGTCCGAGGTGCCCGTCGAGGGCGAGTACACCTCGGAGTCCATGGCCTCCCGCTTCGGCGAGCCCCAGCCGGCCGCCGGCCTGGGCCGCCGCAAGAACGCCATCGCCCGCGTCCGGATCGTCCCGGGCACCGGCAAGTGGAAGATCAACGGTCGCACCCTCGAAGACTACTTCCCGAACAAGGTGCACCAGCAGGAAGTCAACGAGCCCTTCAAGGTGCTCGAGCTCGAGGGCCGTTACGACGTCATCGCCCGCATCGCGGGTGGCGGTGTCTCCGGTCAGGCCGGTGCGCTCCGTCTGGGTGTCGCCCGTGCGCTGAACGAGGCGGACGTCGACAACAACCGCGGCCCGCTGAAGAAGGCCGGCTTCCTCAAGCGCGACGACCGTGCGGTCGAGCGCAAGAAGGCCGGTCTGAAGAAGGCCCGCAAGGCCCCGCAGTACAGCAAGCGCTAATCGCAGGCGCTCGCGCGTACTCCGAACGCCCCGGCGGCACGCCACAGTGCTGTCGGGGCGTTCGTTTATTCATTGCCGTGGGCGTATAACGGCACAAGGCGCTCAAAGGCTAATGTGATCGGATGGCCGGACAGGGCCGCTGCGGCGCGTGGCCGCGGATGCGGAGCCGCACTCGCATCGCGACCGCCGGACGCACCACCGGCACCGACATCGACACCGACACCGGTACCGCACCGGTACCGGCACCGTCAGCGGTACGACCGCGGGCCGTGCGGACGGGGCCGGCGCCCCGGCACGGCCTCGGCTTTCGATACTGACGCACCCTCAGGAGGACAAGTGGGACGACTCTTCGGCACGGACGGCGTGCGCGGTGTCGCCAACGCGGACCTGACGGCGGAGATGGCGCTGGGCCTGTCCGTCGCCGCCGCGCACGTACTGGCCGAGGCGGGCACGTTCGAAGGACACCGGCCCACCGCCGTGGTCGGACGTGATCCGCGCGCGTCCGGAGAGTTCCTGGAGGCCGCCGTCGTCGCGGGCCTCGCCAGCGCGGGTGTGGACGTCCTGCGGGTCGGCGTGCTGCCGACACCGGCCGTGGCGCACCTCACCGGCGCGCTCGGCGCCGACCTCGGCGTCATGCTCTCCGCGAGCCACAACGCCATGCCGGACAACGGCATCAAGTTCTTCGCCCGCGGCGGCCACAAGCTCGCCGACGAGCTGGAGGACCGCATCGAGTCCGTGTACGAGGAGCACCGCACCGGCGCCCCCTGGGACCGTCCGACCGGCGCCGGCGTCGGCCGCGTACGGGACTACGAGGAGGGGCTCGACCGTTACGTCGCCCACCTCGTCGACGTCCTCCCGAACCGGCTGGACGGTCTGAGGATCGTCCTCGACGAGGCGCACGGCGCCGCCGCGAAGGTCTCCCCGGAGGCGTTCACCCGGGCCGGGGCCGAGGTCGTCACCATCGGCGCCGACCCGGACGGCCTCAACATCAACGACGGCTGCGGCTCGACCCACCTCGATCTGCTGAAGGCCGCGGTCGTCGAGCACGGGGCCGCGCTGGGCATCGCCCACGACGGCGACGCCGACCGGTGCCTGGCCGTGGACCACACCGGCGAGGAGGTCGACGGCGACCAGATCCTCGCCGTGCTCGCGCTGGCGATGCGGGAACGTTCCGCACTGCGCTCCGACACCGTCGTCGCGACCGTGATGTCCAACCTCGGCTTCAAGCTCGCCATGGAACGCGAGGGCATCCGGTTCGTGCAGACCGCGGTCGGCGACCGCTACGTGCTGGAGGAGATGAAGGAGAAGGGCTACGCCCTCGGCGGCGAGCAGTCCGGCCACGTCATCGTCCTCGACCACGCGACGACCGGCGACGGCACGCTCACCGGCCTGCTGCTCGCGGCACGGGTCGCCCAGACCGGCCGTACCCTGCGGGACCTGGCCTCGGTGATGGAGCGCCTCCCGCAGGTCCTCATCAACGTCCCGGACGTCGACAAGTCCCGCGTGAGGACCTCCGCGGAACTCACCGCGGCCGTCACCGAGGCCGAACGCGAACTGGGCGGGACCGGCCGCGTCCTCCTCCGCCCCTCCGGCACGGAACCCCTGGTCCGCGTCATGGTCGAGGCCGCGGACATCGACCAGGCCCGCTCGGTGGCGAGCCGCCTGGCGGACGCGGTGAAGTCGGCGCTGGGCTAGCCGCCCAGGGTGTTCCGGCTCGGCCCGGTGGAGCGGGGCGGGTACTCTCCCCGCTCCACCGGGCCGGTTCCGGCCGCGACCGGATCCGCCGGTCCCCTGCGGTGCCGGCTCCCGTGCCTTCGGGCAGGGCGGTCCTCAGGAGGGCGTCGAGCCGGCGGCCGGCCGGTTCCCGGCGCGCCTGCGCAGCCGCTCGTGCTGCCTGGCCCAGAAGTACTTCTGCGCCAGCAGGGTGGCGGTGCCCGCCAGGACGATGCCGACCAGGTTGAGCAGGAGCTGCTCGGTGGAGCCCCAGGTCTGCACCGTGTCGCCGTAGCTCAGCGCCACGGCGGCGTTCGCGGCGGCCGGGACCGTCGTCACCGAGATGGCGACGCCGACCAGCGCGCCGGACTTCGCGGACGTCAGCGAGAGCGTGCCGGCCGCGCCCGCCAGGACCGCCACCACGAACGAGAACCAGTCGGGGGCGTACACGAAGCCGGTCTGCGGCCGTTCGCCCTTCAACTGTTCCTCGGTGAACAGCCCCACCGCGTCCATGAAGAGGCTGAACCCCACCGTCACCGCCATCGCCACCGCGAAGCCCACCAGCAGGGCGAGTACCGAGCGCAGCGCGAGGCGCGGCCGGCGCTGCACCGCCGCCGTGCAGATGCCGGCCAGCGGCCCGAACTCCGGGCCCACCGCCATCGCGCCCACGATCAGGATCGCGTTGTCCAGCACCACGCCGCAGGCCGCGATCATCGTGGCCAGCGTGAGGAACGCGAGGTAGGTGACCGAGAGGGTCGACTCCTCGTGGGTGGCCTCGGTCAGGTGCTCCCACAGCACCGCGTCCGCGGCCTCGCCCGGCGCGTCCTCCTCCGCCATCTCGGCCCGCTTCGACAGCGACAGGTCGATGTTCTCCACGGCGATGGAACCGCTGACGTCCAGCCCCAGCCGCTGGAGCTCGCTCAGCAGGTCGTCACCCGCCTCCCGCGCCACGTCGCACATCACGACGTCCCCGGCGGGATCGCGGGCGGCGCCCGTCAGCACGCACAGGTGCGTGGTGCCGACCGTCCCCTCGATCAGTCGGACCGCGTCGTCGGTCTTGTCGGCCGGCGTGATCAGGCGCAGGTGCAGCATGGCGGCAGCGTAGTGGTCAGAGTTTGCGGAGGCTGAGGCGCTGGACCTTGTGGTCCGGGCCCTTGCGCAGCACCAGCGTGGCCCGGCCCCGGGTCGGGGCGATGTTCTCCACGAGGTTGGGCCTGTTGATGGTGCGCCACATCGTGCGGGCGTAGTCGAGGGACTCCTCCTCGGAGACCTGGGTGTACTTGCGGAAGTACGACGACGGGTCCTGGAACGCGGTCTCGCGCAGCCGCTTGAAGCGGTTGAGGTACCAGCGCTCGATGTCCTCCGTGCGGGCGTCCACGTACACGCTGAAGTCGAAGTAGTCGGCGAGGCCCACGCGTGTGCGGCCGTCCTGGCCGGGCAGGGCCGGCTGGAGGACGTTGAGTCCCTCGACGATCAGGATGTCCGGGCGGCGCACGGTGAGCTTCTCGCCGGGGACGATGTCGTAGATCAGGTGGGAGTAGACGGGGGCGGAGACCTCCTCCTTGCCCGCCTTGACGTCGGCGACGAAACGGGTCAGCGCGCGGCGGTCGTACGACTCGGGGAAACCTTTCCGCGACATCAGGCCCCGTTCCTGGAGCTCCTTCGTCGGCAGCAGGAACCCGTCGGTCGTCACCAGCTCCACGCGCGGGTGCTCGGGCCAGCGGGACAGCAGCGCCTGGAGCAGCCGGGCCACCGTGGACTTGCCGACGGCCACGGAACCGGCGACCCCTATGACGAAGGGCGTGCCCGACTGGGAGCCCTGTTCGCCGAGGAACGTGTTCAGCGCGCCCCGCAGCCCGTCGGTGGCGCCGACGTAGAGGTTGAGCAGCCGGGACAGCGGGAGGTAGATGTCCCGCACCTCGTCGAGGTCGATGACGTCACCCAGGCCGCGCAGCCGTTCGACCTCCGCCGCCGACAGGGGCAGCGGGGTCTTGTCGCGCAGCGCGCTCCACTCGGCGCGGGTGAGGTCGACGTAGGGAGTCGCCTCCGGCCGCTGCCGGTGGGCGCTCTGGGGTGTCGAGGAGACCGGAGAGATCACAGTCCATTGTTAACGGAGTTTGAACAAGGTGGCGGGTGGGCTGTGTCACGTACGGCGTCGCCCGTGGTCGTCCGAGATCACGCGGCTGTCACGGTCGCATACCGGGTGATCTCCTGGTGATCATCTGTGCGGCAGCTGTGTTCAGGATCCGTTTAAATTGCGCGCAATACGTTGCGGAGTCCTCCGCGCCTTCGAGAAAGAGTTCCCACGTGAGAACCACCGCCGTCCGCCGTACCGCGCTCGCGGCCTCCGCCGCCGCGCTCGCCCTCCTCGTCACCGCCTGCGGTGGCTCCGGTGACGAGGACAAGGCCGACGACAGCAAGGGCAAGGGCGACTCGGCCGCCTCCGCCTCCGCCGCGCCGGCGGCCGAGGCGCTCACCGCCGCCGAGCTGAAGAAGGCGGCGCTGGTGTCCGGCGACGTCAAGAGCGGCGAGGTCACGGACCAGGTGTCGCCCAAGGACTTCGCCAAGCAGGACGAGATCGAGGTGGACGACGAGGCGTGCGCGGCGCTGGCGTACGTCCAGTCCGGCACGGTGGTCGGCAAGCCGTCGGCCACGGTGCAGTGGATGTGGATCGGTGAGCCGGACAAGAGCGCGGCCGCGAGCGGTGACGCCGAGGACGTGATGAACGCGGCACTCGACGTGGCCACGGTGCGTGCCACTCTTGCCGCCTACGCGGACGGCGGCGCGGAGAAGGCGATGGAGGAGCTGGGCAAGGCCGCCGACGGCTGCGCCGGCGGGTTCGTCTCCACCGTCCAGGGCGAGAAGGTGCAGACCGTGAAGGTGGCCGAGACGGAGGCGCCCGAGGGCGCCGACGAGGCGCTGGCCCTGACGCTGACCGTCGACGCCGAGGGCGTGAAGGCCCCGATGAAGGCCGTCGTGGCCCGCAAGGGTTCCACGGTCGCCTACTTCCCCGCCGCCAACCTGGCGTCGATCAGTTCGGGCAAGGACTTCGCCTACCCCACCGACGTGGTCCAGGCGCAGCTCGCCAAGCTCGGCTGACACCCCCGCGTTCCGTTCCCACCGGTGCTTCCTGCACCGGTGGGAATTTCCGATTTCGGGCAGGCAAAGGCCTTTTCCGGCGGCTGACGGACCGTAGGCTGCCGGTCATGTGCGGAATCGTGGGATACGTGGGGCCACAGTCGGCGTTGAGCGTCGTGACGGCCGGACTGAAGCGGCTTGAGTACCGGGGCTACGACTCGGCGGGCGTCGCCGTGCTCGCGGACGGCGGGCTGGCCACCGCCAAGCGGGCCGGGAAACTCGTCAACCTCGAGAAGGAACTGGCCGAACGGCCGCTGCCGACCGGGAGCACCGGCATCGGGCACACCCGCTGGGCCACCCACGGCGGCCCGACGGACGCCAACGCGCACCCGCACCTCGACAACGCGGGCCGGGTCGCCGTCGTCCACAACGGCATCATCGAGAACTTCGCCGCCCTGCGCGCCGAGCTGACCGAGCGCGGCCACGACCTCGCCTCCGAGACGGACACCGAGGTCGTCGCCCACCTCCTCGCCGAGGAGTTCTCCGCCTGCGCCGACCTCGCGGAGGCGATGCGGCTGGTCTGCCGCCGCCTGGAGGGCGCGTTCACCCTGGTCGCCGTCCACGCGGACGAGCCGGACGTGGTGGTCGGCGCGCGCCGCAACTCCCCGCTGGTGGTGGGCGTGGGGGAGGGCGAGGCCTTCCTCGCCTCCGACGTGGCCGCGTTCATCGCGCACACCCGCGAGGCCGTCGAGCTGGGCCAGGACCAGGTGGTCGAGCTGCGCCGCGACACGGTGACGGTCACCGACTTCGACGGCGCCCCCGCCGACGTCCGCGCCTACCACGTCGACTGGGACGCCTCCGCCGCCGAGAAGGGCGGCTACGCCTCCTTCATGCTCAAGGAGATCGCCGAGCAGCCGAAGGCGGTCGCCGACACGCTGCTCGGGCGGATCGACGGGGCGGGCTCGCTGACCCTGGACGAGGTCCGCATCCCGGCCAACGTCCTGCGCGAGACCGACAAGGTCGTCATCGTCGCCTGCGGTACGGCCTTCCACGCCGGACTGATCGCCAAGTACGCCATCGAGCACTGGACCCGGCTCCCCTGCGAGGTGGAACTGGCCAGCGAGTTCCGCTACCGCGACCCGATCCTCGACCAGCAGACCCTCGTCATCGCCATCTCCCAGTCCGGCGAGACCATGGACACCCTGATGGCCCTGCGCCACGCCCGCGAGCAGGGCGCGCACGTGCTGGCGATCTGCAACACCAACGGCTCGACCATCCCGCGCGAGTCGGACGCCGTGCTGTACACGCACGCCGGCCCGGAGGTCGCGGTCGCCTCGACCAAGGCGTTCCTGACCCAGCTCGTCGCCTGCTACCTGGTCGCGCTGTACCTGGGCCAGGTGCGGGGCACCAAGTGGGCGGACGAGATCCGCGCGGTGGTGCGGGACCTGTCGTCGATCTCCGGCGCGGTGGAGCGCGTCCTGGAGACGATGGAGCCGGTACGGGAGCTGGCGCGGTCGCTGGCCGCGAAGGACACGGTGCTGTTCCTGGGCCGGCACGTGGGCTACCCCGTCGCCCTGGAGGGCGCGCTGAAGCTGAAGGAACTCGCGTACATGCACGCGGAGGGCTTCGCGGCGGGCGAGCTGAAGCACGGGCCGATCGCGCTGGTCGAGGACGACCTGCCGGTGGTCGTGGTCGTCCCGTCACCGCGCGGCCGGTCCGTCCTCCACGACAAGATCGTCTCCAACATCCAGGAGATCCGGGCGCGGGGTGCGCGGACGATCGTCATCGCGGAGGAGGGGGACGAGGCGGTCGCCGAGTACGCCGACCACCTGATCCGCGTCCCGGCCACCCCGACGCTGCTCCAGCCCCTGGTGACGACGGTGCCGCTGCAGGTCTTCGCCTGCGAACTGGCGACGGCGCGGGGCAACGAGGTGGATCAGCCGCGGAACCTGGCGAAGTCGGTGACGGTGGAGTAGCCCTTCAGGCCGGCGAGGAAGGTGGCGAAGGCTCCGGCCGGGAAGGTGAGGGTTGCCCTGGCCGGGGCTTTGGAGTCGCGGACGGCTGTGTGGGTGGGAGTGTTCGCGATCTCTACGCAGTTGTTGCCGTCGTCAGGGCCCGAGTAGGACGACTTGCGCCAGTGGCCGGGCGTGGTCATGCCGGCCTTCCAGGGGAGTGGGTCTTCAGGGCTTCCACGAAGGTCGTGAAGGCTTCCGTGGGGAAAGTGAGGGTAGCCCTGGCGGGGGCTTTCGAATCACGGATGCTCACACGGGTGGGAGTGTCTGCGATCTCCACGCACTCGTTGCCGTCGTCGGGGCCTGAGTAGGAGGACTTGCGCCAGTTGTCCATGGTCTCCCTCACAGCTCTTTCGTCAGCCGGTGAATGAAGTCCCGTGATCGCTCGCGATCGAGGGACACTTCTTCCACTTTACGGAACCGTGTTCGGAAGGCGCTGAGTTGTGCTTCGGAATCGATGAAGGCGGAGCCTTGAGGTACGTCGCGCACCACTGTGTCCAGCTTGGGTACGGAGCCGCCCACATACGTCATCGTGCTGGCGGCTCTGGCGAAGTCATCCAGGTCGAAGGGGATGACACGCACGGTGATGTTCTCCATTTCGGAGAGGCTCAGGAGCTTGGCGAGTTGAGCCCGCGAGGCAGTGCGATTGCTGACCCTGATACGCAGGGCCGCCTCGTGGATCACCAACTCGTACGGGACAGTGATCTCCTGGCCCTTCATGCGATGACGTACGCGCAACTCAAGTTCTTCGTCGGTGAGTTCAGGAACTCGAGAGGAGAAGACGGCGCGGGCGTACTCCTCCGTCTGCAACAGGCCTGGCACATAGAGGATTGCGACGTCGCGCCGGAACGAGGCGTAGTGGTTCAGTTCAGACAAGTCGAGGAACGACGTGGGCAGGAGGCCTCGGTACTCCTCCCACCAGCCGCGGGTTCGGTCGGTGGCCATCGAGACCAGAGCATCGATGAACTCGTGGTCCATGCAGGCGTAGTGGGAGGCGAGGCGGCGTAGTCGCTGCTCGCTGACGCCCGTAAGTCCGGATTCGATGTGGCTCATCTGGACGCGACCTGCTCCGAGCAGGGCTGCTGCCTCGCGAGCCGTAAGGCCCGCCGCTTCGCGAAGTCTGCGCAACTCGGTTCCCAGGCGCATTTGACGTGCGGTGGGCTCGCGCCTCAGGACCACTGTTGCTCCTTGATTCAACCCGACCGGTGATGCGGCTCGTTCGGGTTCAGATTACGCGGTCGGCTTGCTTGGGATGACAGGTTAGCCCTACGTTCGGTGACGCGACGCACACGCTGCGAATTGCCGGGATGCCGGAAGCGCACCGCTCCGTCCTGCCATGACGGCTGCGGCACTGCCACCGCCCGCGAGTCGCAATCCCTCATCAGCCGAACGGAGTTCACGCATGCCCGAAAACGAGTCCTGGGAGTACTCCCTCTCCATCCCCAACGACCCCCGTGCGGTCACGGTGAGCCGCCGCACCCTTCGTCTCATCCTCACGATGCACGGGCTGATCGGACTGGTCGACGTCGCCGAGTTGCTCGCGGCGGAGCTGGTCGCCAATGCCGTACGGCACACCAAGGGGCCTGCGGCCCTGCGGGTGGGCTGGACGGCCGGCGTGCTGCGGATCGGGGCGTGGGACAGCGACCCGGCGCCGCCCGAACCGCCGGTCTCCTTCGACCAGGCCGTGGAATGGGAGAGGGAGGAGGGGAGGGGGCTGGAACTGGTGCGGGCGTGTTCCGAGCTGTGGGGGTGGCAGCCGCTGTCCCGGAACGGTAGCCGGGGGAAGTTGGTCTGGTGCGAGCTGGGCGCGGCCTGACGGGGCTCGCGAGTGGCCCGACGATCACCTGTCGGTGGGCGTTCACCGCGGCATGCCCCCGCCTCCGCCCCCGCTCCCGTCCTCGTAAGGTGCCCGCATGAGCATCATCGGAGTCGGGATCGACGTGGCCGAGATCGAGCGGTTCGCGGCGTCGCTGGAGCGGACGCCGGGGCTGGCCCAGCGGCTCTTCCTGGAGAGCGAGTTGCTGCTGCCCAGTGGGGAGCGGCGCGGTGTCGCCTCGCTCGCCGCGCGGTTCGCCGCCAAGGAGGCGCTCGCCAAGGCGCTCGGCGCGCCCGCGGGGCTGTACTGGACCGACGCCGAGGTGTGGTGCGAGGACAGTGGGCAGCCCCGGCTGCGGGTGACGGGGACGGTGGCGGCGCGCGCCGCCGAGCTGGGCGTACGGTCCTGGCACGTGTCGCTCAGCCATGACGCCGGGGTGGCCTCGGCGGTCGTGATCGCGGAGGGGTGAGGGCGGTGCCCGTGCCCGTCCTTCCCCTCGCCTTTCCCGGGGCCGGGGTCGACCTGCCGGTCTGGGGTGAGGTGTTCCTCGTCGTCGCCGCCGTGCTCACCGTCGTCTTCGCCCTCGTACGGCTGCTCCGTAATTTTCGTCGTTGACCCGGGTGCGTGCTTCGGATGAACCGGGGTAGACGCGGAGAGCCGGTGCCTGGAGCCGGGCCGAACGAACAGGGAGGGCGAACAGTGACGTCGACGATGGCGCGGACCGACCGAGCTCAGACAGTGACCGAACTGCCGGAGGTCGCCGATCCCGGTCAGGTCGCGCCGAAGGACGCCCGGGAGCTGTCCAAGCAGTTCTTCCGCCGGCTGACGGAGCTGGAGGAGGGCACGCACGAGTACCAGTACGCGCGCAACACCCTCATCGAGATGAACATGTCCCTCGTCCGCTTCGCGGCCGGCCGGTTCCGCAGCCGGGGCCCGGAGGAGATGGAGGACATCGTCCAGGTCGGCATGATCGGGCTGATCAAGGCGATCGACCGGTTCGAGCTCTCCCGCGAGGTGGAGTTCACCTCCTTCGCGATCCCCTACATCGTCGGCGAGATCAAGCGGTTCTTCCGTGACACCTCGTGGTCCGTGCACGTACCGCGCCGCCTCCAGGAGGCCCGGGTGCAGCTCGCCCGCGCCACCGAGGAACTGCGCAGCCGGCTCGGCCGTACGCCCACGACCGCCGAACTCGCGCAGCTGATGAGCCTGACCGAGGAAGAGGTCAACGAGGCCCGGATCGCCTCCAACGGCTACAACTCCGCCTCCCTGGACGCCGCCATCGGCAGCGAGCCGGACGGCGAGAGCGTGCTCGCGGACTTCATCGGCACCGAGGACGCCGCGCTGGAACTGGTCGAGGACTTCCACGCGCTGGCCCCGATGATCGCCGAGCTCGACGAGCGCGAGCGCAAGATCGTGCACTGGCGGTTCGTGGAGGAGCTGACGCAGGCGGAGATCGGCGAGCGGCTCGGCTGCTCCCAGATGCATGTCTCGCGGCTGCTGTCGCGGACGCTGAAGCGGCTGCGGGCCGGCATGCTCACCACGAGCTGAGGCCGGGCGGCCGGGCGGGTGTACGGGGACGGGGTGCGGCACACCAGGCCGCACCCCGTCCTCTTGTGTCAGCAAGACGCCGGCAGGGCGTCAGCAGATCGACTGGCTGCTGTTCACCAGCCGGTTGTTGCGGAACGTGGTGTTCTCGCCGCAGGGGCTCTCGCGGATCGACGAGTTCGTCACCGTGAGGTTCTGGACGGTGATGTCCCGGTTGTTCGCGAACTCCGAGCGCGCCGCCAGGCGGATCTCGCCGCCGCCGGTGACCGTGCCGCTCTGGGCGGCGAGGTTCACGTTGTAACAGTTCTCGATGAGGATCGCGTTGTTGCCCGTGTTCGAGAGCGTGATCCTGTCGATCGTCGCGCCGCCGCTCTCCGAGACGCAGAACACGCCCCGTCCGCCGCCGCGTGCGACGACCTCGCCTACGCGGATGTTGGTGGAGTAGGAGCTGCCGATCCGGCCGTTGCGGTTGGCCATGCGGAAGGCCGCGTACCCGGTGCCGGTGCCGGCGTTCTCCGCGTCCACCTTGGAGACGGTGGCGTTGATGGTCTGGTTCAGCAGCAGGCCCGACTCGCCGACGTTGCGGGCGGTCACCGTGCCGACGGTGAGGCCGTCGACACCGTACGTCTCCACGGCGTGACTGGACGCGCCGGAGACGTACACGTTGTCGATGCGCACGTTGCGCGTCCACTGGCTGGTGTCGCCGCGGTTGTCGATGCGGACGCCGAGACCGCGGGTCAGGCGCATGTCGATCTGGCCGAGGACGACGTTCTGCACGTTGCGCAGGAAGATCCCGTACAGCGGGGCGCCGGTGACGTCGAGGTGCTGCACCTCGATGTCGCGGGTGCCGCGGGAGTAGACCGGGGCCTGGTCGCCGGAGCCGCTGCCGGTGACGTCGATGGTGCCGCAGACGTCCAGGGTGGTGTAGCTCGGCAGGGAGATGCGGGAACCGGCGGAGACGGAGCCCGAGCCGCGGACCACGACCCGTTCCTTGCTGGTGCGGCCGGAGGACAGGCTGTTGATCGCCGCCTGTACGGCCGCGCGCATGTCGCCGCCGGTGTAGACGGTGCTGCCGCCGCGCCTGGCGGTCCAGGTGCTGCCGTTGAGTACGGCCTCGGCCTGGTAGGAGCCGTCGCCGCAGGCCGCGGCGCGGGCGGGGGCCGGGGTCGCGGTGGTCGCGACGGTTGCGGTGGTGGTCGTGGGGGCGGCCGTGGCGGGGGCCGTCATGACGCCGGCCGTGGTGAGGAGTGCGGTGGCGCCGGCTGCGGTGAGGAGTGCGGCTCTGCGTCCCATGGGTCCTCTGCTTCTCTCGTCGAACCGATTCGACTGAATCGATTCATCCGGTGGGGGGGCCGAGAGTTTGGCAAGAGCATGGCAAGGAGTCAAGCGGTCCGCCTCCCCGTTACGGGAGTTGACGGGCCGTCTGCGGGAGACTCGGACGCATGCGTACTGCGTACAGCGTGGAGACGGTCAGGACGGCGGAGCGGGAACTGATGGCACGGCTGCCGGAGGGGGCGCTGATGCAGCGCGCCGCCGCCGGGCTCGCCGCCGCCTGCGCGGATGTGCTGGGGCGGGTGTACGGCAGCAGGGTCGTCCTGCTGGTCGGCAGTGGGGACAACGGCGGCGACGCCCTGTACGCCGGTGCCCGGCTCGCCCGGCGCGGCGCGGGCGTGAGCGCGGTGCTGCTCGCGCCGGAGCGCGCCCACGGCGGGGGGCTCGCGGCGCTGCGCCGGGCGGGCGGGCGGACCACGGGCACGGACGGCGCCGAGGCGCTGATCGAGCGGGCCGATCTCGTCGTCGACGGCATCGTCGGGATCGGGGGGAAGGGCGGGCTGCGCCCGGAGGCGGTGCCGCTCGCCGAGGCGGCCGCGCGGGCGCGGGCGGCCGTGGTCGCCGTCGATCTGCCGAGCGGGGTCGACGCCGACACCGGGGAGGTACGGGGAGCGGCGGTCCGGGCCGACCTCACGGTCACCTTCGGGACGCACAAACCGGGGCTGCTGATCGATCCGGCGCGCGAGTACGCGGGGTCGGTGCGGCTGGTCGACATCGGGCTGTCGCTCCCCGAGGAGCCGGAACTGGAGGCGTTGCAGCACGCGGACGTGGCCCGGCTGCTGCCGGTGCCGGCCGCCGAGAGCGACAAGTACCGGCGGGGCGTCGTCGGGATCGCCGCCGGGTCCTCCCGGTATCCGGGGGCGGCGGTGCTCGCGGTGGCGGGGGCGCTGCGGGGCGGTGCGGGGGCCGTACGGTACGTCGGCCCCGCCGGGCAGGCCGTGATCGCATGCTTCCCCGAGACGCTGGTGTCGGACGGCGGGCCGCGGCGTGCGGGGCGGGTGCAGGCGTGGGTGGTCGGGCCGGGCGCCGGGGACGACGCGGCGACGGTCGCGGAGGTGCTGGCGACGGACGTGCCGGTGCTGATCGACGCGGACGGGCTGCGGCTGGCGGAGGCGTCGGCGGTACGGGGGCGGCGGGCGCCGACGCTGATGACCCCGCACGCGGGGGAGGCCGCGGCGCTGCTCGGGGTCGAGCGGGGGGAGGTCGAGGCGGGGCGGCTGGCGGCGGTGCGGGAGCTGGCGGGGCGGTACGGGGCGACGGTGCTGCTGAAGGGGTCCACGACCCTGATCGCGTCCTCGGGAGGGGGCGTGGTGCGGGTGAACCCGACGGGGACGTCGTGGCTGGCCACGGCGGGCAGCGGGGACGTGCTGTCGGGGCTGGCGGGGTCGTTGCTGGCGGCGGGGCTGTCGGCGGTGGACGCGGCGAGTGCGGGGGCGTATCTGCACGGGCTCGCGGGGCGGTTCGCGGCGGACGGGGCGCCGATGGGGGCGCACGATGTGGCGGAGGGGATCGCGGGGGCTTGGCGGAGTGTGGTGCGGGGGTGAGCGGCTGCTCGGCGTAGGGGTGGGGCGGGCGTGGGGTACGCAGCCCGGCGCTTACGGGGTGCCGCCGCGCCCACCCTCCCCCATTGCCCGAAAGGCATGGGAGGTACCCCCGTCGCCCTGCGGCACGATTGCCCGCGGCTTGCGGAGCGGAGGGCTCTGAGAGACTGGGCGGGATGAACGAGACAGTTGCCCCGGGGGGCGCGGAGCTGCGGGCCCGTGCCGAGATCGACCTCGCCGCCGTGCGGGCCAATGTGCGGGCCCTGCGCGAGCGGGCACCCGGCGCCGCCTTCATGGCCGTGGTCAAGGCCGACGGGTACGGGCACGGCGCGGCCCCCTGCGCCCGGGCCGCCGTCGAGGCCGGGGCGACCTGGCTGGGCACCGCCACCCCGCAGGAGGCGCTCGCGCTGCGCGCGCCCGGCGCCGGGGTGCCGGACGGCGTACGGATCATGTGCTGGCTGTGGACGCCCGGCGGGCCCTGGCGGGAGGCGGTCGAGGCCGGCCTCGACGTGTCCCTGAGCGGCACGTGGGCGCTGGAGGAGGTCACCGGGGCGGCCCGTCTCGCCGGGCGGCCCGCGCGGGTGCAGCTCAAGGCCGACACCGGGCTCGGGCGGGGCGGCTGCCAGCCCGGCGACGACTGGACGGAACTGGTCGCCGCCGCGCTGCGCGCCGAGGCCGAGGGGCTGGTCCGCGTCACCGGCCTGTGGTCGCACTTCGCCTGCGCCGACGAGCCGGGCCACCCCTCCATCGCCGCCCAGCTCACCCGCTTCCGGGAGATGGTCGCGTACGCGGAGGGGCAGGGCGTCGACCCCGAGGTGCGGCACATCGCCAACTCGCCCGCCACCCTCACCCTCCCCGAGAGCCACTTCGACCTCGTGCGCCCCGGCATCGCGATGTACGGCGTCTCGCCGAGCCCCGAGATCGGCACCCCCGCCGACCTGGGACTGCGTCCGGCGATGACCCTGTCCGCCTCGATGGCCCTGGTGAAGCACGTCCCCGGCGGCCACGGCGTCAGCTACGGCCACCACTACGTCACCCCGGGCGCCACCACCCTCGGCCTCGTCCCGCTCGGCTACGCGGACGGCGTCCCGCGCCACGCCTCCTCCACCGGGCCGGTGCTGGTCGAGGGCAAGTGGCGGACGGTCGCGGGGCGGGTCGCGATGGACCAGTTCGTCGTCGACCTGGGCGGGGACGAGCCGGGGCCGGGCGCCGAGGCCGTCCTCTTCGGGCCGGGTGACCACGGCGAGCCCACCGCCGAGGACTGGGCGCAGGCCGCCGGGACCATCGCGTACGAGATCGTCACCCGGATCGGGACCCGCGTCCCGCGCGTCTACGTCCATGAGGGGAACGACGCGGACGAGGGGAGCGGTACGTGAGCGAGGGCATCGCCGAGGCCGCGGCTTCCGCGGCCTCCGCGGCCGGCGGGGGCTGGCGCCGGGCCACCGGTGTCGCGGGTGTCGCGATAGGCGTGCTCGCCACCGGGGCCGCCGCGGGCGTCGCGATAGAGCGGATGACGGTCGGCCGGGGCATGCGCAGGAAGGCCCGGCTCGCCCTCGACTCCGCGGGACCGTACGGCGCGCTGCGCGGCACGCCCGGCAAGGCGTACGCCGATGACGGCACCGAGCTGTACTACGAGGCCGACGACGTCGACCCCGCCCCGACCCCCGAGCGGAGACGCCGGCTGTTCGGGCGCAGGGCGCCCGCCCCGGTCACCGTGGTCTTCAGCCACGGCTACTGCCTCAGCCAGGACTCCTGGCACTTCCAGCGGGCCGCGCTGCGGGGCGTCGTACGGACCGTGCACTGGGACCAGCGCAGCCACGGCCGCTCGGAGCGGGGCGCGGCGCAGGTGGAGCGGGGCGAGCCGGTCACCATCGAGCAGCTGGGGCGGGACCTGAAGGCCGTCATCGACGCGGCGGCGCCCGAGGGGCCGCTGGTGCTGGTCGGCCACTCCATGGGCGGGATGACGGTGATGGCCCTCGCCGACCAGTACCCGGAGCTGATCCGGGAGCGGGTGGTGGGCGTCGCCCTGGTCGGTACGTCGTCGGGGCGGCTCGGGGAGGTCAACTTCGGGCTTCCGGTGGCCGGCGTCAACGCGGTGCGGCGGGTGCTGCCGGGGGTGCTGAAGGCGCTGGGGCAGCGGGCCGAACTGGTGGAGCGGGGGCGCCGGGCCACCGCGGACCTGTTCGCGGGGGTGATCAAGCGGTACTCGTTCGCGTCGCGGGACGTGGACCCGGCGGTCGCCCGGTTCGCCGAGCGGATGATCGAGGGCACGCCGATCGACGTGGTCGCCGAGTACTATCCGGCGTTCAGCGACCACGACAAGACCGAGGCCCTCGCCCACTTCGCCGGTCTGCCGGTGCTGGTGCTGGCCGGGGTGGGGGACCTGGTGACGCCGAGCGAGCACAGCGAGGCGATCGCCGGTCTGCTGCCCGAAGCGGAACTGGTGCTGGTCCCGGACGCCGGGCACCTGGTGATGCTGGAGCACCCGGAGGTGGTCACCGACCGCCTCGCCGACCTGCTCGTCCGCGCCGGCGCGGTGCCCGCAGGGGCTACCGTTGGTCGCTATGGAAGCAGCAGCACCGCACAACCCGGCTGAGCCGACGCCGACCGCGAACTCCGTCGACGTCGGACTGACCGTCACCTCCCCCGAGCAGATGCGCGAACTGGGCCGCAGGCTCGCCAAGCTGCTGCGCGCCGGTGACCTGGTCCTGCTCTCGGGCGAGCTCGGCGCGGGCAAGACGACGCTGACCCGGGGCCTCGGCGAGGGGCTCGGCGTGCGGGGCGCGGTCACCTCGCCGACGTTCGTGATCGCCCGGGTGCACCCGTCGCTGGGGGACGGTCCGCCGCTGGTCCACGTCGACGCGTACCGGCTGTCGGGCGGTCTGGACGAGATGGAGGACCTCGATCTCGACGTCTCGCTGCCGGAGTCGGTGATCGTCGTGGAGTGGGGCGAGGGCAAGGTCGAGGAGCTGACCGAGGACCGTCTCCAGGTCGTCATCCACCGGGCGGTCGGCGACACCACCGACGAGGTGCGCCGGGTGACCGTGACCGGCCTGGGCGGCCGCTGGACGGCGACCGACCTGACCGTACTGTCGGCCTGAGCCGGGGACGGTCGCGGGGCCTCGTGCCATTGGTCTGAGCGGTGCGGGGCCTCGTGCCGTCGGCCGGGAACGGAGGCGGTCGCGCGGTCCGGTGCCGTCGGCCTGAGCGGGGCACGGTCCCGTGCCGTCGGCCTGGGACGGAGGCGGTTGCACGATCCCGTGCCATTGGCCCGAGCGGGGCGCGGCCCCGTGTCGTCGGCCCGGGACGGAGACGGTTACGCGGCCTCGCGGTGGTCCTTCGACGGTTCGCAGGGCCGGGGTTCCGGTGTGCGGGGCGGGGTGGAGACCGCGGCGGCCGCGGCGCAGGCCGCCAGCAGGTCGCGCATCGGGACTCCGGAGGGACCGGAGAGGCCGGAGACCGGCTGGGGCCGCGGCTGCGCCGTGGTCCGGCGGGCGTTCTGGTGGGCCGGCATGGACGCCTCCTGAAGGGCGGGGGCGGGCGTGGTTAGGTAGACCTAACCACGAGCTGGATACCATGTGACCACGCCCGGGACACCGAACGCAACATCTTGCCGACGTCTTGTCGGAACGTACGGCGTCCGTTCACGGGATCCGGCCGGAACGCACACACCGGGACTCACCGCACGACGACGACCTTCCGCCCGATCGTCGCGAACCCCCACATCGCCGCGCCGTCCGCGCGGGTCTCGCGGATGCCGCCCGTCCGCTCCCCGGGGTCGAGCCGCGGAGCCGAGCCGTCGACCGCCGCGCTGAACCCGATCGCCGTACCGTCCACGGAGGCGAACCGCACCACGTGCTCGACCGGGACGCCGTCCGATCCGGTGACCGCCCCGGACCGGGACGTGACCCGGTAGGTGCCCGGTGCCGGGTCCACCGTGCTGGGGCTGACCCCGAAGGTGCGCCGCACCTCGCCGTCCTTCCCGACCAGCCACACCCGGTCGCCGCCCAGCGAGTACACGACCCGTTCGCCCGTCCCCGACCGCGCGGGCACGGCGAACGGGTGACTCCCGTCCCGGAGGGACTCGTGGACGGCCGCCGCGGTGCCGGACGCCGGAGGGCGCAGCCCGTCCGGGGCGGTCACCGCCGCCCGGTGGCCGAGGTAGCCGATCGTCGCGAGGGCCGCCGCGGTCAGCCCCGCCACGACCGCCGAGCTGGTGCCTGACACCGCCGTCACCCCTGTCCCGCTCTGCCCTGTTATGTACGTACGTCGACGCGACCGTAGCAGTACGTGACCGGTCGGCCCGTGCGGCCGTGGCCGGGGCGCGGGAGCCGTAGGCTGTTTGCGTGCTCTTGCTCGCTCTGGATACCGCCACCCCCGCCGTCACCGTCGCGCTGCACGACGGCCACGACGTCATCGCCTCGTCGAGCCAGGTGGACGCCCGCCGCCACGGCGAGCTGCTGCTCCCCGCGGTCGACCGGGTGCTCGCCGAGGCAGGTCTGCGGCTGGACGCCGTCACCGGGATCGTCGTCGGCACCGGCCCCGGCCCGTACACCGGGCTGCGCGTCGGCCTGATGACCGCGGACACCTTCGGGCTCGCGCTCGGCGTGCCCGTGCACGGTGTGTGCACGCTGGACGGCCTGGCCTGCGCGGCCGACCTGGAGGGCCCCTTCGTCGTGGCGACCGACGCCCGCCGCAAGGAGGTCTACTGGGCGCGCTACGCGGACTCCCGCACCCGCCTCACCGAGCCCGCCGTGGACCGGCCCGCCGACATCGCCGAGCAGGTGAAGGGCCTGCCCGCGGTCGGTGCCGGCGCGCTGCTGTACCCGGACACCTTCCCCAGGGCGCACGAGCCCGAGCACGTGTCCGCCGCCGCCCTGGCCCGGCTGGCCGCCGAGCGGCTGGCGGCGGGCGGGGAACTGCCCGCGCCCCGGCCGCTGTACCTGCGCCGGCCCGATGCCCAGGTCCCCAAGAACTACAAGGTGGTCACCCCCAAGTGACCGGATCCGAGACTGCCGTGCTGCGCGAGATGCGCTGGTGGGACATCGATCCCGTGCTGGAGCTGGAGCGGGACCTGTTCCCCGAGGACGCCTGGTCGCGCGGGATGTTCTGGTCCGAGCTGGCCCACGCGCGCGGACCCGGGGCGACCCGGCGCTACGTCGTCGCCGAGGAGGACGGCCGGATCGTCGGCTACGCGGGCCTCACCACCTCCGGTGCGGAGGCCGACGGCGGCGAGGCCGGCGACGGCGACAGCGTCCTGGCGGCCGACGTGCAGACCATCGCCGTCACCCGGGACCACTGGGGCACCGGCCTCGGCTCGCGGCTGCTGACCGAGCTGCTGCGGGCGGCGACCGCCTTCGAGTGCGCCGAGGTGCTGCTGGAGTGCCGGGTCGACAACGTGCGCGCCCAGAAGCTCTACGAGCGCTTCGGCTTCGAGACCATCGGGGTGAGGCGCGGCTACTACCAGCCGGGGAACGTGGACGCCCTGGTGATGCGACTGACCGACCCCTCCACCTCCGTGAACCCGGCGAGTCCCGTCGACGGGAACGGCGTACAAGGAACCGAAGACAATGGCTGACGAACCCCTGGTCCTGGGGATCGAGACCTCCTGCGACGAGACCGGTGTCGGCATCGTGCGCGGGACCACCCTGCTGGCGGACGCCGTCGCCTCCAGCGTCGACGAGCACGCCCGCTTCGGCGGCGTCGTCCCCGAGGTGGCGAGCCGCGCCCACCTGGAGGCGATGGTCCCCACCATCGAGCGCGCGCTGAAGGAGGCGGGCGTCAGCGCCCGCGACCTCGACGGCATCGCCGTCACCGCCGGTCCCGGCCTCGCCGGCGCGCTGCTGGTCGGCGTGTCGGCGGCCAAGGCGTACGCCTACGCCCTCGGCAAGCCCCTCTACGGCGTCAACCACCTCGCCTCGCACATCTGCGTCGACCAGCTGGAGCACGGCGCGCTGCCCGAGCCGACGATGGCGCTGCTGGTCTCCGGCGGGCACTCCTCCCTCCTGCTCTCCGCGGACATCACCTCCGACGTCCGCCCGCTCGGCGCGACCATCGACGACGCGGCCGGCGAGGCCTTCGACAAGATCGCCCGCGTACTGAACCTGGGCTTCCCCGGCGGCCCGGTCATCGACCGCTACGCCCGCGAGGGCGACCCGAACGCGATCGCGTTCCCGCGCGGCCTGACCGGCCCGCGCGACCCCGCGTACGACTTCTCCTTCTCGGGGCTGAAGACGGCGGTGGCCCGCTGGATCGAGGCCAAGCGGGCGGCGGGGGAGGAGGTGCCGGTGCGTGACGTGTCGGCGTCCTTCCAGGAGGCGGTCGTGGACGTGCTCACCCGCAAGGCCGTACGGGCCTGCAAGGACGAGGGCGTCGACCACCTGATGATCGGCGGCGGCGTGGCCGCCAACTCCCGGCTGCGGGCCCTGGCCGAGGAGCGCTGCGAGGCGGCCGGCATCCGGCTGCGCGTGCCGCGCCCCAAGCTGTGCACGGACAACGGCGCGATGGTGGCCGCGCTGGGCGCGGAGATGGTCGCCCGGAACCGCCCGGCGTCGGACTGGGACCTGTCGGCCGACTCCTCGCTGCCGGTGACGGACCCGCACGTGCCGGGCGCCGCCCACACGCACGACCACGTGCACGAGACCGCCAAGGACAACCTGTACTCATGACGGTCGCGCTGATGTGGGAGGCCCGGGCGGTGTCCGGCCGGGGCGCGGACCTGGTGGCCTGGGCCGAGGAACACGCGCGGGAGCTCGCCCGCCGCCCCCTGCGCCGCGAGACCTTCCGCGCCCCGCAGGACCGCGTCCTGGTCATCACCTGGTGGGACGCCCCGTACGACGCCGACCTCCCCGAACTCCCGGAGCCGGACGGCGACCTGACCGCCCGTCCGGTGCACCGCTGGCGATTCGAGTCGCTCGGCGACGTCTGATGATCAACACACAGGTGCGTTCGGAGACCGGCGCCATCGTGGCGCGCGGGTCCTGCGGACTGGACTGGACGACCGCGCTTCAGCACGTGGACGAGGACAGGTTCCCGTTTCTGGGCAGCCTGCTGCCGTGCGCGGACGCCATGTTCAACTCGCGTCAGACGAGGAGGCTGCGCGAGGAGATCGCCGACCGGTCCGTCCGGGAGCTCCTCGGGGAGGACGCGGTGGCGGAGATCGAGCGGCTGTGTCTGCGGGTGGAGAGCGGGTCGCATCTGTATCTGTGGTTCCTGGGCGACTGAACCGGCGCTCCGGCCGCCGGGGTCGGCCCCGGTGGCCCGCGTGCGGACGATTCTCGCCGAATGTTTCGGATTGAATATCGAATATTCCGGGAATCCATGACCCCCGGAGGGGTTCGTCGAAAGGACCCGCAGGGTTACGATCGCCGCCATGACTTCCCCGCAGCCCGCTGAAACCCGGACGCAAGGGCGGAGCGCCCGGACGGCGACCCTCGCCGAGATCGCCCGCGAGGCCGGCGTCTCCGCCCCGACTGTTTCGAAGGTCCTCAACGGTCGTGCCGACGTCGCCCCCGCCACCCGCAGCCGGGTCGAGGGGCTGCTGCGCGCCCACGGCTACCGGCGCCGGCGCGCCGAGGCCACCCGCTCGCCCCTGATCGACCTGGTCTTCCACGAACTGGAGAGCGCCTGGGCGATGGAGGTCATCCGGGGCGTGGAGAACGTGGCCCGGGACGCGGGCCTGAGCGTCGTCCTCTCCGAGAGCGCGGGCCGGCTCACGCCCGGACGCACCTGGGCCGACCAGGTCGCCGCGCGCCGCCCGCACGGCGTCATCCTCGTGCTGTCCGGCCTCGACGAGTCCGGGCGGGCCCTGCTGACCAGCCGCTCCATCCCGTTCGTGGTGATGGACCCGGCCGGTGACCCGGGTACCGACGTGCCCTCCATCGGCGCGACCAACTGGCAGGGCGGGCTCGCCGCGACCCGGCACCTGGTCGAACTGGGGCACACCCGGATCGGCGCGATCAGCGGACCCACGCGGATGATGTGCAGCCGGGCCCGCGTCGACGGCTACCGGGCCGCCCTGGAGACCGCCGGGCTGCCGGTCGACCCCCAGCTGATCGTGACCGGGGACTTCCACCACGAGGCCGGCTACCGGCAGGGCCTCGCCCTGCTGCGCCGCGAGGACCGGCCCACCGCGGTCTTCGCCGGCAACGACCTCCAGGCCCTCGGACTGTACGAGGCCGCGCGCGAGTTGGGGCTGCGGATCCCGGAGGACCTGAGCGTGGTCGGGTTCGACGACCTGCCGGTGGCCCGCTGGGTGGGGCCGCCGCTGACGACCGTGCGGCAGCCGCTGACGGAGATGGCGGAGGCGGCGGCCAAGCTGGTCCTCGATCTGGGCGGGAACGAGGACCCGGCGGCGGCGACCCGGGTGGAGCTGGCGACGAGCCTGGTGGTGCGGAGCAGTACGGCGGCGCCGACGGGGGCGTGAGCCGCTCCGAAAGTTTCGGACCGCCGGACGCCGGGCCGGAAGTCTGAGAATTTCACAAGAAAGCCGACCGGGGATCGCCGCTCGTCATAATTCGGACTTATGTTCTCGCTCGTGAGGGGACATGAGAAGAGCGGCGGAACCGGGGACGGCGGAACCGGGAGCGACGGGGCCGGGGACCGCGGGGCCGGTGACGAGGGCGCGGGTCTCGCCGGCATACGGACGGGCCGGCGGGCGAAGGCGCTGAAGATCACGGGGCTGGCGCTGGCGGGCCTGCTGGTCCTGGGCGCCGGGGCCGCCGGCTGGGTGTACTGGCAGCTCAACGACAACATCACCGGCGTCGACATCGACAACGCCCTGGGCGACGACCGCCCCGCCAGGGCTGCGGTCACCCCGTCCTCGTCCCCGGGTGCGTCCGCCACGGCCCCGCCCCTGCCGACCGGGTCCCTGAACATCCTCGTCCTCGGCTCCGACTCCCGCAGCGGCGAGGAGAACCAGGCGCTCGGCGGCGGCGACAGCGGCGGCGCCCGCTCCGACACCGCCATGGTCGTCCACCTCGACGCCGGCCGGAGTGCCGCGACGGTGGTCAGCATCCCCCGCGACACCCTCGTCGACCGGCCCTCCTGCCCGCTGGAGGACGGGGAGTCGACCAGCCCGGCCTCCGGGGTCATGTTCAACACCGCGTACGAGGTGGGCGGTCCGGTGTGCGCGGTGAAGACCGTCGAGTCGCTCACGGACGTCCGTATGGACCACTACATCGAGATCGACTTCTCCGGCTTCGCCCGCCTCGTCGACGCGCTCGGCGGGGTCACCGTCACCACCGAGGAGGACATCGACGACGACCGCAGCCACCTCACCCTGGACGCCGGCACCCACCACCTCGACGGCACGGACGCCCTCGCCCTGGCCCGCACCCGGTACGACATCGGCGACGGCAGCGACCTCGGCCGCATAGGGCTCCAGCACCAGCTGGTGAAGGCGCTGCTGGAGCAGGTCGCGGAGGAGGACTTGCTGACCAGCCCCACCCGGCTGTACCGGCTCGCCGACACCGTCACCGGCAGCCTCACCACCGACACCGGCCTGGACTCGCTGGGCGAACTGACGCGCCTCGCCCAGAGTCTGCGGGACCTCCCGTCCGACGGCGTCACGACCCTCACCATGCCGGTCGTCCCGGCCCCCTGGGACCGCAACCGCGTGGTGGCGGACGAGCCGGAGGCGGGGGAGCTGTGGGCGTCGCTGAGATGAGGTGATCACTCGTTCGGCTGATCGACGCCGCTCCCGGCACGCCGCGAACCCCGAACTCGTAGCGTCACCGTGTCGCTTGTGCCGCAGTGGCGCCCGCGCCCACACTTGAAGGAGGAGGTGCTTCTCGATGACCGCTCTCGCAGAAGAGGTGGCCCCGGTGATGGTGGACAAGCCCGTTTCCGAGGAGGGTTCCGATCTGGACGAGGTCCTGTGGCAGGCGTGGAAGGCCATGGATCTCCCCGAGGGCTACCGGGCCGAGATCATCGAAGGGGCCATCGAGGTGTCGCCTACCGGTCGCCGTCGTCACACCGTGCTCATCGGCCGTCTCCGCAGAGCGCTGGACGCGCATTTGGCAGGCAGCGGCTACGCAGCACACCACGACGGTAACGTCATCCACCGTCAGAAAGCCTGGATCCCCGACCTCTTCGTGGCCCCGCTCGACCTCGACGAGATCCCGGACGAGGACGGTCTCGGCGTCGCCGCCGCCGGAGTGGAGACGGTCGTCGAGGTCGCCTCGCCGGGCCACCGGAACCTCCAGCGCGACCGCGTCCGCAAGCGCCGCGAGTACGCGCGGGCCGGGATCCCGGTGTACGTGATCGTCGACGACTTCGACGACGAGGGGGCGGTGCTCGTCCTGACCTCGCCCGACCCGAAGAAGGGCAAGTACGCGGACGAGCACCGGGTCCCCTACGGCACCGACGCGGTGATCCCCGAGGGACCGGCCAAGGGTTTCGCGATCGGCAAGGCGATCGTCGCGTCCTGAGGCGGACCGGTTCGGTCCGGTGCCTCAGCGCACCGGGTGCCCCAGCAGCATCGTCGGGGCGCCGGTGACGCGGGTCAGGAAGACCGTGACGGACGCGGTGCCGTGCGGTTTGGGCAGGGCCTTGCGGCGCAGTTCCTCCGGCTCGACGGCCGAGCCGCGCTTCTTGACGGTCAGGACGCCGACCTCGCGCTCGCGCAGCAGCGCCTTCAGCTTCTTGACGTTGAACGGGAGCCGGTCGGTGATCTCGTAGGCGGTGGCGTACGGGGTGCGGTGCGCCTCGTCGGCGGTGACGTAGGCGATGGTCGGGTCGATCAGGCCACCGTTCACCTCCTCGGCCACTTCGGCGACCAGGTGGGCGCGGATGACGGCGCCGTCCGGCTCGTACAAGTACCGCCCCACCGGCCGTACTTCGGGGTCGGGGAGCATGGTCGACGGGGTCGCGTGGAGGGTGGCTCCGGCGGGCAGCAGCGTGGCCCGCCGCGCACCCGGCGTGACGTCCCGGCCGAACCACAGCACGGCCTCCTTCACGTCCCCGCCGTCCGAGACCCACTCGGCCGTCGCGGCCTCGGGGATCGCCTCGTGCGGAATGCCGGGCGCGATCTTCAGCAGGCCGACCGGTGCCCCGAGCGCGGCGGAGACGGCCCAGGACAGGGGAGGGGAGTAGGCCTCCGGGTCGAAGATCCGGCCGCGTTTGGAGGAACGCCGGGCGGGGTCGACGAACACGGCGTCGTACCCGGCCGTGTCGACCTCCGTCACATCGGCCTCGCGCACCTCGATCAGGCCGGCCAGACCGAGCGCGTCGGCGTTGGCGCGGGCCGCCTCGCAGGTCAGCGGGTCGCGGTCGACGGCAAGGACCCGGATCCCGGCGCGGGCGAACGCGATCGCGTCGCCGCCGATCCCGCAGCACAGATCGGCGACGGACCGCACTCCGATTGCCCGGAGGCGTTCGGCCCGGTACGCCGCCACGCTCGCCCGGGTCGACTGTTCCACCCCGTTCGGCGTGAAGAACATCCGCCGGGCGTCCTCCGCCCCGAACTTCGCCACCGCGCGCTGCCGCAGCCGCGCCTGGCCGAGCGCGGCCGACACCAGGCCGGCGGGGTGCTCGCGGCGCAGACGGGTGGCGACGGCGAGTTCGTGCGCCGGGTCGGTGTCGCGGACCTCGTCGAGGAGGGCGCGGCCTTCGGGGGTGAGGAGGGGGGCGAGGTCGTTCACGGCCTCATTGTGGGCCAGTCGGTGGACCGTGTGCCTCCGGCCGCGGTGTCGGGCCGGCTCCGGAGCGGACGGCTGCGAGGATCCGGCACCATGCGAGCAGTAGGACAAAAAGATAAAAAGCGGCCGTTCGGTGGTGTGCGGATCGGCCTCGCGGTACTCGCTCTCGCCTCCATCGCCTCGGGCTGCGGACCGGACGGCAGCGCTCCGGCCGAACCGGCGGGCGGCCAGCAGCCCTTGAAGGCGCCCCCGGCCCGCGCGCTCGACGCCTACGCCACCCGGCTGCGCGCGGCGCACGCCGCGCGGGTCGCCGCCGCGAAACGCTGGGGACTGAGGAAGGTGCCCCTGACCGCCCCGCCGCCCCCGGCGAGGAAACCCAGGATCACCACCCGCGACGGCTTCGAGGTCGACGGTCACCGGCGGCTGGAACTCCCCCCGGTCTTCACCACCGTCCCCACCGACGAGAGGATCCTCTTCCTCACCATCGACGACGGCGCCGAGAAGGACCCGGCGTTCCTGCGGATGATGAGCGAGCTGAAGGTCCCGTACAGCGCCTTCCTCAGCGACTACCTCGTCAAGGAGGACTACGGCTACTTCAAGGAGATGCGGGGCCGGGGCGTCGGCCTGCACAACCACACCCTCCACCACCCCTACCTGCCCGCCCTGTCCTACGCCCGCCAGAAGCGCGAGATCTGCGGCATGCAGGAGGTCGTCGAGGAGCGGTACGGCGAGCGCCCCGTCCTCTTCCGCCCGCCCTACGGCAACTACGACAAGGCCACCCTGCGCGCCGCGAAGGCCTGCGGGATCACCCACGTCCCCCTCTGGAACGAGGAGGTCTTCGCCGACCGCTGGGAGTACCGCGAGTGGGACCGCGACCTGCACCCCGGCGACATCGTCCTCAGCCACTTCCGGGGCCGCGAGGACTGGAAGGGCACGATGCCGGACATGATCCGCCGCTTCCTGGACAAGGTCACGGCGGAGGGGTACGCGGTGGCACGCCTGGAGGACTACCTGTGAGGGCCGGCCTCCTGGCGGGCGCCCTCGCCCTGCTGGCCGCGGTCGCCGGATGCGGTCCGTCGGGCGGGGCGGGGGCCGGGACGGGGAACGGGCCGGGGGGCGGTGCGGGCCGGCCGCCCGGAGCCGGACCGGCACCGGGGACCGGCGCCCTCCCGCCCGTCGTCGACCGCGTCCCGGCCCGTGACGGGGTCGTCTTCCTCACCTACGACGACGGCGCCGAACGCGACCCCCGCTTCGTCGACCTGGTGCGCGAGCGCCGCCTCCCCGTCAGCCTGTTCCTCACGGACACGGTGGCCGGCCCCGGATACGCGCACTTCGCCCGCCTGCGCTCGGTCGGCGCGAGCCTGCAGAACCACACCCTCGACCACCCCGCCCTGCGCGGTCTGCCGTACGCCGGCCAGCGCGCCGAGATCTGCGGCCAGCAGCGCAAGCTCACGTCCCGCTTCGGCGTCCGCCCCCGCCTCTTCCGCCCGCCCTACGGCACGTACGACACCACCACCCTGCGCGCCGCCGCCGACTGCGGCATCGCGGCGGTGGTGCTGTGGCGGGTCACCCTGGAACCCGACGGCCACCTCACCTACACCGACGGCCCCCACCACCTGACCCCCGGCGACATCATCGCCGTACCGTCGGGCGAGGCCCCGCCCCTGTCACTGACGGAACGAACGACACGACTGCTGGGGAAGCTGGAGGAACGGGGACTGAAGGTGGGCAGACTGGAGGACCACATCAGCCGCATCGGCCCACCGACGGCCCCTGGCGAGCACCGCTCACCTCTCAGCTCACCGACGGTTCCCGGCGAGCACCGCTCACCTTCCAGCCCGTCCGGCGTTTGAGGACGAGGCCCGTTCAGGGCCGAAGGGGGGTCTGGGGGCACAGCCCCCCAGGGGACGCTCACCACAACACGGGCAAGCTCCACACCCCGGTGTGAACAACGCCCCCACCCCCCGACGCGCCGCAGGCAATTGGCACTCCGCTTGACCGAGTGCTAATCGCAGTCATAGTCTCAGGTCTGGCACTCCCCCCTGGAGAGTGCCAAACACGCGACGGGCAGGTCCGGCACCCGCGACGACGGATCCACCTGGTCGCCACCTCAGACAGTTAACCCCGTGAGATCTCCGAAGGGGGAGGTCGGATCGTGACGACCGCCAGCTCCAAGGTTGCCATCAAGCCGCTCGAGGACCGCATCGTGGTCCAGCCGCTCGACGCCGAGCAGACCACGGCTTCGGGCCTGGTCATTCCGGACACCGCGAAGGAGAAGCCCCAGGAGGGCGTCGTCCTGGCCATCGGTCCGGGCCGCTTCGAGGACGGCAAGCGCGTCGAGCTCGACGTGAAGGTCGGCGACGTCGTTCTGTACAGCAAGTACGGCGGCACCGAGGTCAAGTACAACGGCGAGGAGTACCTCGTCCTCTCGGCCCGCGACGTCCTCGCGATCGTCGAGAAGTAAGGGAGATCCGGGGGTCACCCCGGACGACCCGACCTCGTAGCAAGCACTTTTGCTCGAACCACTGCGCCCCTGGCCCCAGCCTCCGACAAGGACCCGGGCGCCCGGGGCGCAGTGATTTCACCCAGAATTCCGAGAGGGCTCCCGCTGCCATGGCGAAGATCCTGAAGTTCGACGAGGACGCCCGTCGCGCCCTCGAGCGCGGCGTCAACAAGCTTGCCGACACGGTGAAGGTGACGATCGGTCCCAAGGGCCGCAACGTCGTCATCGACAAGAAGTTCGGCGCCCCCACCATCACCAACGACGGTGTCACGATCGCCCGCGAGGTCGAGATCGAGGACCCGTACGAGAACCTCGGCGCGCAGCTGGTGAAGGAGGTGGCGACCAAGACCAACGACATCGCGGGTGACGGTACGACCACCGCCACCGTGCTGGCCCAGGCGCTGGTCCGCGAGGGCCTGAAGAACGTCGCCGCGGGTGCCTCCCCGGCGCTGCTGAAGAAGGGCATCGACGCGGCCGTCGCCGCGGTCTCCGAGGACCTGCTCGCCTCGGCCCGCCCGATCGACGAGAAGTCCGACATCGCCGCCGTCGCCGCGCTGTCCGCCCAGGACCAGCAGGTCGGCGAGCTCATCGCCGAGGCGATGGACAAGGTCGGCAAGGACGGTGTCATCACCGTCGAGGAGTCCAACACCTTCGGTCTGGAGCTGGACTTCACCGAGGGCATGGCCTTCGACAAGGGCTACCTGTCGCCGTACTTCGTGACGGACCAGGAGCGCATGGAGGCCGTCCTCGACGACCCGTACATCCTGATCACCCAGGGCAAGATCTCCTCCATCGCGGAGCTGCTGCCGCTGCTGGAGAAGGTCATCCAGGCCAACGCCTCCAAGCCGCTGCTGATCATCGCCGAGGACGTCGAGGGCGAGGCCCTGTCGACCCTGGTCGTCAACAAGATCCGCGGCACCTTCAACGCGGTCGCCGTCAAGGCCCCCGGCTTCGGTGACCGCCGCAAGGCGATGCTGCAGGACATGGCCGTCCTCACGGGCGCCACGGTCGTCTCCGAGGAGGTCGGCCTCAAGCTCGACCAGGTCGGCCTGGACGTGCTCGGTTCCGCCCGCCGCGTCACCGTCACCAAGGACGACACCACGGTCGTCGACGGTGCCGGGAACAAGGAGGACGTGCAGGGCCGCGTCGGCCAGATCAAGGCCGAGATCGAGACCACCGACTCCGACTGGGACCGCGAGAAGCTCCAGGAGCGCCTCGCGAAGCTCGCCGGCGGCGTGTGCGTCATCAAGGTCGGCGCCGCCACCGAGGTGGAGCTGAAGGAGAAGAAGCACCGTCTGGAGGACGCCATCTCCGCGACCCGCGCCGCGGTCGAGGAGGGCATCGTCTCCGGTGGTGGCTCCGCGCTGGTCCACGCCGTCAAGGTCCTCGAGGGCAACCTCGACAAGACCGGCGACGAGGCCACCGGTGTCTCCGTGGTCCGCAAGGCCGCCGTCGAGCCGCTGCGCTGGATCGCCGAGAACGCCGGCCTCGAGGGCTACGTCATCGTCTCCAAGGTCGCCGAGCTCGAGAAGGGCAACGGCTACAACGCCGCCACCGGCGAGTACGGCGACCTGGTCAAGGCCGGCGTCATCGACCCGGTCAAGGTGACCCGCTCCGCCCTGGAGAACGCCGCCTCCATCGCCTCCCTCCTCCTGACGACCGAGACCCTGGTCGTCGAGAAGAAGGAAGAGGAAGAGCCGGCCGCCGCCGGTGGCCACGGCCACGGCCACGCCCACTGACGACGTAAGGTCGCCAGAACCTGAGCGAAGGCCCGGCACCCCCGGAAACGGGGTGCCGGGCCTTCGCCGTACTCGTGGCCGCACGTCGGACGGCTGATCGCGGAACCGCGCCACGGCCCGCGAGGTCTTTCCCCACGGTATTCGGAACAGGAGGGGGACGGGATGAACCAGGTGCTCTACGGGGAACGGTCCCGCAACCCGCTGGCGCGGACCGTGGAACTCACCGAGATCGGGCTGCGCAGAGCTGGCCGGACGACACCGCCGGCCGAGCTGAACCTCGCCGCCATGGCCGAGGCGTACCTGCGGGGGTGCTGGCTCGGCGGAGGCGGCACGGAACGCCCCCTGGCCTCGCTGCCGCAGGGCCCCGGCATCGTGCCGGTCACCCGCGTGACCGGCACGACCAAGCCCCTGAAGGTGCGCCGGGCCGCCGACTTCGCCCACGCCCTGGGCGAGTGGGCGGTCCGCGGGTGCGGCGGGGCGGACCAGGTGGCCGCGCTCGCCGCACGGGCGCGTGCGGAGGACGTACCGCTGTGGATCGCGCGGCGTTACGCGCCCGGCCCCGCCGGACCGGTCGCCGTCGCCGTGGACCGGCGCCTGGTCCGCGTGGACGTGTGGGGCCCGCACGCCCCCGCCGTACGCCTGCGGGCGCCGTACGGCTTCCGCGGCGACTCCACCGTCCCGGGCAGCGGCCTGGTCATGACCGTCGGCGACACGACGGCCCGGCTCGTCCTCCAGAAGAGGTTCCGCAAGTCGAAGAGCAGCGTGGAGATACGCCTGCCCGACCGGCACTGGACGCTGCGGCGCGAGAACGCGGAGAGCTCGTGGCTGCTGCGCGACGGCCGACGGGTCGCACTGCTGACCCGTCCGTCCCGTTGGCCGGGCCCGCCGCCCGGCACCGTGCTGCTGCCCCTGGCCACCGTGCACCACGAGAGCCCGGATCCCCTGGACGCCGTCATGGCCCACGCGGTCGCCGTCTCCTTCGGCCTCGGGGACACGACGGGCCTGGCCAGGTTCCGCCCCCGCCCCCGCTCCGAGTCGGACACCGGCACCTGGGAACTCCCGTGGTTCAGCAACCTCGGCACCGACGGCGACGACAACGAACGCGGCGGCGGCGACGGCTGGGGCAGCGACGGAGGAGACGGCGGCGACGGGGGCGGAGGCGGCGGCGACGGCGGCGGTGGTGACGGGGGCGGCGGCGGGGGCGGCGACTGACCGGCCCGGACTCAGCGCGTCGCGACCAGGACGACGCTGCCGAGCACGCTCGTGAGCACGAAGAACGGCGCGTTGAGGACCCCGTAGTACAGCGGGCGCGGGAAGTTCGGGTTGATGGCGATCTGGAAGGTCATCGCTCCGAGATAGCCGACGCCCACGAGGAGCCCGAAGACCACGGCGTCCCCCATGCCCGTGATGTCGAGCGCCTCGACGAGCACGGCGCTGGTCAGGACGGTGACGAGGAGGCACACCGGCGGCCCCGCCATGGCCAGGGCCGTCTGCGCGGGCGCCGGCGCGCCCTCGCGGCCGAGCGCCACGGCGTACGGCTTGGCGATCACCACCGCGAACCAGACGCCGGCGAGCAGGACCGAGGCGACGGCCGTGACGGCGACGGCCCACCAGTTGATGTCGGCGAGAACGGAGAACACGCGCGGGCTCCTTGCGGACGGGCGGTCCTCGCGACCGCCGGGAGCACGAGTCTCGGCGACGTACAGGACAGGGCGTGTCCGCTTCCCGGCGGAGCCGGTCGGCTTCCCGGCGGAGCCGGTCAGCCGTCCTGCCGCAGCAGGAACCGCACCGGTTCCGCCAGTGCCGTCCGCGCCCCTTCGGCGTCCCCCAGCCGCGCCGCGAGGGTGGCCTCCGCGAGCCGTGCGGGCAGCGCCTCCGCGAACTTCAGGCCCCGTACGGCGTGCGGGTCCACGTCCGGCAGCGTCAGGCCCGTACCGGTGTCCGCCCCCGTACCGGTGTCCGCCACCGCCGCGCGCCACGCCCGCGGGGTGACGTCGTCGCGCAACCGGACGAAGCGGTCGTCGACGTTCCGGTGCCGCAGGACGACGGAGGGGAGCGACGCGGCCAGGGTCGCGTTCGCCCGGTGCCCGGCCCAGGTCCACCAGCGCACGTCGCTGTCGCCCCGGCGGGTGATGACGGTCCCGGCCGGGTGCACCACGTCCAGGTACCTCTCCCGGGCCGCCGCGAGCCTCGCCTCCGCCCGGCGGGTCAGGGACACGGGCGGGTCCCCGCCGAGCAGCACGTCCCGTACGGCACGGGCCAGGGTGAAGGACCGCACGCGCTGCGCCCCGAAGCCGCTCCACTTGGCGCGCCCGCCCTCGTCCACGGGTTCCACGAAGCAGCGCCTGCGCCGCCAGTCGATGTACGTCACCAGCCGGCTGCGGCCCGCCAGCAGCAGTTTGTGCGGGCCGTCGGTCTCCTCGGTCAGCAGGTCCGGGTCGGTGCGGCCGATCTCGGTCCGTCCGCTGAGCACGGTGAACTCGGGCGGCGCGGTGAACGAGGCCGTCAGGTTCATGAAGTGCCGCTGCCCGAAGCGGCGTTCGGCCTCCGGCCCGATGAACAGGGTGCCCGCGTCCCGCTCCAGCCAGCCCTGTTCCACCAGGTGCCGTACGACGGGTTCGGCGGCGGTACCGAACGTGCCGAGGCCGCCCCACCACTCCTGCCACAGGTTCTCCCCGACCCGGTGCTCCTGGAGGCACAGCGCGAGCAGTTGCTGGGCCACGAGGTGCCGCGGCTCGGGAGGCCGGGTCACCGGCTCCACCCAGCCGCGCGACCAGGCGAGGAGCAGGGCCGCGGCGGCCAGGAAACCCTCGTCGCTCAACGCGAGGAAGAGGCAGTTGCGCCGGGTGCCGGGGCGGCGCCCGGTGCGGCCCAGGCGTTGCAGGAACGAGGCGACCGTCGCCGGGGCGTCGAGCTGGATCACCCGGTCCAGGTCGCCGACGTCGATGCCGAGTTCGAGGGTGCTGGTGGAGACGATGACGCAGTCCCGGGCCTCGGCGAACGCCTCCTCCGCGCGGCGCCGTTCGTCGATGGCGTCGAACACGTTGGACTTGCCCGTGCCGTTCTCCCCGGCGATACAGGTGAACGGGCCCAGTTCGACCGTCAGTCCCAGCAGGTTCTTGAATCCGTCGACCTCGAGCCGTGTGAGCGTCCGTCCTTCCAGGCGGTCCGCCCGGTCTCCGCTCCGGCCGGGTCGGCGTCGTCAGCAGCACATGTCCCGTGGGAGTCCCCCGACGGGGCCGCGGGCAGGGCGTCGAGGGGTGCGGTGCCCGTCGGGAGGCCGACCACGGCCCACACCGTCTTGCCGGGCCCGCCGGTCCGCTCGCCGACTCCCCAGGCGTCGGCGAGGGCGGCGACCAGCAGCAGGCCCCGGCCTCCTTCTGCCCCGGGGGCGCCGCCGCCCGCGCGTGGTCCGAGCTCCCCGCGGGTGTCGCTCACCTCCACCCGTACGAGCCCGTCGTCGCGGTCGGCCGTCAGCCGCAGTTCGACGTCCCGGCCGGGTACGCGCCCGTGGGTCACGGCGTTGTTCGCCAGCTCGGCGACGATCAGTTCCACGGCGTCGTGCGCCGGGGTGCCGTGGTGCCAGCCCCAGGCGTCCATCTGACAGGAGGCGAGCCGGCGGGCGAGCCGGGCCCCGCGCGGGGACGGGGTGAAGCGGAACGAGAGCACCGTCTGATCGGCGAGCGGAAGCGGCAGCGCGGACCGCCGCTCCGCGCGGGGGGAAGTGGTCATGCCCCGAAGATCCCGCGCCCGCACCCCCGCCCACCAGCAGCGACGTCCCCACGACGACGCTCTGTCGGGGCGACGGTCGAGGCTGTCGGGCTTGTCGGGCCCGCCCGCACGCACGTCCCGGACAGGGCCCCGCCGCGGTGAGTCCGTCGCCGCGCCCTGCCTCGCGGGAGTGTGTTTTCGGCCTTTTCCCTCCTCCCCGACCCGACCGTGCTTCCCCGGCCCGCCACAGCCCTATGCTTCTACTCGTTTGTAGAAGGTCCGCGACAGGGCCGGGCCTCACGTACGTGGAAGAGGACACGCATGGCTTCGATCGACCTGGACAAGGTGCTCGACAAGGCGTGGGCGGACAAGAGCCTGTCCGAGATCCTGGCCGCTCCGGTGGGGGCGCTCAAGGGTGTTTCCGACCGTGACGGCGAGCTGCTCCGGGAGGCGTTCGGGGTCGAGACCGTCGCCGACCTGGCCGAGTTGAAGTACGTCCGCTGGGCGCAGGCCCTCGCCGCGCTGGACGCGGCGAAGTAGCGCGTCCGCGCGCACAGCCGCGGGCCCGCGCGCACGCCCCCGCGCGCGGTCCCGCACCCGAACGAGACACACGCACGTATAAGGAGTGGACGCCACCATGGTGTTCAAACGACTGCTCGGATCACTGGGCGTGGGCGGACCCACCGTCGACACGGTCCTCGACCCGGGAGCCGCCCGCCCCGGCGGCGCGCTGACCGGCCAGGTCCACCTGCAGGGCGGAGACGCCGACTTCGACATCGAGCACATCACCCTGGAGCTCGTGGCCCGGGTCGAGGCCGAGCACGGCGAGGGCGAGAGCGAGGGCGTCGTCGCCTTCGAGCGGTTCACCGTCGGCGGAGGCTTCCGGCTCGGCGCGGGGCAGCGGCACAGCGTCCCGTTCACGGTGATGCTGCCGTGGGAGACCCCGATCACCGAGCTCTACGGGCAGGCCCTGGGCATCGTCCTCGGCGTGCGCACCGAGCTGGCCGTGGCCGGTGCGAGGGACAAGGGCGACCTGGACCAGCTGACCGTCGCTCCGCTGCCCGCGCAGGAGGCGGTCCTGGAGGCCCTCGGGCAGCTGGGCTTCGGCTTCAAGTCGGCCGACCTGGAGTACGGCCGCATCAACGGCACCGGCCAGCAGCTGCCCTTCTACCAGGAGATCGAGCTGACCCCGGCGCCGCAGTACGCGCACCAGGTCAACGAGGTCGAGGTGACCTTCCTGGCCGGTCCGGGCGGCATGGAGGTCGTCCTGGAGGCCGACAAGCGCGGTGGCCTCTTCTCCGGCGGTCATGACGTGCTGACCCGCTTCACCGTCGGCCATCACGACTCCCGTGACTGGAACACGGAAGTGGACGGCTGGATCCGGCAGTTGGTCGAGCACCGGGCGTCGTACGGCTCCCACGGCTCGCACGGCTTCCACGGCCACGGCGACCCGTACGCCGGGCACGGCGGTCACCACGGGTACGGCGACCACCACCACGGTGACCACCACGACGAGCACCGCCGTTCCGGCCCCGGCATGGGCACCGTCGTCGCGGCGGGCGCCGCCGGACTCGCGGTCGGCGTCGTCGGCGGCATGGTCGCGGCCGAAGTGGTCGACGAGGTCGGGGACTTCTTCGAGGGCGACGAGGAGGACGAGGGCTGACGCCACGCCGCCACGGCGGAAGGCGAAGGGCGCCGGAGCGGGGAGCGGGAGGTCGAAGAAGAAGCCCGCCGAGCCACGGGCCGCCATCCGGATCGGCACCGGTACCGGCACCGTCATCGGTACCGGCCCCGGCACCGTCACCGGCGGCCCCGACGGCGATTCCGACAAGGACGAGCGGGCGTGATCCACGAGGCGTGCCACGCCCTCGACCCACCACCCCGCGAGCCCGGCCTCCGACCGGCCCCGCCCGTGTGGCGGGCCGCGCGCTTCGGCGCGCCGGCCCGCCACACCCCGCCCGGATCACGGGATCAAAGAGGCGTGGCCGCGCGCAGGATGAAGATCATCGTCACGGCGGAGTTCGCCGACGACATCGCCGACACGGCGGCCCCCACCGCCGCACCCCACGTGGCGACCCCCACCGACGTGAACAGCGACGGCCAGCTGCGCGCCGCCGGAGCGGGCCCGAGCAGGGCCGCCACCCGGCGTGGCACAGGGCCCGCCGAGGCGAGGCCGGCCAGGGTCGCCACCGGAGTGCCGCGGGAGACCAGGGCCGCCTTGCCGATCGCGCACGCCACGGTCCGGCGGCTGCCGACGGTCTGGGCCGCGTCCTCGTCCGCCCACCGTTCCGCCGTGTACGACACCGCCGTACGCAGCGGCCGCAGGAAGGGGTTGGCGCGCGCGGCCAGTTGGACCGTGAGCAGGAAGCGGTGGTGCCGGGCGGTCAGGTGGGCCCGTTCGTGGGCGAACAGCGCCCGGCGTTCGGCCGGTTCCAGGCACTCCAGCATGGCCGTGGTCACGACCACGCGGTCACGCCGTCGGCCGCCCGGCAGCGCGTAGGCGTAGGGCACGTCGTCCGGCAGGACCGCCGCCTCCGTCTCCCGCAGTCCGGCCAGCGCCCGGTGGGCGCGGCGGCGCACCCGCCCGTGCCGCCACAGTGTCCGCCCGCACGCCACGAGTACCACGACGAGCGCGGGGATCGCCGCCTTGCCGACGACCTCGTCGTACGGGACCGCCGCGCGGACCTCGGGGTCGGACCAGCCGTCGGGCAGCGGGTTTCCGGGAAGCTGGGCGGTGCCGACCACCATCACCAGGCCGAGGCACAGCGTGCTGCAGGCCGCCATGACCGCGGCCACCCCGGTCAGCAGCCGTGTCGCGGTCCGTGGATGCAGGTGCTGCTCGGCCAGGCGCGCGATGGGCCAGGCCGTCAGGGGCAGCACCAGTGGCAGAAAGACGAACACCCCCATGAGGCTTCAGTCTTCCCCTTCGTTCCCCGACCGGCCCAGCAGTTCCCGCAGCAGCCGCTCGTCGTCCGGGCCGAGGCCGGTGACGAAGCTGGTCAGCACCGCCTCGCGGTCGCCCTCGGAGTCCAGCACCCTGCGCATCTTGTGGGCGGCCAGGCCCGCCTGGTCGGAGGCGGGCGTCCAGGCGAAGGACCGGCCCGCGCGTTCCCGCGTCACCGCTCCCTTGGCCAGCAGCCTGGTCAGGATGGTGATGACGGTCGTGTAGGCGAGGTCGTCGCCCAGGCGTTCCTGCACCCAGCCGGCCGTCGCCGGTCCGTCCGCCTCCCGCAGCGCTTCCAGAACCAGCGCCTCCAGCTCACCCTGCCCCCGCCGCCGGGAACGCTCCCGCTGTTCCGCCACGCGCCCCGTCTCCCTTCCGCCGCTGCCCGTTCCCCGAGCGGACATCGTATAGACGCCCCGGGCCCCGCACGCCGCCCGGCGGACCCCGCGCCTTCTACAGGATTGTAGAAGCTAGACTGCCCAGAGGCATGCCCGCACGAGAAGGACAGGAAAAGGAGCGTCGCGACATGGGTGTCATCGCATGGCTGGTGCTGGGACTCCTCGCCGGAGCGATCGCCAAGGCCGTCCTGCCCGGACGCGATCCGGGCGGTTGCGTCGGTACGACGGTCATCGGCATCGCCGGTGCCTTCCTGGGGGGCTGGCTGTCGGCGCGTTTCCTCGACCGGCCGGTGGAGCGGCATTTCTTCGACCTCGCGACCTGGGGCTCGGCCGTCGCGGGCGCGCTCGTACTGCTGATCGCCTACCGCCTGCTCTTCGGCAACTCACGCGACTGACGCGGGACATCACGCGGCCGCGCCGGCCCCGAGGCGCGGCCGCACCCCCGCCCCAACTTCTACACTGATGTAGATTATTAGGTCGGGGCCCGTACACGCGGGCCTCGACCGCACCTGCCGAGAAGGAGCACGCAGTGGGAGTTTCCCTGTCCAAGGGTGGCAACGTCTCGCTCAGCAAGGAGGCACCGGGCCTGACCGCCGTCCTGGTCGGTCTGGGCTGGGACGTCCGTATGACCACCGGCACCGACTACGACCTGGACGCCTCCGCGCTGCTCCTCGACACGTCCGGCAGGGTCCTGTCGGACCAGCACTTCGTCTTCTACAACAACCTCAGGAGCCCCGACGGCTCGGTGGAGCACACCGGCGACAACCTCACCGGTGAGGGCGAGGGCGACGACGAGGTCGTCAAGGTGGACCTCGCGGGCGTACCCGCCGAGGTCGACAGGATCGTGTTCCCGGTCTCCATCCACGACGCCGAGAACCGCGGCCAGAGCTTCGGCCAGGTCCGCAACGCCTTCATCCGCGTCGTCAACCAGGCCGGCGGTGCCGAGATCGCCCGCTACGACCTGTCCGAGGACGCCTCCACCGAGACCGCGATGGTCTTCGGCGAGCTCTACCGCAACGGCGCGGAGTGGAAGTTCCGCGCCGTTGGCCAGGGCTACGCCTCGGGCCTGGCCGGGATCGCCGCCGACTTCGGCGTGAGCGTCTGACACCCCGCGGACGGCACGGCGCCGGACCGGCTCCCCTCGGGGCCGGTCCGCCGCGTCCGCGCCGCTCCGAGAGCACCGCCGAAGCCTTCCACCCGTCAGGAGACCACGTGGCCGACCCACTGCGCCTTCGCCCGGAGGACGGGCCGGACTTCGAGGCGGTACTGCGCCTGGCGCTCGGCACCGCGGACGTACGGGAGGCACTGGGGGCCGATCCCACCGGCCGGGCCGCGGAGCGTCTGCGCCTGCGCGCGCTCGGGGACGCCGACGGGATAGCCGTCGCGGCACGCGCGGAATACGGCGCGTACCTCGCGGCGCGTACGTCGGCACGGTCCGGCCCGCCGTCCCACCCCGTGACCGGCAGCCTGCTGCCCGCCCTGGCGGTGCTCACCCCGCTCGTCGCCGCCGCGTCCGCCGCGGTCCTGCTCGTCCTCGGCTACCTGCTCCGGCTGGCGGACACGGCAAGCGCCCTGCCCGGCTCGCTGATCACCGCCGGATGGATCCTGACGCTGATCGCGGGCACCAGCGCCCTCCTCGCCTTCGCCGCACTGCTGAGGACGGCGGTACGCGGCGGTGACGGGTCCGCGCACTCGGCGCGCACGCGGCGGGCCCGCATGGACTGGCACCAGGCCCTGCTGCACCGGGGCATGTTGCCCCACCTGCGCCGGTACCTGCGCGAGGAGCCGTTTCCGCACTCCGCCCCTCCACCGGCCGTCCGCCCCTCCCACCCCCACGACGCACACACCACCAGCAACCCTGAGGAGCACCCGTCCCATGTCGGTCAACATGAGCAAAGGCCAGCAGATCAGCCTCAGTAAGTCCGACGGCACCGCCCTGACGTCCGTCCGCATGGGGCTGGGCTGGCAGGCCGCACCCCGCAAGGGCTTCCTCGCCAAGCTCACCGGGACGCGTGAGATCGACCTGGACGCCTCCGCCGTCCTCTTCGCCGCCGGGCAGCCCACGGACGTCGTCTTCTTCCAGCACCTGACCAGCGACGACGGCTCGGTCCGGCACACCGGCGACAACCTCACCGGCGGCGCGGGCACGGGAGGCGACGACGAGTCGATCCTGGTCGACCTCGCCCGCGTGCCCGCCCACGTCGACCAGATCGTCTTCACCGTCAACTCGTTCACCGGCCAGACCTTCGCCGAGGTGCAGAACGCCTTCTGTCGCCTGGTCGACGAGACGACCGGCGCCGAACTGGCCCGCTACACGCTCACCGGGGGCGGCGAGCACACCGCCCAGATCATGGCGAAGGTCCACCGCTCCGGCGGCGGCTGGCAGATGAAGGCCATCGGCGCACCCGCCACCGGCCGTACCTTCCAGGACCTGCTCCCGGCCATCACACCCCACCTCTGAACACCACCACCGCCACGTCCGCACCGTCCGGTCCGGGTCCCGGGGCAGCCGTGCCGTAGGCGGCGGCGGAAGTGCGTGACGGTGGGTGATCGTCTCGTTCCTGTTGGTGAGTACTGGAAATACTGACACGTTCGTAGAGAACCCCCTGCTCGTTGCGGCGAGCAGGCGCGAGGCCCGCCGAGAACTCAGGCGGGCCTCTGCTTTTGCGGTGACCTCTTAGGGAACCTGACGGTAGACCTCGCGGCGGTTGCCCACGGTCAGGACCCACACGATGAGCCGGCCGTCCTCGACGGTGTAGACGACGCGGTAGTCACCGACCCTGAGCCGCCACCGGGCCTCGTGCCCCCGGAGGGCCTTCACGTCGAACCCCGCCGTGTCTCCCGCGTCCATCGCCTTCTGGAGTTCGGTCAGGCGGTACAGGGCGCGCAGGGCGTCGGGGCGCGGGATCTTGAGCATGTCCCGCTGGGCGTGCGGGGTGAAGCGCGCGACGTACCCCATGTGCGTCAGCCCTGCTGGTCGCGGAGCAGAGCGGCCATCTCCTCGAGCGAGACCGACCCGTCGGTGCCCTCGGACTCTGCTTCATCGGCCAGCCGGTTGAGCCATGCCTCTTCGGCGTCCTCGGCGAGTCGGCGCAGCCGCTGGTACTCCTGGATGTCGATCACGACGGCTTCCTGCTTGCCGCGCCGAGTGATGATCGTCGGCGTCTCCTCGCGGCGGGCGCGGTCGATGACGTCGGCGAGGTGGCTGCGGACCTCGGCCATGGACTCGACTACCGGTTCGCTCATGTCACGAATGTAGCAGATGTACATGAAGGTCGGGCTGCCGGTGATGTGTCGTCGCGCCGCTGCTCTGCGGACCGGCAACCGGCGGAGGTGAGTTGAGGCAGCGGCGGCAGAGGGTTTCGTCGCCGGCCGGCCGGAAGAGGGTCGCCTGTACGTGGTCGCCCTCGCATTCACGGAAGGCCGCGAGGCGGCTGGACGGGCGTGCGGGGGAAGGGAGTCCGGCGATCGGGACGGCGTCGGGGACCGGCGCGGGCGGCACGTCGCGGAGCAGGTAGCGCAGGAGGCCGCCGGGGCGGTGGACCGGCGTGCCGTCGTCGGGGAGGCCGCGCAGGATGTGCGTGCGGACGGCGGTGGGGGTGTGGCCCGCGGCGAGCCAGCGGGAGACGAGCCGGGCCAGCTCGTCGTGCATGCCGCGCGGGATGCGGCGCAGGTCGGGGGAGAGGCGGGGGAGGGCGGCGACGAGGGCGCGGGCGGCTTCGGGGGCTCGGTCGTCTCGGTCGCTTCCGGGACGGGCTCCGGCTCCGGGTCCGGCTTCCGCTCCGGCCCGGCGGGACGGTGGGAGGTGTTTTCCCCGGGGTCTTTTCTTGGATGACCGTCGGTGGGCGGAGGGGTCGGAGCACCGGCCGCCGGAACGCGGGCACTCGGCGCGAGCTGGGGCGACGCGGAGGCGTCGGGTACGTGTACGGGCAGCCGGGCGAGGATCTTGGCGGCCTCGGCCTCGCTCAACGGCACGTTGGAGACGAGCTGTTGGGTCACCCAGTGACCACCCGGCCCCTGGAGCCGCCGCTCGTGCACGAACCCCTCCTCCTTGAGCTGCCGCTTGGCCCGTGTGAAGGCACACGCCCCGATACGGGCGCGTTCGGCGGTGCGTGACAGGGGCTCACGTGCCCCGTCGGGAAGGGAGAGCTGCCAGGTCAGGAGGCGTACGGCGTCGGAGGACAGCCGGGGATGCCGGATGAGGTCGTGCGAGAACTGAGTGAAGGCGCGCGGGGGCGCGATATGGTGCCGGTAAATCACGGTGGAGTCCTTTTCCACTGGTGGTCCAGGCCCTCGCGAACGGTTGCCGCCGTCGCGGGGGCTGCTTGTTGGTGACGGTACCGCACAGAGCGTGCGCGTACGTACGCGTTGCGTGAAGAGGTGGGAGCGGCCCCGACGCTCCCACTCCCGTTTTCGCAGAGCCCCTCTCCACGTCGTGTCCCGCGCCCTCGCCCTCCGTCAGGGCGGGGCGGATTCACCCGTAAGTCGGAACTTGCCTGGTGCGCGGCGTGGTTGCTGTGCGTTTGTCCTACGGTGCGAGCACGAGTGACCGGTGGACGGATGGATGTGCTGAGGGGGCGGGTGCGATGGAGTCGGGAGCGGACTCGGGTGCGGGCGTGGAGGGCGGCGCGGGTGCGGCCGATTCCAACGGGGGGTTCCTGCGGTGCTTCGGGCGGCAGATGAAGCTGCTGCGGGAGGCCGCGGGGCTGACGCAGGCGCAGTTGGGCGAGCGGGTCGGGTACGGCGAGGCGCAGATCGCGGCGGTGGAGCAGGGGCGGCGGATTCCCCGGCCGGAACTGGTGGACGCGGTGGATCGGGAGGTGGGCGGGCGGGGGGTGTTGGTGGCGATGAAGGGGGAGGTGGCGAAGGCTCGGTACCCGGGGTTCTTCCGGCGGTACGCGGAGCTGGAGGCGCAGGCGGTTGAGCTGCACGCCTACTCCGACCACGTGGTCAAGGGCATCTTGCAGACGGAGGAGTACGCACGCGCGGTCTTCCGCATGTGGCGTCCGCTGTTGGACGAGGAGACGATCGAGCAGGGCGTGACTGCGCGGATGGAGCGCCGGAAGCTTTTCGCTCGTCGGCCCGCTCCGCTGCTGAGCTTCGTCATCGAGGAACATGTTCTGCAGCGACCTCTCGGAGGTCTGGAGGTGCTGCGAGGCCAACTGGAACAACTGCTGCTGTACGGGCATGAACGTAACGTTGAGTTGCAAGTCATGCCGACACGGCGCGACGAGCACGCAGGACTGGCGGGCCCCTTCACATTGATCCATCTCGCCGATCAGCGCAGGATGGCTTACATGGAGGTGCAGGACACAAGTGCCCTGTACTCGGACCCGAAGAAGGTCAGCCCGTTGGAGGCGACGTACAGAGTCCTCGCGGCCCAGGCGTTGACTCCCAGGGAGTCGCTGGCCTTCATCCAGAAGCTGTTGGGAGAGCTATGAAGACAGGCAGCCCCGCGCCTGCCGCTGGCGAACTGCGCTGGTTCAAGAGCAGCTACAGCGCGGGCAACGGCGGCGATTGCGTCGAAGTCGCGGACGCCGGTACGGCCGTACTGATCCGTGACTCCAAGTGCCCGGATGCGGCGATCCTCAATGTGCCGTCCGCCCAGTGGACGGCGTTCGTGCGGATGGCCGCAGGCGCCTGAAACGAACGAGGGGCGGTGGGAAGCCTTTTGTGCTCCCCACCGCCCCTCACTCATGCCCGAAGGGCACTGCCCTGCTCACTCGCTCTTCTTGCGCCGTCCGCCTGCTTTCTTCTCGGGGCGCCAGTTGACGAGATCGGCCTCGGACAGTTCGCGCTCCGCGCGGCCGGTGTCGAGGGCGGCCTGGATCTCCTCGGCGGGGTTGCCCTCCCACTCCTCGTCGTACTCGCCGTACCACTGGTGCACCCAGGGCAGCACCTCGCGCAGGCCGGCGAGGAGCGGTACGAAGCGGGGGTCGTCCTTGGTCCAGCCGCCGGTCTCGACACGGCTGCGGATCAGTCCGACGAGGGCGTCGGCCTGGTCGCGGTGGTTCCAGCCGGCCCAGCCGAGCAGCAGGGAACCGTCGGCCTCGGGGGAGGCGCCGGGGTAGGAGATGAACCGTTCCTTGGGCACGTCGAGCTTGCCGCGGTTGGACCAGTAGGAGTGCTTGAGGAAGTCCGCGCCGGTGTACTTCGGCGGCACCTTGATGTCGAGCCGCTTCCCGGTCCGGTCCTCCTCCCGCTGCTGCTCCCAGACCTGCTCCCACTGCGCCCGCTTGCGCAGCCCGGAGTCCTTGTAGCGGAGGGCGGCGAGGTAGGGCACGTGCTCGGCCTCGATGACGGCGGCGAGCACGGTGGCGAGGGAGGCGTCCCGCTTACCGAGGTGGCCGAGGGCGGCCAGGGGCCTTCGCCAGTCGCGAGCGGTGTGACGTAGGGCGGCGGCGATGTCGACGTGGCCGTCCTGGCGGTGGACGCCGAGAGGAACGTCAGGTCAGTGCATGAAGATCCGGGCCAGCGTCGCGACCAAGGACGCCAGATAGACGGAGGCGGTCGCCACCAGTTCCTTGATCTTGAAGAGGCGGACGTCGAGGGTGCGGAGGTGGTTCAGTTCGGCGCGCTCCAGTTCGCGGAGTTGGAAGCGGTCGACGGACAGGGGTGGGCAGTTGTCTCGTGCCTGGGCGAACTCCTCGCGGGTGCTGGCGATCTCGCGGGTGCGGAAGTCCCTCATCGCGCTCTTGAGTAACCGGTTGGGCACCAGGATGTAGGCGGGCAGGGCTATCAGATAAAGGATCAGGAAAGGGGCGGTCCACGGGATCTCACCGGCCGACATCCCGATGAACAGCGAGCTGAACGCCACGACGCTGAGCAGCAGCGAGAAGATCACGTACCCAAGGAGCCTGCGCATGGGGCTCCAGCCGTAGAAGCCGTCCGTGTTCCCCTGGTCGACTCCGTAGGTGACCCAATTCCTGATGGAGACGAAGAAGAGGATGAAGCAGATGCCCATCAGGTTGTGCTTGATCATGATGTAGGAGATCAGCGCGGCGAAGAGCCCGTACACCACCACCCCCGCCCCGTGTCCGGGCGCGAGCGCGGCCCACCACGACGTGTACGCGGCCTCGCTCCAGGCGCGGCGCTCCGCCTCGGCACCGGACGGGGCGAGAGCGAAGAACGCGCCGCCCGCGCGGTAGGCGGCCATCAGGAGCGCGGCGGTCGCTAGGGAGCCGAGGGCCACCACCCAGGAGAACCGTCCGCAGCGGGCGAAGCGGAGGTTCGTGCGCCGCACCGAACGCGACATCCCCCGCCCCCACTCCCCGACAGGCCGCAGCCCTCACACACGGTCCCAGGTCCTCACGCACAGTTCACCACCCGTGCCGGACCCGTTATCGAGAACGAGCCCCGTGACCTCCAGCAGACCATCGAAACGTCCGGGACGGTGCTGTCACTCCGTACTGACGACGGCGAAGACCGGGCACGCCTGTGCAGGGCTCGGCGCTTCTCCCTCACAGGCTGTAGAGCTTCAGCCCCACGTGGTCGACGATGAATCGCTCACCCTCGGAATCCATGGCGAAATATATGCGGCCGACCTCGTTCGGTGAGGTGTGGTCGCCTAGTTTGAGGTGTGGCAGCCGGCTGTACGTCCTGTCCTCGAAAGTGAACTCATCCAGACCGTTCTTGCTCATGAACTTGTCTGTCGACGCGAGTGTCAACTCCCACTCGTGCTTGAACCAATCGTCCGGCAGCATGCCCAACTGGCACTCGAGTCGGCGATACTCGATCGCGGCCTTCGTCAGGGTGATCAGCGCGTCCCTCATCACGTGGATGTGCGGATAGTCGTCACGCTTCCATGCTTGGTGAGCATTTCGGGTGAAAACGATCGCTTCTCGTGACTGCGCTTTCAGGAAGGCCGCAAGTTCTGTCAGGTCGACCGGGTCGAGTTCCGGCGCCTCGGACCAGTCGGTGGCGCGTAGTCCACTCGCCTGGCGTGCGCGATCTGCTTCCTGTCGCCAGTACGTGGCCAGAGCCGCCTTCGCCTTGTACCCGTCGCGTTCCGTCTCGACGTCCTGAAGCCAAGCGACGTACTGCTCGACTTCACTCTTCAGTTCCTCGATGGCACGGTTCTGGGCCGCCACTTGGTGCGCCAAGTTGCCGCGGTTCTTCGCTGCTTCGAGGTCTGCCGCGATTTTTTCGTTCCGTGCCGATCGCTGAGCGGCACTCGCCCTGTGGAGGAGATGGTTGACGCCTCGCACGGTCACCGAAACGGAACTCAGCATCCGAAGCAGTCTGCCTGGCGCGAGGACGGACTCGTCCTTGGTGAATGCCGGGTGCCGGAGGGCGAGGTCCGGCCACACCAGACGTGCGCCACCCCGCGGAATGGTGGCGTCGACTTCAACGAGCCGGTCTTCGATGATCCGCTGGGAACGGGCGTCCACGGCCAGCACCGCGGCAAGGCCGGCCAACTCGCTCGCAGCGCGACGGGCCAATTGCTCACCACCCTCGTCGGCCCCGTCGACGAGCAGAATCGGCAGGAGCCGACCCGCTGCGGTGATCGCTTCCCAGACGAACTCCGTGTGCTTCGGATTGACCCAATTGAAGCGTCCGTCGACCCGGCTCGGACCCGCCCAGCACTGAAGATCGCGGTCACGAAGGAGCAGTACCAGGAGATAGGGACGCCGGAAGAAATCAATTCCGGCCGGAGCCAGTACGCCGTCCAGTGACTCTCTCGCGAGCTCGAGTCGGACTGCGGTACGCTCCCCCTCGTTGAAGACGGTGACCACACAGACGAAGTCCGCTCTGCCACTCCTGGTGATCTCGGTTCTCACGGTGACGACAAGCGCGTTGACGTCGTCCGTCCCTTCAAGCGCCCACGAGACGCGGGTGTCCGCACGATCACCGCGTTGGCTCACCAACGTGGCGGAACCAGGGACGTCGAATGACTTGGTCGAGAGTGGGGGCGAGTGCTCGAAGTTCAACCAATTGGCGACATGTTGTAACACGCGCTCCCGGACCTCTCCCGGACCGAGCTCATCCGGACCAGAGGCGCGGACGTCGAGTTCCACGACGTACAGCAGTTCCACCTTGACCTCCCCCTCTATTACGGGTTGTACGGTGAATGGTGCAACCCCCCGGAAACGGACGCCGGTTACGGCCGTGAGCCTCCTGGTGGGAAACGCCATGAAACAGAATACGTCCGGGTGAGTCGGCGGCCGAGGCCGTGGAGCCGGAGGGCTGTTGTTCCCCTGGCATCCACCGGTACCCGACGAATCAAGCCTGCCGACCTGTTGGCACGATCTGCTGGACCAGTCGCCACATCGCGCTCGACGGGTTCGCCTTGGCCTCCTCGCCCTTGTCGGCGAGTTTGCGGGCCCGCTCCACGGCTTCCGGCCACCCCGCGCGATACCGACCGAAATCGAACTCGCGAGCCGACTTGCTGTAGTTGGGGTGATGGCCGGAGAGGTGCTTCTTGGCCTGCGCGTAGCCGGTGACCGCGGCGCGGTGGTCGCGGAAATGGAGGAGCAGCCACACCTCGAAACACGGGTTGGACAGAGCGACCTCGACACCCTCGTCCGCGGCCAGCCTCAAAGCGTCGTCCAAATGTGCGAAATCGTCGACGTCCAGTACGCACCAGGCCTGTTGGTAGTGGTCGCCGGCCTTGTCGCGTTCGGCAGCGGTATGGCGGACCACCGACACGGGGTCCTGAGCGCAGATCTTGATCTTCACCGCGACGGCGCGATTGTCCACGGAAGCCAGCAAGCCTTTTAAATAGGCCGGCTCCGTGTTCATCGCCCCGCACACCACCAGGATCGGTGGCAGTGGATCCCGGTGGGCGGGCCTGCGGCGCAGCGTGGACTCACGCCTCGGTGTCTTCCTGCCGTCCGGTTTCGGCTGCCTCGCCACCCGCTCCCCCTCGCCCGGCAATCGCCAACGCGAAGGTATCGTCGATCACCGGCACCGCGCCATAACTTCCGCTCAAATACCGCCGTTCCCTGTTCTCGTCCTGCCGTGGCCTGAAGTCGGACAGCGGATAGAGCGAGGTCTCACCGAACTCGTTCTTCGACGCGAACCAGATCTGGTCCCGCTTGAGAACGTCCTCACCGGCCTTGCGGCCGAGCAGGCTCACGTCGTGGCTGGTGAAAAGGAGCTGCGCGCCGTGGGGGTTGCGGTCCGGGTCCTGGAAGAGGCCGACGAGGAAAGCACTCAACCGGGGATGCAGACTGCTGTCCAGCTCATCGACCACGAGGGTGCCGCCGGTGCTGGTCACCCGCTCCAGCGCCAGCGCGTATTCCACGATCGCCTTGGTTCCCAAGGACTCGGCCGACAGGGGAAGTTCGAATGATCCGTTCCTTCCCGTGTGCCGAAGCCAAAGTTCGCGCCGCACCTGGTGCGCTCTGCGAGGCGGAACACCGAACAGTGTCTCCTCCGCCTTCGTCCCGTCGGGTGACTGGTCCTTCAGGAGCGGCCGGCCCTCCTCGAAGGGGTCCTCCTCCACGGCCTCCACGCGGAAGTCCTCGATGCCGAGATCCGCGGCACGCAGAAGGTCCCGGAGATGTGCCGGCTCCTCCATCCTGTCCAGGCGCAAGGCCAGTTCACGCATCACCAGAGGAAGGGGACGAAACCCGCGGTCCGGCGCGGGGATCCGGAAGACCAGGTCCTCACGGAACCAGCGGTACACCCGGCCGAGGGAGGCCACGGATGCTCTCGACCGGGCCACCATGGACAGGAAGAGGGCGTTCGGCGCCGTCACCTCCGCCACCGTGGTCAGTGCCTTGGCCTCCCGCTGGGAGCTGCCGACCCGGAAGGCATCACCGTCCCGCTCGAACACCACTCGTTTACGGCCCTCCGGATAGGCATAGAGCCATTCACCGACGACGCTCTGGTCGTCCACCTCGAAGCCGTAGTTGTAGCGAACGCCACGGAGAAGGAGATCGGTGACGTACCAGGAAGATTCCGACGGTGCCACGGTGTCCAGTGAGAAGGGCTGCCTGCGCACACCTTCACCGTCCTCCGCCAGGAGCGGAGAACGGATCACCATGGTCGTCATGTAACGCAGCGCGTCCACGACGTTCGACTTGCCGGCCGCGTTCGACCCGAAGACCCCTGCCACGGGCACTGCCTGCCAGGACGTACCCGTGGGCCGGTCCCCGTCGTACACGGGGTGGAGCTGCCACTCCAGCTCGTCCCTGATCGACCGGTGATTGGCCACCCGGAAGTTGAGAAGCATCGTGTACCCCCCCTCCAGAACCTAGTTTCACCGGACTTCTTGCAAGTGAATCGTCGGTAATGGGACTTGGCAAGCCGAACCCGGTAATCAGGCGGGTGAACGAAGCGTTCTCAGAGTGCTCTCAAACTCTTGAGGAACAGCCCGTCCAGCACCTCCCACTCCGTCGCCCGGTCCACCACCTCCACCGTCCGGCCGTCCAGCGTGGGCGTCGCGCGCGGGTCCTCCGTCGGCAGCAGCAGCCACAGGCCGTGCGGGGTGTCCGCCGGGCGGCGGGCCGCCTGCTGGAGGCCGGCCAGCAGCTCACGGCCGCCGGCGTCCCAGCAACGGGTGATCAGACCGGCCTCGTGCAGCAGGACCACCGAGCGCGGACCCGCCCCCTCCGCGACGTCCACCACCCGCCGCCGCACCCGCTCCGCCGCCAGCCGCGTGTACGAGGCCAGCGCCGCGCCCAGCGTGCCCGTCGCCGTGAACTTCGCGTCCGCCTTCAGCAGCGCCTGCCAGCGCACCGACTGCTCCTCGGCCAGCTCCCGCAGCGCGTCCAGGAACACCGCGCCCAGCGACACCCCCACCGCGTCGTACCGGGCGGCCAGCGCGTCGGCGACGCCCGGCAGGTCCGGGCCCTTCAGCGTGAGCGTGAGGAAACCGCCGAGACGACGGGACTCCGTCAGCCGGGCGGACAGCACCTCACGCGGGTCACGGCCCTCGGCGATGCGGCCCTGGGCCGCCGCGTACAGGGAACCGGTGCTGGTCAGCACGGAGGACGACAGGGCCGGCCGGCGCGGCCCTCCTCGGCCCTCGGGAGGAAGCGCCGCCGCTCCGGATCCCAGTCCAGCGGGAAACCCGCCTCGGCCAGCGCCTCGGACAGTTCGACGTACGTCGTCTCGTCCAGCACGGTCAGACCGGGGAACCGCGCCCGCACCCGGGACAGCAGGTCCTCGAGCGGAATGCCGCTCTCCGGCCGGACCCCCGCCGCGGCCTGCGAGATGCGCAGCGCCCGCGAGAGCCCCAGATCCAGCGGGAACAGCTCCAGACGCGGCGAGAACGCCACCCCGCCCGCCATCGACGCGGCCAGCTCCACCAGCCGCGTGTCGGCGAGCGGCGCCATGCCGTCCGGAGCCACGACGGCGCGCAGCTCACGCAGCACCGTGGCCCGGCCCGGCAGCGGTTCCCGGCGGGCCAGGTCGGCGGCCGTCTCACCCAGCGCCGCCGCGTAGTCGGCGAGCTCGGCGGGGGTCGGATCGTCGGAACCCGGCTGGTCCTCCAGCGCGACGACGACCCGGCCGCCACGCCGCTGCACGGCCAGCCGCGCGGGCGCCTCGGCCGGCTCACCGGAGGCGGCCGAGGCCGGGTCGTCGTCCCGCTTGCGGATCTCCGCCTCGACCGCCGCGCGCACCACCGCCAGCGCCCTGGCCAGGGACACGGCGGGGGCACCGGCCCCCGAACCGTGCCGCGCCCGCAGCTCGGCCGCCAGCTCCTCCGCCGTGGACACCCGGTCCCGCTCGGTAGGGAGCGGTGGTGCGCGTAACGGACCGCTTCGGCGAGCTGGCGCACCAGGTCCAGCCGCACCGCCGGGGTGAGCCGGCCGCCGTACGCGTCGAGATAGGCGTCGAGCCGCAGATCGGACTCGCGGTGCCGGAAGAGGATCACCGGACCGCCCTGGTGCTCGCGGATCTGCGCCGCCTGCACGATGCCGCGGTGGTTGATCCCCTGGAGCACCTGGTACTCACGGCGGGCCGCGCGGTCCACCTTCGCCCGCTGCTCCGCGGAGGCGGCCTGCCCGGCCAGGTATATGCGGACCCGGCCGCTCTCCTGCACCAGCCCGTCGTCCCGCACCGCCAGCCGGTTTTCCCAGCCCGGACCGGCGTCCAGTGCGCGCGGCTGGAGCTTCCAGTCGTCGCCGAACCGCAGGTGGGCGGTGGAGTGACTGATGCCGATCCGCTGCATCAGCTGCTCGAGACGCTGGCCGATCACCGGGGTGATGCGCCGGCTCTCCCGCTCCGGAGGGCGGCCGAGCAGGTCGTCCCAGACCTTCGGCAGTCCGCTCGCCCCGTCGTCGCGGCCGTAGACGGAGGTGCGCTGGAACTCGTCGAGGCCGCTCACCAGACCGGGATCGTGCAGGAAGACCGCCGGCTTGATGAAGGGGACCTGCCGGGGATCCATCCCCAGCGTGCGGGCCGCCCGCTCCAGCTGCCCCTTCAGCTCCTTCGCCTTGAGGTCGGTCAGGTGCAGGGGGTTGCGCAGCGTCCGCACCCGGTCGTCGCCGTGGAACTGCCAGGTGTCGCCGTGGTTCACGACCCGGCCCGGGTGCCCCTTGAGCTCCAGGAGGTAGACCCCGCCGGGGACCGCGATCAGCACGTCGCACTCGTTGATCCGCCCGGACGCCCCGGTGAACTGGAACGTCGCCCACGCCCGGTAGGGCTCGATGCCCGGCATCAGCCCCCGGAGGTGGTCCAGCCCCTCCTGCTCCCACCGGAAGCCCGACCGCCGCGGCTGGAACCAGCGCTCACGGGGAGCGGGAGCGGCCGGCTTCGGAGCAGGGGGACACCGAGCACCTCCGTGGACAGCGGGCGGGAGGGCCCGCGCACGCCGCGGCGTGGTGATCCTCCCCTGACGACAGGTGCGAAATCCTAGTCGCCCCCTCCGACACCGGGGCCCGCCCCGACGGCGACGACCGGACGCGGTGGACGCCGGGGCAGGGCGGAGGGCGGGCCGTCCTGTCAGTGGGGTCCCTTACCTTCGGGCCATGTCGATCACCGCACAACTGCGCGACTCGGTGAGGCTGCCGGGTGGGCGCGCACTGGTCAGGGGCTTCGCGCTGGAGAGCCGCGGGGACGGTTCCTGCCGCGTCCTCCTCCGCAACGGGCACGAGCTGGAGGTCTACGACCTTCAGGAACTGTTCGCGGGGGAGCGCGCGCCGGCGGCCGTCTTCCCCCTGCCCTGGCCCCGGTGGGACCGCGGCGTCCACTCGGTGAGCCCGGACGGCACCTTCGCGGTCTTCTCGGGGCAGCGCGCGGTACGGGCCATGGGGACGGACGGGAAGACGCTGTGGGAGTACCGGCACCACTGCTGGGGCCCCGAGCTCGATCACCCGCACACGGGCGACGAGCAGGAGGTGTGCCGCGGCTCGGAGCACGGCTCCTGCCGGATATCGGACGACGGCGGGCTCGTATGGGCGCATGTGGTGGCGGAGCCGGAGCCCGGTGACTGGCAGGAGCGCTGGGTGGTCCTGGACGCCCGCGACGGACGGGAGCTGGGGTGGTTGCCGCTGGCCGACAGCGCGGCGGCCGGTTCGTACCACTTCTCCCACCCCGACGGCGTGCACATGGGGCTGTGCATCGGCATGGGCCAGGACGGCGTCCTGCTGCACTGGGCGCGCCGGGACGGCGGGAAGCTGACGGGCTGGGACGTGAACGAGGGCCTGGACCGCATCCTGGCGGACGTCCACGCGGGACACCCCGGCTTCCTGACGGTCGAGCACTACGGGGCGGACCTGCGCCTGCACGCCCTGGACGGCACGGTGATCGCCGAGCAGGAGCCGGAGGCGGCCGACGGCGAGGCCGACGACGAGGACGACGACGAGGACGGGATCTACTGGGACCACAGCTGTGGCTTCGTCGACGCCGACACGGTCATCGCCTCGACCGTCGACGCCGACGAGGACCTCGAACGGGCCCGTCACTGGCTGCTCGACGCGCACACGCTGCGCATACGAGGGGTGGTCACGTACCCGACGGGCCCCGTCGACAGTTACGTGCGCCCGCTCGGCGACGGGACCTGGCTCACGTACGACGACAAGAGCGCCACGCTCCACCGCTGGACGCGGCCGGCGCCCGGGACGGGCGGCTGACCGGCCCGCCTCCGAGGGCCCGCCCGGCCGGGGCGCGGCCGGTGTCAGGACCCGTCGATCAGCTTCCGTACCTCCGGGGGAAGCCCCTCGTCCGGGTGGGCGGTCACGAAGGTGGTGTCGTCGGGGCCGTCCCCGACGGCGACGGCCACCTCGGAAGAGACGCCGTCCACCCGGTAGGCGGTCGTCGTCTCCCCGGCCTGTCCGGCCTCATCCCGTCCGCCGGTGTCGTCGCACGGCGGGAGGGTGGCGGGGCCGAGCTCCTCTCCCACCGTGAACCGCACGCCGGCGACTCCCTGGTAGGTGCGGTCCTGGTAGCGGACGAGGTAGGCGCAGGACGCCTCCCCCTCGCCTCCTCCGCTCCCCGACGTGCAGGCCACAGCCAGCATCAGCAGGGCCGCCACCAGTGGTGGACGCGTGATCCGTCCCGGCCGCCTCATCGTTCCTCCCCGGTGATCGCCTCGGACGCGCACGCGTTCGTGTACGTCCACGTCGTGAGGCCGGAGCGGTCGAGCCGACGTGCTCCGGGGCGAAGACGCGTCCGGCCTCATGAGGACGACGGGGCGGAAGGGGTGTTCGTTCGGTCAGCGGCCGGTCGAATCGTCCGGGAAGCCGTGGGCGTGGGTCCCGGACCGGCCGGACCGCGGGGCCGCCGTCACGATCCCGTCGGCTCCAGCGCCCCCAGCCGCACCATCAGCCCCAGCCGGTCGTACTGCCACCAGCCCTCGACGATCTTCCCGCTGTCACCGAAGCGGAAGACGGTCGTGCCCGTCATGGAGACCTTCCTCCCCGTCGCCGGGATGCCGAGGAAGTCGCCCTTGTGGGTGCCCTCCCAGCTCCACCGGGTGCACACCCGGTCCCCCTCGGCGAGCTGGTCCTCGATCCGGAACGCGAAGTCGAAGCCGCCGCGCCACACGTCCATCTCGCGCCGGAAGTGGTCGAGGCCGATGACGTCCTGCTCGTTGGCCGGATCGTGGTCGTGGTAGTGCTCCTCGATCAGGCCCGTCATCGGGGAGAGGTCGTCCGCGGTGGCGACCACCTCGAAGAAGCGCCGCGCGGAGTCCGCGTTCAGCCGCGCGTCACGCACCACGTCCAGGTCCGTGAACGTCGGCACACCGTCGCACAGGGCCACCATCTCCCGGAAGATCCGGTCGGTCTCCGGCAGCTTCGAGTTCCGCATCGCCTCCTCGTACGACGGGAACTCCACGATCTCGACGACGTGCGACGTGTCCGCGCGGTCCTTGCCGACCACCGCGTGGGTCGCCGTCCGCTTCCCCCTGGTCTGCTCGACCCACTGGTCCATGAGCCGGTCCATCTCCTCGAACCGGCTGGTCCGGCAGTCGATGAGCTGTACGAAGGTCATGGCGCTCGCCTCCGGTCCCCTGCGTCCGGGTCGGTCTTCCTCAGCACCCATTTTCTCCCGGGGAGCGGAGTCCGTCCCGCCGTGACCGCGCGACCGCGTGACCGCCGGACCACGGCTACCAAGGCTGCCGTGGTTACCGGGGTTGTCGGGGCTGTCGCGGTTACCGGGGCCCGTACTTCCGTCCCGTCCGCGACGAGAGCCCGCCCAGCAGCCCGCGCGGGACCAGCTTCGCCGCGCCCATCAGCGCCTTGTAGCGCGGATCCGGGATCGACAGCGTCTTGCCCCGGGCCAGATCCGCGAGCGCCGCCGCGGCGACCTTGTCCGCGTCCAGCCACATCCAGTTCGGGATGTTGTCCGTGCCCATCCCGGCCCGCGCGTGGAACTCGGTGCGCACGAAACCGGGGCACAGCGCCATCAGCCGTACGCCGTGGCCCGCCAGGTCCTGCGCCGCGCCCTGGGTGAACTGCACGACCCACGCCTTGGACGCCCCGTAGGTCCCGCGCGGCACGAACGCGGCGGTCGAGGCGACGTTCACGACGCCTCCGCGTCCGCGCTCGCGCATCGCCTCCACCGCCGCCGACGTCAGCCGGAGCACCGCCTCGCAGTGCACCTTCAGCATCCTCAGCTCGTCGGCCATGGGGACCTCGAGGTAACGGCCCCGGTGGCCGAAGCCGGCGTTGTTGACCAGCAGGTCGACGGGGCTCTTGCGGTCGCCGAGGCGGGCGGCCACCGCCTCGATGCCCTTGTCCTCGGCCAGGTCGGCGGTCAGCACCTCCGCCTCGATGCCGTGGCGGTCGTGCAGCTCGGTCGCCTGTTCGCGCAGCCGGACGGTGTCGCGGGCGACCAGCACCAGGTCATGTCCGTCGGCCGCCAGCCGCCGCGCGAACGCGGCACCGATCCCAGCCGTCGATCCCGTAATCAGAGCCGTTGTCATGGCGCAAGAGTAGTTACCCGGAGGGGAGGCATCCGCTTCATGTCATCCCCTGGACACGCGGTCAGGCGGTCGACCCCGTCCCGTACTTCTCCACGTACGTCCGCGCCGTCGCCAGCGCCTCCGGGTGCAGCGCCCCGCCGGCCGCCAGCAGCCGGGGCAGCAGCGCCCGCTCGGTCGTCACCGCGCGGAACTGCAACGCGACCGTCACCTCGTGCTCCGGCCGGTGCAGGATCCGTACGGCGTCCCCCGCCCGTATCTCACCGGGCCGGATCACCCGGAAGTACGCCCCCGGCGCACCCCGCTCCGTGAACCGCTTCACCCAGCCCTTCTCACCCAGATGGCCCTGGAAGGTGCGGCAGGGGATGCGCCCGGAGGTGACCTCCAGCACCACCTCGGGACCGACGGCCCAGCGCTCACCGATCAGGGCGCCGGACACGTCGATCCCCTCGGTGGTGAGGTTCTCGCCGAACATCCCGTTGGTCAGCGGGCGCCCCAGCGCGTGCTCCCACTCGTCGAGGTCCTCGCGGGCCACGGCGTACACCGCCTGGTCGTCCCCGCCGTGATGCCGCGTCTCGCACACGGCGTCCCCGGCCAGACCGCTCGCACCGGTGCCCTTCGGCCCCGGCGCGGCCACCCGCACCGGTCCGTCCACGGGCCGCTTGTCGATGCCGGTCACGCCGTCGCGCTGATCCGTGTACGGCACGGCCTCGGGTCGCCCCAGGTTCACAGAGAGAAGCTTCATGAACCGCACGGTAAGCGATGGTCATCAAAGCGGCGACGCATTATCCGGCGCCGTGTCAAAGGTCGGCTTATCCTTGAAGGGTGATCGAAGCCCGTCATCTCCGCGTGCTGCGCGCCGTGGCCGCCACCGGTTCCTTCTCCGCCGCGGCCCGCGAACTGGGCTGCACCCAGCCCGCCGTCAGCCAGCAGATGAAGGCCCTGGAGGCGTCCGTCGGCACGCCCCTGCTCATACGCAGCGGCCGCGAGATGCGCCTGACGCAGGCCGGTGAGGCGCTGGTGCGGCACGCGGCCGGGATCATCGCCGGACTGACCGCCGCCGAGGAGGAGGTCGCCGCCATCGCCGGGCTCCGCGCGGGCCGCGTCCGGCTCGTCTCCTTCCCCAGCGGCAGTTCCACGCTCGTCCCCACGGCCCTCGCCGCCCTGCGCGCCGCCCACCCCGGCACCCGGGTCTCCCTGGAGGAGGCCGAACCGCCCCGCTCCGTGGAGATGCTGCGCGAGGGCGACTGCGACGTGACCCTCGCCTTCCGGTACGAGGGGGCGGCGGGCGCCGAGGAGTGGGACGACCTCGTCGTACGGCCGCTGCTGTCGGACCGGCTGGTGGGGCTCGTGCCCGAACGGCACCGGCTCGCCCGCGCGGGGTCGGTCGCCATCGGCGAACTCGCGGACGAACCCTGGATCGCCGGCTGCCCGCGCTGCAGGGGCCAGTTGGTGGAGGTGTGCGAGGCGGCAGGCTTCACGCCGCGCATCGACTTCGCGACCGACGACTACCCGGCCGTCGCCGGACTGGTCGGCGCCGGGCTCGGGGTGGCGGTGCTGCCCCAGCTGGCCGTCGAGTCGGTACGGCCCAGGGGCGTGCGCACCGTGGCGCTGGAGCCCGCCGTGCGCCGGGAGATCGTCGCGCTCACCCTCCCGGACCTCGCCCAGGTACCGGCGGTCACCGCGACGTTGGAGAAGCTGGCCGGAGCGGCCGCCCGGTAAGGGGGTCCCGGGTACGTGGATCACCGTGCGTGAGGAGTGATTGGTCACCCCCAGTGACGGAACAAGGGCGCGTGTAGGTGCCCCGTGCCGTGGAGAAACGTTCCCTCAGTCGTCCGATGCGGCGTGCCCTCCGATGGCCGACGCCGACACCAGGCGGTTGCGCGCCCGCCCCATCAGCTCTTCGCGCTCGTCCTCGGTCAGTCCGCCCCACACGCCGTACGGTTCGCGAACCGCCAGCGCGTGCGCGGCGCACTCGGCGCGCACCGGGCACCTCATGCAGACCTCTTTGGCCGAGTTCTCGCGAGCGCTCCGAGCCGCACCACGCTCGCCCTCCGGGTGGAAGAAGAGTGAGCTGTCCACTCCGCGGCAGGCAGCCAGGAGCTGCCAGTCCCACAGGTCCGCGTTCGGTCCGGGAAGGCGGGAGAAATCTGCCATTGCGTGACCCCTTGTAGCCGTTCTGGGCGGATCCGGTGTCCACGACCGTACAACTACGATCCAAGGAGATGAAAATATGACTCATTGCGAATCTAGCCCCGGACACCAGCAAAGGGGAAGAAAAGGGGCTGAATGGGGCATGGGTTGTGATGAAACTTCGAGGGTACGTCGCGCGTATCTGCACCGTGTCCGTCTCCTCACGTAGAGTGCCGAAGGTGGCAGACGGCCCCGTAACTCTTTCGAGTGACCGTCGTTGAGAGTGCGAGGCGGTTGAAGGAACAAGCGCTCGGACGGGTGTCCGAGACGGTCGACCGCACAGGTGACGATTTCGTACCAGCCTGGAGGCTCAAGGTGACGCGCATCAGCTGCGGAGGGCGGCCATGACTTCCGTCCTCGTCTGCGACGACTCCCCGCTTGCCCGGGAGGCGCTCCGCCGCGCGGTTGCGACCGTGCCCGGCGTCGAGCGCGTGACGACGGCTGCCAACGGCGAGGAAGTCCTCCGCCGCTGGGGAGCCGACCGCTCGGACCTGATCCTGATGGACGTGCGCATGCCCGGTCTGGGCGGCGTCGAGACGGTCCGGCGGCTGCTGTCCGCCGACCCCGGAGCACGCATCATCATGCTCACGGTCGCCGAGGACCTCGACGGCGTGGCGCTCGCGGTGGCCGCCGGTGCGCGCGGCTACCTGCACAAGGACGCCTCCCGCGCGGAGCTGCGGGCGACGGTCACACAGGCGCTCGCCGACCCGACCTGGCGGCTCGCCCCGCGCCGGCTGCGCTCCGCCGAGATGGGTGCGGCGCCCACGCTCACCGCGCGGGAGATCCAGGTCCTCGAAGGCATGAGCCATGGCCGCTCCAACGCCGAGATCGGCCGCGAGCTGTTCCTCTCCGAGGACACCGTCAAGACGCACGCGCGGCGGCTCTTCAAGAAGCTCGGCGCGTCGGACCGGGCCCACGCGGTGGCGCTCGGCTTCCGGTGGGGCCTGGTGCGCTAAGGCCTTGCGTGGGGATCACGCCGGGTAGCGAGCAGGGCCCCGTGCCCCGCACCACGGGACGGCGACGGGACCCGGGGGCACAACGCCGGATGCCTGCGCCTGCGCCTGTGTCTGCGCCTGCGTTTGCGCCTGCGCGGCCTGGTGCGGAACCGGGGCCGTGGGATCCGGCACGATCCGAACGGGAGGCCCTGGGCCCGTTCCGCCCCGGCCCGGCCCACCCCGGCGCGCGGCACCGCACGGCAGCCGGTGTGCGGGGGCCTGCGGACGCCCCCGTCCGGAATCCGGCCGCGACCGTCGACGCGACACCTCCGCGTGACCGGTCGCATGCGCACCGGGCCCGAGCGAAGCTCACCGGCCGACGGTGCGGAGCTCGACGACCACGGGGTTCCGCGACCCGGTGGAGCGTGGTTTCGGCGGACGCGGGGCCTGAGGCTCCGCCCGGTGCGCTTCTGGTGGGGGTGCGGGGTGTGACTCCGTGTGGTGTGTTCTCGGTGGGGGTGCGGGGCGTGGCTCCGCGCGGTGTGCTTCCGGCGGGCCCGAGGCCTGTGGCCCCGCGCGGTGCGCCGTCGCCACCCGGAAGACCCGCGACCCCGGCCGACACGCCGCCGACGAGCACGTCCCCCGCCACCCGACCCGGCACGCCACCGGCCCCATGCACCTGGACCGAGCCGCACGACGGGTCACCGGCCTCACGGCCCCGGACCGAGCCGCATGACGGGTCACCGGCTTTGCGGGCCTGGACCGAGCTGCACGACAGGTCGTCGGTCTCACGGCCCCGAACCGAGCCGCATGACGGGTCACTGGCCCCACAGCCTCGGACCGAGCCGCATGACGGGTCACCGACCCTACGGGCCCGGACCGAGCCGCATGGCGGGTCGCCGGTCCCACAGCCCCGGACCGAGTCGCACGGCAGGCCGCGGTCGGGTGGGCCCCGGAGCGTGTCGAGTCGGTGTGGTCGGCGCGGTTGGTCGGATCCGCAGTGTCGGGGGTGCGGCCGCGTCCGTCGTCCGCCGTCCCCAGGGTGTGGAAACCCTCGTCGTCCGCCGTGCCCGAGGTGCGGAGAACCCCGTCCGCCGGCGCGTCGGAGACAGCCGCCGAACGCCCGCTGCTCGTTTCGCCGCGGATGCCGCATCCTTGAGGTGTGGAGTTCCTCGGGGACGAGTCGGTCGAGCGGAAGGGGAGGGCGCAAGGGATGAGTTCCGGCGCACCTGCTCATAACGCTTCGGTGCACAACCAGGGGCACGGTGCCGCGGACCAGACGGCCGCAGGGCACCATGGACCGATGCGCGACGACGAGGCGGGCACGGCCCACGGGGCGATCGGCGCGCTCGTCCACCGCGCGGTCGACGGGGACGAGCAGGCCACGCACGATCTGCTCGCCCATGTCCACCCCCTGGCGCTGCGCTACTGCCGCACCCGTCTGTCACGGCTGCCCGGCGACGCCCGGCACTTCGTCGAGGACCTCGCCCAGGAGGTCTGCGTCGCGGTGCTCCTCGCGCTGCCCCGCTACAAGGACACCGGCCGGCCCTTCGAGGCGTTCATCTTCGCCATCGCCTCCCACAAGGTCGCCGACCTGCAACGCGCGGCGATGCGGCACCCCGGATCGACGGCCGTGCCGTCCGACGAGATGCCCGAACGCCCTGACGACTCCCTCGGCCCGGAGGAACGCGCCCTGCTCAGCAGCGACGCCGAATGGGCCAAGAAACTGCTGGCCAACCTGCCCGAGAACCAGCGCGAGCTGCTCCTGCTGCGGATCGCCGTGGGCCTCACGGCGGAGGAGACTGGACAGATGTTGGGAATGTCACCCGGCGCCGTCCGAGTGGCCCAGCACCGCGCGCTGAGCCGGCTGCGCGCCCTGGCGGAGCAATAACCGCCACCGCGCCGCCCCTCAGGCATACGAACGGAATATGAACGGAAGATCAGCCGTTCCCGTACGAACATACGAAGCCGTGAGCCGTGCGAAACCGTGGAATGTGACACCTCCGCTTCCCGTTAGCATGGACATCCGCACCGATCAAGGCCATTTGGGGAAGGTGTCATGACTGCCAACGTCGACGGAGTGCCCGGTAAATTCGCGACACTCGGGCTGACCTACGACGACGTGCTGCTGCTGCCGGGCGCGTCGGACATGGCGCCCGACCAGATCGACACCGCCTCGTACGTCTCCAAGAACGTGCGGGTCAACATCCCGCTGCTGTCCGCCGCCATGGACAAGGTCACCGAATCGCGCATGGCGATCGCGATGGCCCGCCAGGGCGGTGTCGGCGTACTGCACCGCAACCTGTCCATCGAGGACCAGGCCAACCAGGTCGACCTGGTGAAGCGCTCCGAGTCGGGCATGGTGGCCGACCCCATCACCATCCACCCGGACGCCACCCTCGGCGAGGCCGACGCGCTGTGCGCCAAGTTCCGCATCAGCGGCGTCCCGGTCACCGACGGCAACAAGAAGCTGCTCGGCATCGTCACCAACCGCGACATGGCCTTCGAGACCGACCGCTCCCGCCAGGTGCGCGAGGTCATGACGCCGATGCCGCTGGTCACCGGCAAGGTCGGGATCTCCGGCGCGGACGCCATGGAGCTGCTGCGCCGCCACAAGATCGAGAAGCTGCCGCTGGTCGACGACGACGGCGTCCTCAAGGGCCTGATCACGGTCAAGGACTTCGTGAAGGCCGAGAAGTACCCCAACGCGGCCAAGGACGCCGAGGGCCGGCTGCTGGTCGGCGCCGCGGTCGGCGTGGCCGGTGACGCCTTCGAGCGCGCCCAGGCGCTGATCGAGGCGGGCGTCGACTTCATCGTCGTCGACACGGCGCACGGCCACTCCCGCCTGGTCGGCGACATGGTCGCCAAGATCAAGTCGAACTCCTCCGGCGTCGACGTCATCGGCGGCAACATCGCCACCCGCGACGGCGCCCAGGCCCTCATCGACGCCGGCGTGGACGGCATCAAGGTCGGCGTCGGCCCCGGCTCCATCTGCACCACCCGCGTCGTCGCCGGCATCGGCGTCCCGCAGGTCACGGCCATCTACGAGGCGTCGCTCGCCGCCAAGGAGGCCGGTGTCCCGGTCATCGGCGACGGCGGCCTCCAGTACTCCGGCGACATCGCCAAGGCCCTGGTCGCGGGCGCCGACACAGTCATGCTGGGCTCGCTGCTCGCGGGCTGCGAGGAGTCCCCGGGCGAGCTGCTGTTCATCAACGGCAAGCAGTTCAAGTCGTACCGCGGCATGGGCTCGCTCGGCGCCATGCAGAGCCGCGGCGACCGCAAGTCGTTCTCCAAGGACCGCTACTTCCAGGAGGGCGTCGCCTCCGACGAGCAGCTCGTGCCCGAGGGCATCGAGGGCCAGGTGCCCTACCGCGGCCCGCTCTCCTCGGTCGTCCACCAGCTGGTCGGCGGTCTGCGCCAGTCGATGTTCTACGTCGGCGGCCGGACCGTGCCCGAGCTGCAGGCCAACGGACGGTTCGTGCGGATCACCTCCGCGGGCCTCAAGGAGAGCCACCCGCACGACATCCAGATGACGGTCGAAGCGCCGAACTACAGCCGCAAGTAGTCAGAAGGCCTTCCAGGGCGGTCCCGGACACCTCCGGGACCGCCCTCGGCGTGTCCGTCGGGGATACTGGAAGGCGCTGCAACGCATCAGGGAAAGGCCACAGACGTGACTGAGATCGAGATCGGGCGCGGCAAGCGCGGCCGCCGGGCGTACGCCTTCGACGACATCGCCGTCGTCCCCAGCCGCCGTACGCGGGACCCGAAGGAGGTCTCGATCGCCTGGCAGATCGACGCCTACCGCTTCGAGCTGCCGTTCCTGGCCGCTCCCATGGACTCGGTCGTCTCCCCGGCCACCGCGATCCGCATCGGCGAGCTCGGCGGCCTCGGCGTGCTGAACCTCGAGGGCCTGTGGACGCGCTACGAGGACCCGCAGCCGCTGCTGGACGAGATCGTCGGCCTGCCCGCCGAGGCGGCCACCCGCCGCCTCCAGGAGATCTACGCCGCACCCATCAAGGAGGAGCTGATCGGGCAGCGCATCAAGGAGGTGCGCGACTCGGGCGTGGTCACCGCCGCCGCGCTCTCCCCGCAGCGCACCGCCCAGTTCTCCAAGGCCGTCGTCGACGCGGGCGTGGACATCTTCGTCATCCGCGGCACGACGGTGTCGGCGGAACACGTCTCCGGCGCGCACGAGCCCCTCAACCTGAAGCAGTTCATCTACGAGCTCGACGTCCCGGTGATCGTCGGCGGCTGCGCCACCTACACCGCCGCCCTGCACCTGATGCGCACCGGTGCGGCCGGCGTGCTGGTCGGCTTCGGCGGCGGCGCCGCGCACACCACGCGCAACGTGCTCGGCATCCAGGTGCCCATGGCCACCGCGGTCGCCGACGTGGCCGCCGCCCGCCGCGACTACATGGACGAGTCCGGCGGCCGGTACGTGCACGTCATCGCGGACGGCGGTGTCGGCTGGTCCGGCGACCTGCCCAAGGCGATCGCCTGCGGCGCCGACTCCGTGATGATGGGCTCCCCGCTGGCCCGCGCGACGGACGGTCCGGGCAAGGGCAACCACTGGGGCATGGAGGCCGTCAACGAGGAGCTGCCGCGCGGCCAGAAGGTCGATCTCGGCACGGTCGGCACCCTGGAGGAGATCCTCACCGGCCCCTCCCACACCCCCGACGGCTCGATGAACCTCTTCGGCGCCCTGCGCCGCGCGATGGCCACCACCGGCTACAGCGAGCTGAAGGAGTTCCAGCGCGTCGAGGTGACGGTGGCGGACTCACAGCACCGGCGGTAGGGCCGGGCGGGCTTCGGTACGGAACCGATTCGATACGGCACTGAAGAGGCCGGTCACCTGGTGAGGTGACCGGCCTCTTTCGCGTGTCCGGGGCGCGCGTGGTGTTCAGGGGCGCGCCATGGGCCGTCACCGCAAGCCCACCGCCTGGGACCGGATCCGTCTGCGGATGGTGAAGTTCCGGAGGAGGCGCATCTTGTGGATTCACGGATGGTGAGCAGCCACCCCTATGAGAGGTAGGGGTGGACACTCGGTTCACCATTCAGGAGCCTGCCGCAGTGCCCTCTGCGGTGGGCTCCACCCGCTTTCCACCGTACCGGTACAACACCCCGCCCACCACCAACCCCTGTGGCGTGGAGGGCGCCCGCGCGCCCCCTCCTCACAACCGATGCGCCGCCCCCGTAGGCGTCGCCCCCCGCGTGTCCAGCATCAGCTGGGCCTTCACCGACAGGCCCTGGAGGTCGTACGTGCGGTGGTGCTGGAGGAGGATCGTCAGGTCGGCGTCGGCGGCGGCCTCGTAGAGGAAGTCCGCGCGGGGGACCGGACGGTCGAGGACGTTCCAGGACGGCACGTACGGGTCGTGGTAGCTGACGGAGGCGCCCAGCTCCATCAGCCGGACCGCGATCTCCTGGGCCGGGGAGCCCTGCCGGTCGGCGAGGTCGGGCTTGTAGGTGACGCCGAGGAGGAGCACGCGTGCGCCGCGCGCGGACTTGCCGTGCTCGTTGAGGAGGGCGGCGGCGCGCTGTACGACGTAGCGCGGCATGCGGCCGTTGACCTCCTGGGCGAGTTCCGCCATGCGCAGGGTGCGGCCCGCGTGGGTGGTCAGGTCCTGGGGGACGGTGTGGCCGCCGACGCCGGGGCCGGGGCGGAACGCCTGGAAGCCGAAGGGCTTGGTCTCCGCGCAGCGCAGGACGTCCCACAGGTCGATGCCCAGGTCGTGGCAGAGGGTGGCCATCTCGTTGACGAGGGCGATGTTGACGTGCCGGAAGTTGGTCTCCAGGAGCTGCACGGTCTCCGCCTCGCGCAGGCCGCGCGCGCGGACGACCTTGTCGGTGATGCGTCCGTAGAAGGCGGCGGCCGACTCGGTGCAGGCGGGGGTGAGGCCGCCGATGACCTTCGGGGTGTTGGCGGGGGTGTGGTCGCGGTTGCCGGGGTCGATCCGGTTGGGGGAGTAGGCGAGGTGGAAGTCGTGCCCCGCGCGCAGGCCCGACACCGACTCGAGCAGGCGCAGCAGGGGGCCCTCCGTCGTCCCCGGGGGCACGGGGGACTCGAGGATCACCGTGGTGTGCGGGCGCAGCCACGCGGCGAGGGTGTGGGCGGCCGCCTCCACCTGGCCCAGATCCAGTCCGCCGTCCGCGCCGCGCGGAGTGGGTGCGCAGATGACGGCGGTGCGCACCCGGCCGAGTTCGGTGGCGTTGGCGGTCGTACGGAAGCCCTGTGCGAGCATGCGGCGCTGTTCGGCGGCGCTGAGGGAGCCCGGCTCGGGGCCGGTCCGGTAACCGATGGTGGAGATGCCGGCGGCGACGGCGGCCTGGGCCAGGGGCAGGCCGTACGGGCCGAGTCCGATGACGGCGAGATCTGCGGGCATGGCGTGGGCCGTCCTTCCCAATAACCGGAGTGCGACAGGTGCGCAAGCCCTGTGGACCGGGTAGGCGAGCGCAATGTCAGACTAGGAGTAAATATGACCGACATGTGGGATTGGTCGGCCGAGTTTCGGTGAGTCGTCCCGCACGGGTTGTCCACAGGCTGGGGCCCGTGGTGGCTGAAGTCGGGCAAGCCGGTCAGAATCTGGGCATGAGGGTGGGGGACCGGGCTTCGCCCGACGGGTGCGGCCGATGCGACCGATGAGCGGGAGGCAGCGGTGAGGACAGCGACACTGGGGCCGGCGCGGCGCGCCGAATCACTCGCGTCCATGGCCGAGCACGAACTGGACGTGCTGGTGGTGGGCGCCGGCGTGGTCGGTGCGGGTACGGCGCTCGACGCCGCGACGCGCGGCCTGTCCACGGGCCTCGTCGAGGCGCGTGACTGGGCGTCGGGCACCTCCAGCCGGTCCAGCAAGCTGATCCACGGTGGCCTGCGCTACCTGGAGATGCTCGACTTCGTGCTCGTGCGGGAGGCGCTGAAGGAACGCGGCCTGCTGCTGGAGAAGCTCGCTCCGCATCTGGTGCGCCCGGTTCCGTTCCTGTACCCGCTGCGGCACAAGGGCTGGGAGCGGCTCTACGCCGGAGCGGGCGTCGCGCTGTACGACACCATGGCGATGGCCCGGGGACACGGGCGGGGCCTGCCCGTGCACCGCCACCTGTCGCGACGTCACGCGCTGCGGGTCGCGCCCTGTTTGAAGAAGGACGCGCTGGTCGGAGCGTTGCAGTACTACGACGCCCAGATGGACGACGCCCGGTTCGTGACGACGCTGGTGCGCACGGCCGCGGCGTACGGCGCGAAGACCGCCAACCGCGCGCGGGTCACGGGGTTCCTGCGCGAGGGCGAACGCGTCGTGGGCGCCCGGGTGCAGGACGTCGAGGGCGGTGGCGAGTACGAGATCCACGCCAGGCAGGTCGTCAACGCCACCGGGGTGTGGACCGACGACACCCAGGCGATGGTCGGCGAACGCGGACAGTTCCACGTACGGGCCTCGAAGGGCATCCACCTGGTCGTCCCCAAGGACCGCATCCACTCCACGACCGGGCTCATCCTGCGCACCGAGAAGTCCGTGCTGTTCGTCATACCCTGGGGCCGGCACTGGATCGTGGGCACCACGGACACCGACTGGAACCTCGACAAGGCGCACCCGGCCGCGTCCAGCGCGGACATCGACTACCTGCTGGAACACGTGAACTCGGTGCTCGCGGTGCCACTGACGCGGGACGACGTGGAAGGCGTGTACGCCGGTCTGCGGCCGTTGCTCGCGGGCGAGTCGGACGCCACGAGCAAGCTGTCCCGCGAGCACACCGTGGCCCATCCCGTGCCCGGCCTCGTCGTGGTGGCGGGCGGCAAGTACACGACGTACCGGGTCATGGCCAAGGACGCGGTGGACGCGGCGGTGCACGGACTCGACGTGCGCGTCGCCGACTGCGTCACCGAGGACACGCCGCTGGTCGGCGCCGAGGGCTACCACGCGCTGTGGAACGCGCGGGCGCGCACGGCCGCGCGCACCGGCCTGCACGTGGTGCGGGTGGAGCACCTGCTGCACCGGTACGGCGCGCTGGCGGAGGAGGTCCTGGACCTCATCGCCGCGGACCCCTCGCTGGGCGAGCCGCTCCGGGCGGCCGACGACTATCTGCGTGCCGAGATCACCTACGCCGCCTCGCACGAGGGCGCGCGGCACCTGGACGACGTGCTGACCCGGCGCACCCGCATCTCGATCGAGACGTTCGACCGGGGGACGCGCAGCGCCCGTGAGGTGGCCGAGCTGATGGCGCCGGTGCTGGGCTGGGACGAGGGCCAGATCGAGCGCGAGGTGCGGCACTACGAGAAGCGGGTGGAGGCCGAACGGGAGTCGCAGCGGCAGCCCGACGACCTGACGGCGGACGCGGCACGGCTGGGGGCGCCGGACATCGTTCCGTTGTAATCGCGCCGTTGTAGTCGCGCCGCGGACCGGCCCCGGAGCGAATCACTCGAACGGGTGGCGGGAACCGGGATCTTCGTTCGGAACCCGGTCGTTTCAGGAAGCGCGGGGGCAGAACTCGGCCGCGAGCACCGCGGGTTCGAGACCGGGGTCCGCCATCGTGTCCGTGTTCACCCGGAAAATGTGGACATGTCGGCCGTCGACGATGGCGGCGGTGCGCACATGGCTGCCGGCTCGGCGGCGTACGAGCGGCCGGTGACCTGTTCGACGACCGGGCCGAGCAGGACGTAGTTGATGTTCGAGTAGGGGAGGCGGGGGACGCCGCCCCGCGTGACCAGGAGCGGGAGGAGCGCGTCCGCGGGCGGGACGGCCGGGGCCGAGGAGGTGCTCGGGGGCAGGGCGAGCAAGGCCGGGGAGACGGGAACGGCCAGTAGAGTCCGGATCGGCGGCATCCCGGCTCCTCCCGTGGCGGAGGCCCGTCGTGCAGGGCCGGGGAAGGGCGTCCGTCGCCCGGGTGCCGTGCGCGCCGGGCCCCAGAGGCACCCTGGGCGTCGACCACTTGTCGGGTGAGGGACAATGAAGGCTCTGTCAGGGCGGGTTGCATGAGGGGACGCATGTCGGAGGCGGAGCGGGCGGGGACATCCCGTCAGAACGAGAGCGCACGTCTCCTCGCCGGGCGGTACCGGCTGGGAGACGTGCTCGGCCGCGGCGGCATGGGCACGGTGTGGCGGGCCCAGGACGAGACCTTGGGGCGGACCGTCGCCGTCAAGGAACTCCGCTTCCCGTCGAGCATCGACGAGGAGGAGAAGCGGCGGCTGATCACCCGGACCCTGCGCGAGGCCAAGGCGATCGCGCGGATCCGCAACAACAGCGCCGTGACCGTCTTCGACGTGGTCGAGGAGGACGACCGGCCCTGGATCGTGATGGAACTCGTCGAGGGCAAGTCGCTCGCCGAGGCCATCCGGGAGGACGGCCTGCTGGAGCCGCGGCGCGCGGCCGAGGTCGGTCTCGCCATCCTGGACGTCCTGCGCTCCGCGCACCGCGAGGGCATCCTGCACCGTGACGTGAAGCCGTCGAACGTGCTGATCGCCGAGGACGGCCGGGTCGTGCTCACGGACTTCGGCATCGCCCAGGTCGAGGGCGACCCGTCCATCACCTCGACCGGCATGCTGGTCGGCGCCCCCTCCTACATCTCCCCGGAGCGGGCCCGCGGGCACAAGCCGGGGCCGGCGGCCGACCTGTGGTCGCTCGGCGGGCTGCTGTACGCGGCGGTGGAGGGCACTCCGCCGTACGACAAGGGGTCCGCGATCGCGACGCTCACGGCGGTGATGACCGAGCCGCTCGAGGAGCCGAAGAACGCGGGACCGCTCAGGGACGTCATCTACGGGCTGCTCACCAAGGACCCCGCCCAGCGGCTCGACGACAGCGGCGCCCGGGCCATGCTGAACGCGATCGTCAACGCGCCCGCGTCCAAGGAGGCCGGGGAACCGGCGGACGCGACGAAGGTCGTGCCGCTGCCCGAGCAGCCGGACACCGGAGGCAGGCGCGGCGAGGAGGCCGGGGAGAAGCTGCGGGGCGCGTTGCGTTCCGTGCGGAAGGCGGCGGTGGCGGCCGGCTCGGCCGGTGCCGCCGCGGCGGCCCGCGCGAAGTCCGGCAGCGGCGGCACCGCTTCGACCGCCGGACCGGCCGCGGGAACCAGGAGCACGCCGACGGGCGCCTCCAGGACGCGCCCCGGCACGGCATCGCCCTCCGCCCCGGCCGTGAAGCCGGCCCAGGCGTCCGCCCCGAGCGCGCGCGGGACCGCACGGCAGGAGCCGGCCGCGGGCGGCCGCAGTTCGGGCTGGCCGGTGATGACGCCACCGGACCTGCCGGCGAGGACCGTGCCGCGGGCGCCGCTCACCGACGTGGTGCCGCGACGGACACTGGTCATCATCGCGGTGGTCGTGGTGCTCGCCGTGCTCGGCACCGTGCTGGCCCTCACGCTCGGCGACGACGGCGCGGGCGACAAGGGAGCCGAGGGCGGCGGCGCGACCGTCGTCAGGGGGACCCCGAGCGCCGACACCAAGAACGACGAAGGCGACGGCACCCACACCGACGGCACGGCGACCGGGCCGACGGGAACGGGAGCGGGAACGGGCGGGGCGACCACCACCACGGGCGCCGGCGCCGGCGGTTCCTCCGAGGACGAGGACGAGGCGGGGGAAGAGGCGGAGAAAGAGGAGGACGGCGGCGGTACGTCGGCGGCGGAGACGTACGAGGGGAGCCAGGGGTACTCGATCGGGCTGCCCGAGGGGTGGAAGTTCCAGTCGACCGGGGCCGCCGGGGACCGGTTCACCGGGCCGGACGGACAGAAGCTGCTCATCGGCTGGACGACCACGCCCAAGGACGACCCGGTCGCGGACTGGAAGAACCAGGAACGCGGCATGGTGCGCGCCCAGTACCAGCGGATCCGCATAGAGGCGGTGGACTACCGCGGCTGGGACACGGCCGACTGGGAGTTCACCTATGTGGAGAGCGGGACGAAGTACCGCTCCATAGACCGGGGCACCGTCGTCAGCGACCGGCTCGGGTACGGGCTGATGTACACGGCCAAGGCCGCCGACTGGGGCAGCGACCGGCGCAAGGACACGTGGCGGACGCTGACGGAAACGTTCCGGCCGAAGTCCTGAGCATGACCGGCCCGCGGAATGGGGAGTCAGATGTGGCATCCCCTCTCTACGGGTTGCCTCCGGCACGTATCGTGAATGCTCGCGGACCGTACGCAGCCGGAACGGCCCGCCGGACGAACGAAACCGACCGACCGTAGGGCCGGGGGAGGCAACGTGGACGACTACGCGGGACGGGTTCTCGCCGACCGCTACCGCTTGCCGCTGCCGCCCTCCGACGAGTACGAACTGACCGAGACCCGCGCCTTCGACACCTACAGCGGGCAGGAAGTCCTGGTCAGGCAGGTTCCGTTGCCGGAGGTCGTCGAGGCCGAGGTGCTGGACGCGGGAGGGCTGCCCGACGGTTTCACCGCCCGTGACGGGGGTGCGCGGCGCGGCGGCCCCGGGCCCGCGCGCGGGGACACGCGGCGGCCCGCCGACCCGGTCGTGCGGCGCGCCGTCGAGGCCGCGCAGGCGGCGGCCGCCGTCCCCGACCACCCGCGCCTGGACCAGGTCTTCGACGTGTTCGCGGAGGGCGGTTCGCTGTGGATCGTCAGCGAACTCGTGCCGGCGCGTCCGCTCGCCGCCCTGCTCGCCGAGGAACCGCTGTCCCCGTACCGGGCGGCGGAGGTCGCCTCCGACGTCCTGACCGCGCTGCGGGTCCTGCACTCCCACGGCTGGGTGCACCGCAACATCACCGCGCGCACGGTGCTCGTCTGCGACGACGGCCGGGTGATGCTCACCGGCCTCGCGGTCGGCGCGGCCGAGGAGGCACTGTGCGGATACGACCCGGTGCCCCCTCCGGACGACGAGGAGCCGGACCCCGCGGCGACGCGCGAGGCCCCGGGCCCGGTGGCACCGGCGGGACCACCGGACGCCGGGCGCGCCCCGTCCTGGCCGCCCGGGTTCACCGCCGACCCCGCCCCCGACCCCGACGCCGCGCGCCGGGCCGCCATCGAGGCACGGGCCGGCCGGATGCCCGGCGGCGGGGCGGACACGGCGGGCGGTCTCTCGCCCGTGGCGGCCCCCAAGGCCCTCGACAGCGCGGGTGACGTGCGGGCGGCCCGCGCGGGGGCGATCGCCGCGTACCGGGCGGGCACCCGTGCCGCCGCCCGGGTGCAGGAGGCCCAGCAGAACGGCCGTGCCGCCCTGCCCGGCGCCCGGCCCGCCCCCGAGGGCGGCGGCCCGGCCACCGCCCCGCAGTACGGCAGCACCTCCGCACGGCCGCCGTCCGTCCCCCGGCCGGGGGACGAGGACGCGGGCGCGGCCCCGCCGGGGCGGATAGCCGACCCCTACGGTGTGGGCGCCGCCGGCCGGCACGGGACCGTGCCCCGCACGGACGGCGGCAGCGGACGCACCGCCCCCAGAGCCCCTGGAGCCCCCGCGGACCTCGAACCGGTGGCCGCCGCCCCGCCCGCGCGCTGGGACGACCTGGCGGCCCACGTCCCCGCGCGCCGCGGCCCGACCACCGCGCTGGCCGCCGAGCGGGCACGCCAGACACGCATGGCCGTCGTCGGCCCCGTGACCGAGCGGTGGGCGCCGGAGCAGGCCGGACCCGTGCACGAGAACTGGCAGCTCGCCGCCCCCATCGGCCCCGCCACCGACCTGTGGGCGCTGGGCTCCCTGCTGTTCCGCGCCGTACAGGGACACGCCCCCTACCCGGAGGAGTCGACGGCCGAGCTGGTGCAGATGGTGTGCGCCGAGCCGCCCGCGTTCGCCGAGGAGTGCGGACCGCTGCGGCCGGTCGTGGAGTCGCTGCTGCGCCAGGACCCCACCGAGCGGCTCGACATCGAGGAGCTGCGCGGCTGGCTGCGTTCGCTGGTGCGGTCGGCGCCCGAACCCGAGGCGGGCGTGCACGTCATAGCGGCGCCACCCGTGGACGCCGGCCGGCTGCCCGTCGTACGGCGCCGGGGAGAGCTGGTGCGCAGGCGCCGCGCCGGGCTCCCCGTGCACCACGGACGGCACAAGCGGACCAGACAGGACACCGGTTCCCCGCGCAGGCTCGGCCGCACCCTGCTCCTGCTGGTGCTGCTCGCCATGGCGGCGGCGATCGCTTACGCCATGCTGTTCATGCCGAAGTCCGGTGAGGACACCTCGGGTGCGGACGACCGCACCGGTTCGGCCGGTGCGGTGAGCCCCGCACCGAGCCTCCCGGACACCGGCGAAGAGCCGGAGGACGGGAAGACCCCGACGGAGCCGGAGGACGGCCCCGAGGAGTCGGCCGCCTCCGCCGGGACGCAGACCACCGCCCCCGAGGTCGCCGACGGCTTCACCCTGGCCAAGGACCCGGAGGGTTTCCGGGTCGCCGTCGCCGAGGGCTGGCAGCGCACCGCGAAGAACGGCAGCGGCCAGGTCGTCTACGCGAGCGGCGACTTCGAGCTCATCGTCGTACCGGGCCGGGACAGCGCGCGGAAGTACGGCAGCGACCCCATGGCCTACCAGCGGGACGACGAGCGCGAACTGCAGCCCTACCGCGACTCCAGCTGGGCCACCTCCACCGGCCTGAAGACCATCGAGGTGGGCGGACGGACCATGGCCGAGGGCCAGTTCACCTGGACCGGCGACGGCGGCGAGCTGTACGTCCGCAACCTCGCGGCGCTGATCGACGGCCGCTACCACGTGGTGCAGGTACGCGGACCGGAGGCCGAGCGGGACGAGGTGACGCGGCTCTTCGAACAGGCGGCGGCGACCTACCGGTTCACCGGCTGAACCACCGACTCCACGCAGCCGCAGGGGTTTTGGCTGCCTCCCGTCCCCCACAGCGACAACTGTCACAGTGCTGTCTCCATGGCACGCCCTCGGTTCCCAGGACGCGCCGGGATATTTACGCTGACCCTGTCAAGACCATTGCGGGGCAACGTGAATCAGATGCAGGGCTCGCTCGTCGCGGGCCGCTACCGGCTCGGAGAGTCCATCGGGAGCGGTGGCATGGGCCGGGTGTGGCGCGCCCATGACGAGGTGCTGCACCGGGCCGTCGCCATCAAGGAACTGACCGCGGCACTCTACGTCTCCGACAGCGAACAGGCCATGCTGCTGGCACGCACCCGCGCGGAGGCGCGGGCGGCCGCGCGGATCAACCACTCCGCCGTCGTCACGGTGCACGACGTGCTGGAGCACGACGGCCGGCCGTGGATCGTGATGGAGCTGATCGAGGGCCGCTCGCTGGCCGACGCGGTGAAGGAACAGGAACGCGTCGACCCCCGCGAGGCCGCGCGCATCGGCCTGTGGGTGCTGCGCGCGCTGCGCGCCGCGCACGCCGCCGGCGTACTGCACCGTGACGTCAAGCCCGGCAACGTCCTCCTCGGGCGGGACGGCCGGGTGCTGCTCACCGACTTCGGCATCGCGCAGATAGACGGCGACACGGCGATCACCCGCACCGGCGAGGTCGTCGGCTCGGTCGACTACCTCGCACCCGAGCGGGTCCGCGGCCACGATCCCGGCCCCTCCTCCGACCTGTGGGCGCTCGGCGCGACGCTGTACGCGGCGGTGGAGGGCATCTCGCCGTTCCGCCGCACCTCACCGCTGACCACGATGCAGGCGGTCGTCGAGGAGGAGGCCCAGGAGCCCCGGCACGCCGGCCCGCTCGGGCCCGTCATCAGCGCACTCCTGCGCAAGGATCCGGACACCCGCCCCGACGCGGTCCGGGCCGAGCAGATGCTCGCCGAGGTGGCCGAGGGGCGCCGGCCCCGGGCGGCGCAGGAGTACGTGCCGACCCGGGCCGTCGACGCCCACGCGCCCCTGCCGTACGAGACCGGACCGGAGGCGGTCCCCCAGACACCGCAGGTTCCCCAGGCGCAACAGGTTCCCCAGGCGCCGCAGGCCGCCCAGACGTCGCAGGTTCCCCTGGCCCCGCAGGTTCCCCAGGCCCCGCAGTACCCGCAGGGCGGCCCCACGACCGTTCAGCAGCCGTACGCGTCCCCTGCCGTCGCGCCCCGCCGGCGGGTGCGCGGACGGATGATCGCCCTGGTCGTCGTCCTGGCGGCGATCATCGGCGGGGGAACCGCGGTGATGCTCCAGCAGCAGGACCGGGGCGGCATCACGGCAGCCCCGTCCCCGACGGACACCTCCGCACCCGCGCCCGGTCCCACGGAGACGGGGGAGACCGAGTCGCGAGGGGGCCTCCCGGAGGGCTGGGTCCGCCGCAGCGACCCCTACGGCTTCAGCATCGCCCTGCCCGGCGACGACTGGGAGCGCGTGGTCTTCGACGAGGCGACCCGGCAGGTCGACTACACGCCCGACGGCGGCGAGCACTTCATCCGCATCGCCGTCGACGACTCGCCCGACTTCGACGACCCGTACGAGCACCTGCGCGATCTCGACCAGCAGATAGGGCAACGCCTGGTCGACTACCAGCGGATCGTCCTGGACCGCCGCGTCTACCGGGACCGCGAGAGCGCCCGGCTGGAGTACGGCTGGACCGCGCTGGCCAAGGACACCGAGTTCCCGGGGCCGCGGCGGGCGGTCGACCAGATGTACCTCTCGCGGGACGGCGTCGAGTACGCCCTCTACATGTCCGGGCCGGCCGAGGACTGGGCCACGGTCAGCGGGCAGTTCGAGACGGTGCTGAAGGGGTGGCGCGAGCCCTGACCCCCGTGGCGGGAGCAAACGCGCGCCGCTTGTCCGAATCGCCGTACCGGAGCGGACACATCCGGTGGGGCATGATGGGCCCATGGGGACCGACGGGGACGCCGAGAACGCGACCGCCAGGACCAACGGCCGGGTCATCGCGGGCCGTTACCGTCTGGAGTCGAGGCTCGGGCGCGGCGGCATGGGTGTGGTCTGGCGGGCCACCGACGAACTGCTCGGACGGGGTGTCGCCGTCAAGGAACTCCCCCTCGACGAGACGCTCTCCGCGGCGGACGCCCGGCGGCAGCGGGACCGCACCCTGCGCGAGGCGCGTGCCCTGGCCCAGCTGAGCCACCCGCACATCATCGTCGTCCACGACGTCGTCGAGGACGACGAACGCCCGTACATCGTCCTGGAGCTGATCGACGGGCCGTCCCTCGCCGACCGGATCGCGGAGCAGGGCCCGGTCGACGCCGCCGAGGCCGCGCGCATCGGCATCGACCTGCTCGGGGCGTTACGGGCCGCGCACGCGGCGGGCGTCCTGCACCGCGACCTCAAGCCCGCCAACGTCCTGCTGGAGAACGGCACCGACCGGGTCGTCCTCACCGACTTCGGCATCGCCCGGCTGTCGGGCTCCACCACGCTCACCGAGACCGGCTCCTTCGTCGGCTCGCCCGAGTACACCGCTCCCGAGCGGATGTCCGGTGCCAGGACGGGACCGGAGTCCGACCTGTGGTCGCTGGGCGCGCTGCTGTGCACGGCGCTCAGCGGCGAGTCGCCGTTCCGGCGCGACTCGCTCGGCGGGGTCCTGCACGCCGTCGTGGTCGACGAGATCCGGCCGCCCGCCGAGGCGGGACCGCTTCTTCCCGTGGTGCGCGGCCTGCTGGAGCGCGACCCCGACCGCCGGCTGGACGCGGACCGGGCCGAGTTGATGCTGCGGGCGTTCCGGGAGACGGGCCGTACGCCGGAGTCGGCGCCCCCCGGGCTGCTGCCCCCGCACCGGGCCGTGCCCCGCCGGCGGCCCCCGGTGCGGCGGGAGGAAGCGGGCGGGAGGCCCGAGGCGCGTCCGGTCCGGCGGCAGCCCACGAGAGGCGTGCTCGTCGCGGCGCTGGCGGTCGCCGCCATGGTGGGAGCGGGGCTGTCCGCGGCGGCGCTGCTCCTGCAGGACCGGGGAGGCGACGGGGGCGGTACGCCGGCGAGCACGGCGCCGGAGACACCCGAGGGCGCATCGGCGTCGCCCTCCGGCTCCCCGCGTCCCCCGGCCAGTCCCACACCGGCCGACTCCTCGGTCCGGCCGCACGGTCCCGTGAACGGGAGATAGGCCCCCGCGAGGGTCACGGGTCTGTGACCGGTCGGCATCCGCGGTGGATACGTGGGGGCGTGGCGCGATATGGATGAGCCATGAGCAGCAACGGGGGAGCCCGCCACGGGGCCGACGAGCCGACCAGTTTCGACCTGCGGCCGCCGGCCCCGAGACCGCCCGCGGCCGTGCCGCACCCCGACAACCCGTACGCGGCACCACCGGCCCAGGCGGTACCACCGCAGCCGCAGCCGCAGCCGCAGCCGCAGCCACAGCCACAGGCACAGGACGACCCCGGTGCCGGCCGGCTGATCGCCGGCCGCTACCGGCTGCTCGCCAAGCTCGGGCACGGCGGCATGGGCACGGTGTGGCGGGCCGTGGACGAGACCATGGACCGCGAGGTCGCCGTCAAGGAGCCCCGCGTCCCGGACCACCTTCCCGAACGCGAACGCTCCAACGCCTTCGAGCGGATGCGCCGGGAGGCCCGCGCCGCCGCCCGGCTCGACCACCCCGCGGTGGTCGACGTCCATGACGTCGCGGTGGTCGACGGCCGCCCGTGGATCGTGATGGAACTGGTCCGGGGCCGTTCGCTGGGCGCCGTGCTGCAGGAGGAGGGCACCCTCTCCGCACGCGAGGCGGCCAGGGTCGGCCTGGAGGTGCTCGGCGCGCTGGAGGCCGCGCACGCGGCGGGCGTCCTGCACCGGGACGTCAAACCGGACAACGTGCTGCTCGGCCGGTACGACCGGGTCGTCCTCACCGACTTCGGCATCGCCCGGATCGAGGGCGAGACCAGTCTGACCGACACCGGCGGATTCGTCGGCTCGCCCGAGTACATCGCCCCGGAACGGGTGCTGGGCCAGCGCCCCGGCCCCGCCTCCGACCTGTGGTCGCTCGGTGTCGTGCTGTACGCGGCGACGGAGGGCGTCTCGCCGTTCCGCCGCGGCAACACCCCCGCCACCCTCCAGTCGGTCCTCAACGCCACACCGGCGCCGCCCGCCTCCGCGCGGGGCCCGCTGGCCGAGGTCATCACCGGGCTGCTGCAGAAGGACCCGGCGCGCCGTCCCCACGCCGACCGGGTCCGTGCCGCGCTGGAAACGGCCGCGAACCCGCCCGCCCCGCAGCCCACCCAGGTCGCCCGGTTCCCCGCCGGGGAGTCCGGGAGCAGGGGCGTCCGCATCGGCCGCAGGACGCTGACGGCGCTGGGCGCGGCGGTCGTCGCGGCGGCGGTGGCCGCGTACCTGGTGATCGCGGACCCGTTCGCGGGGCCGCTGCCGGACGGCTGGAAGCGCCACGACCTCCCGGAGCGGGTGGGCGTCTCCGTCGCGGTGCCGGAGGGCTTCGTGAAGGACGAGCAGGCCGACGACTCGGACGGGACGGTCGCCTCCTTCACCGACCCCAGCGGGCTGGTGCGGGTCGAGATCGACCGCGACATCAAGGCCGAGGACAAGGACGGCGAGATCGAGGCCTCGGCCCCGGAAGAGGCGTTCGCGCACTGGGAGGAGCTGAAGGACGGCGAGTACGGCTGGGGCATCGCCGACACCCCGGCCCCGAAGGGCAAGCCGCGCGAGACCACGTACAAGGACCGTGAGGCGGCCACGAACACCATCGTCTACACGACGACCACCACTCCGGCGCTGGTGCACGAGGCACAGGTTGTGTACTACCGGAACAAGGACGGCGACATGTACCGGCTCTGGATCGTGTATCCGGGCAAGGGCCACTTCACCGAGGCCGGCCGGGAGATCGCCCGTAAGGTCATCGACTCGTGGGACATCCGCGAGCTCTGAACGGTCGGTGTCACGGTCGACGCCCTGATCAGGGGCTTCGTTGCCAGCGTTCACTGGCGGTGTGTGAGCGGTGGGTGAATCTGTTACCGACGGGTACACAAAGCGTTCCCCCGGGCATACCCTGCGGCTCATGACGGACGCGCAGACCCGGGAAACGACCGGCACCAACCCCCTCGCCCCCGCGCCGGCGGGTGCCCGTACCGCCGCCGACGTGGTCACGCCGGAACTGGTCGCCCAGCTCACCAAGGGCGTGGCCGGTTCCGGCCGGACCGCCAACCACACGCCGTTCACCGGCGAGAAGCTGGCCGACCTGCCCGAGTCGACGCCCGAGGACGTGGCGCAGGCCTTCGAGGCGGCCCGCGCCGCCCAGGCCGTCTGGGCGAGGATCCCGGTACGGGAGCGCGCCGCCGTCCTGCTCCGCTTCCACGACCTGGTGCTGGCCCGCCAGGCCGAAGTGCTCGACCTCATCCAGCTGGAGACCGGCAAGGCCCGGCTGCACGCCCACGAGGAGGTGCAGGCCGTCGCCGTCGCCGCCCGCCACTACGGCCGCCGGGCCGCCGCCTACCTGCGGCCCAGGCGGCACGCGGGCGCCGTGCCGGCCCTCACCAAGGTCACCGAACTGCGCCACCCGCGCGGTGTCGTCGGCCAGATCGCCCCCTGGAACTACCCCCTCGAACTCTCCGTCGGCGACGCCCTCCCGGCGTTCGTCGCGGGCAACGCGGTCGTCATGAAGCCCGACACGGAGACCTGCCTCACCGCTCTGTGGGCCCGTGACCTGCTGATCGAGGCCGGACTGCCCGCCGACGTCTTCCAGGTCGTCCTCGGCGAGGGCCCGGTCGTCGGCCCCGAGGTCGTCCGGCACGCCGACTACGTCTCCTTCACCGGCTCCACCCGCACCGGCCGCGAGGTCGCCCAGGGCGCCGCCGCCCGCCTGATCGGCGTCTCCCTCGAACTCGGCGGCAAGAACGCCATGCTCGTACTGGAGGACGCCGACCTCGACAAGGCCGCCGCGGGCGCCGTCCACGCCTGCTTCTCCTCCGCCGGCCAGCTGTGCATCTCCATCGAGCGGCTCTACGTCCACGCGTCGGTCGCGGACACCTTCCTGGAGCGCTTCACCGCCCGCACCAAGGCGCTCCGCCTCGGCACCTCCCTCGCCTACGGCGCCGACATGGGCTCGCTGGTCGGACAGCGCCAGCTCGACGCCGTCACCCGGCACGTCGACGACGCCGTCGCCAAGGGCGCCAGGGTGCTCGCGGGCGGCACGGCCCGCCCGGACATCGGCCCCTACTTCTACGAGCCGACCGTCCTCGACGGCGTCGAGGCCCCCATGAGCGTCTGCTCCGAGGAGACCTTCGGCCCGGTCGTCTCGGTCTACCGCTTCACCTCCGACGACGAGGCGGTCGAACGCGCCAACTCCACCCCGTACGGCCTGAACTCCTCCGTCTGGACCAGGAACGCCCGGCGCGGCCGCGCGGTCGCCGCGCGCCTGCGCACCGGCACGGTCAACATCAACGAGGGGTACGCCTCCGCGTACGGCAGCGTCCAGTCGCCGATGGGCGGCATGAAGGACTCCGGCCTCGGCCGCCGTCACGGCTCCGAGGGCATCCTCAAGTACACCGAGGCCCAGACGATCGCCCACCAGCGCCTCCTCCCGATGGCGCCCTCGCTGGGCATGGACGACGAGAAGTACGCGGCCTTCATGAGCCGCAGCCTGCGCCTCATGAAGACACTCCGGTTCAGGTGAGATGCCCGAAGGGGCGCGGGGAACCGCGCGACCAGCCACACACGACCCGCACGCGAACTCAAAGGGGAGCCCTCCGTGCCTCAAGACGCTTACGACTACGACGTCCTCGTCGTCGGCTCCGGCTTCGGCGGCTCCGTGACCGCTCTCCGCCTGACGGAGAAGGGTTACACCGTCGGCGTCCTGGAAGCCGGCCGCCGCTTCACCCGCGACACCCTGCCGAAGAACTCCTGGGACCTGAGGAACTACCTCTGGGCGCCGAGGCTCGGCATGTACGGCATCCAGCGCATCCACCTGCTGGGCAACGTCATGGTGCTGGCCGGCGCGGGCGTCGGCGGCGGCTCGCTCAACTACGCCAACACCCTCTACGTACCGCCGGAGCCGTTCTTCGAGGACCCGCAGTGGGGGCACATCACCGACTGGCGGGAGGAGCTGGCCCCGTACTACGACCAGGCGAAGCGCATGCTCGGCGTACGGCTCAACCCGACGATGACCCCGTCGGACGTGCACCTGAAGGCGGCGGCCGAGCGGATGGGCGTGGGCGACACCTTCCACATGGCCCCGGTCGGCGTCTTCTTCGGCGACGGCGAGGACGCCGACGGGAAGGCGCGGGCGAAGCCGGGACAGGAGGTGCCCGACCCGTACTTCGGCGGGGCGGGGCCGTCGCGGCGGGCCTGTGCCGAGTGCGGCGAGTGCATGACCGGCTGCCGGCACGGCGCGAAGAACACCCTCAACGAGAACTACCTCCACCTCGCCGAGAAGGCGGGCGCGGTCGTGCACCCCATGACGACGGCCGTGTCGGTCACGGAGGACTCCCGGGGCGGGTTCGCCGTCGCCACCCTGCCGACCGACGACCGCCGCAAGGGCGAGGGCCGCACCTTCCGCGCCCGCCGGGTCGTCCTGGCCGCCGGCACCTACGGCACCCAGACCCTGCTGCACCGCATGAAGGCGGGCGGCCAGCTGCCGTACCTCTCGGAGAAACTGGGCGAGCTGACCCGCACCAACTCCGAGGCCCTCGTCGGCGCGCAGACCGACGACCGCCGCTACCGCAGGGCCACCGGCGCGCCGAGGGCCGACTTCACCCGCGGTGTGGCCATCACGTCGTCGATCCACCCCGACGCGAACACCCACATCGAGCCGGTCCGCTACGGCCGCGGCTCCAACTCGATGGGCGGGCTGTCCATCCTCCAGGTCCCGTACGCGGGCGGCGGCTCGGGCGCCGCCCGGGTGCTCGGCTGGCTGGGCAACGCGGCGAAGCACCCCTGGCTGCTGCTGCGTTCGCTGTCCAACCGGCGCTGGTCGGAGCGGACCATCATCGGGCTGGTGATGCAGTCGCTGGACAACTCCCTGACGACGTACCTCAAGCCGTCCGGGGCCGGCCGCGGGCTGCTCACCGCCCGGCAGGGCCACGGTGCCCCCAACCCCAAGCAGATCAAGGCGGCCACGGACGGCGCGTCGGCGCTGGCGGCCGAGATCAACGGCTTCGCGGGCTCCAACGTCGGTGAGCTGACGGGGATGCCGCTGACCGCCCACTTCCTGGGCGGCTGCCCGATCGGCGCGTCCCGTGAGACCGGTGTGATCGACCCGTACCACCGCCTCTACGGCCACCCCGGCATCTCGGTCGTGGACGGGGCGGCGGTCTCGGCGAACCTCGGGGTCAACCCCTCCCTGACCATCACGGCGCAGGCCGAGCGGGCGATGTCGTACTGGCCCAACAAGGGCGAGGCCGATCCGCGCCCCGCGCAGGGGGAGCCCTACCGGCGTCTGGCACCGGTCGAGCCGAAGTCCCCGGCGGTCCCGGCGGAGGCGTTCGGCGCGCTGCGGCTGCCGTTCCTGGGGATGCCGGCGGTGCCGCCGAAGAAGGAAGCGGTGCCGCCGGAGAAGTAGAGGGAAGAGGACCTGTGCCCCCCTCCGAGCTCAGGTCCTCTTCCCTTGTCCTGGGTGATGCCGCACGCGGTGCGGCCGGGCGGCGTTACGCCACCGGACCGGCCTGGCGCCGGCGCACCACGAACACCGCACCGGCACCGGCCACGACGGCGACACCGCCGGCCAGGCCGATCATCGGCAGGGCGGAGCTCGAACCGGTCTCGGCGAGGCTGCCGGTGACCTCGACGTCCTTCACCTCGTCGAGCGCCTCGTCGATCTCGACCTTGCCGCCGGTCTGCGGCTCGGCGTCGTTCGGCTCACCGGGGTCGGAGCCGGCGGCCAGGATGTCGAAGAAGTAGATCCAGCCGTTGGAGTCGTCGGCGATCCAGCAGCCCTCGTCGTCCGCGTACTCGGCGAAACCGCCGACGAGGCCGAGCGCGTCGGGCGCCTTGCCGCTGACGCTCAGCCGCAGCTGGTACGAGACCGACCGACCGGCACCGAGCGAGAACGCGGCGAACGTACCGCCCTCACCGGCGGCGTCCGCGAGCGTGTTCCACGTGCCGGTGGCCTTGTCGAGGACCTGGACCGTGACCTGGCCGGAGTGGTCCTTCTCGTCCCAGCCGAGGGCCGTGACGCCGATCAGCGGCCTGATGTCCTTGATCTCGTCGTCGCCGCGGTTGGACACGTCGAACGAGAACGTCGTCCAGCCGCTGCCGGCGACGATCGTCTCGGGCAACCCCGACAGACCGCTGTGCAGGTCGGCGCTGAGCTCGGTGGTGCTCTTGCCCTCCTCGTCGAGGCAGAGCTCGACATCGTCCTCGTCGTCCGCCGGGGGGTTCTCGTCTTCGGTGGGAGGGTTCTCGTCGTCCGCCGGGGGGTTCTCGTCTTCGGTGGGCGGGTTCTCGTCGTCCGCCGGGGGGTTCTCGTCTTCGGTGGGCGGGTTCTCGCCGTCCGCCGGAAGGCTCTCCTCCCCGGCGGACGTGCTCGTCGACGTGCCCGGCGCCTCCTCGCCGCCGGTCGCGAAGGCCGCCGGAGCCGAGAACAGGGCCAGCGGCGCGATGACGGCCGTCGCGGCCGCTGCGGCCACGGCGCGGCGAAGCTTCATGAAGACCTCGGTGAGTCCGGCGTACTGCTCGGGCGTGGTACGAGAGGGGAGGCTCCTCCACGGAGGGGCCACGGGTGTGATCCATGAGGATTCGGTGAGTTCGATCAACAAGGCCGGTGGATGGTTGTCCCGCCCTTCACGGAATTCTTATGTGAGGTGGATCACAGGATGGGTGATCGTCGTTGACGTACGCTCGTCCGCCTACGTCCGCCACCGAGAGAAAGCCCGCGACCCCGTGGCCGAACAGCCGTCCGAAGAGTCCGGACCGGAGCCCTCGTCCCTCCCCGATGACGTCTGGGAGAAGTTCATCCAGGACAGCGAGCGCGACATCCGTGCCTCCGCTCCCAAGGAACCGTCGGCGCGGGCCCGCATGGTGACCGAGCGGCTGCGGGCCATGGACGAGGCGCAGGCCGGGACGGCCGCGGACGGCAAGCGCCGCACGGGCAGGAAGCGGAAGGCGGCGCGGCCCGCCCCGCCCGAGGGGTGGCGCACGGGCCCGCCCCTGCAGGTCCTGGAGCGCCGCTCGTCGCGCCGGCGCCGGATCTGGAGCGCGGTCGGGATCGTGACGGCCGTGGCGCTGGCGGTGGTCGCCGTCAATCCGTCCGCCGCGCTGTCCTGGTTGCCCGGTGGCCTCGGCGAGGATTCCGGCACGTCGGACGGGGAGCGGGCGGCCGACGCCACGCCGCTGGCGCCCGAGACGGCCCGCCCTGGCGCCGCACCCTCCGAGGCCCCCGCCGGCGTCCCGACGCGGAAGGAACCGTTCGCCGGCTCCCCGGCCGCCCGGTGGGAGGCGGGGGCGGACGCCATCCGGCTGCCCGAGGCGGAGGCCGTGGGCGGGGTCCCCGCCGACCGGATCCGGGCCGCGCTGAAGGGGACGAAGGAGTTCCTGGTCGCCGCCAACCTCGACCCCGCCGTATTGAAGGGCGAGCGGCCGACGAAGGCACTGGAGCTCGTGGACCCGGCGGAGAAGGAGTACCTCGCCGATCTGCGCGACGCCCTGCGCGAGCCCACGGAGAAGAACGACCCGGTGTGGACGTTCACCCGGTTCGACCCCGCGGAGGTCGAACTCGTGGGCGAGGTGCGGGTGCGGGGCCGTATGACGGTCGAGGCCGTGAAGGGAACCGCCGGGCGGGCCCTGGTCAAGGCCGACTACACCTTCGTGTACCCGATGGCCCGCGTCGGCGGCGGTGACGAGGTGAGCAGGGCCATCGTCCGCCGGACGATCGAGGTGGACGCCGTGGACCCCGCCAGGTTCCGGGCCGACGAGGGGCACATCTGGATCACCGACGTCAACGGCGAGATATCCAACGACGACTGCCGGGACGGCGACGGGGTCATCCGCCCGCAGTTCCTCGCCGACCGGCGGGGACGCCCCGAGCCGACCGGCCCGGCCCGCGACCCGTACGACCGCAGCAAGGACCTGGAGCCGGCCGGCGGCGAGGCGGACTGCGGAGTCGTGACCCGCACCTGAGGCGTACGGCGGAGATGCGGGCCGGCCGGTCCCGGGCGTCCCCGGGACCGGCCGTTCTCTGGGGTGACCGGGCCGCTGTCCCCTGCCGTCCGGTCACTTCCCCGGAACGAGGTCCCACGACGTGCGGCACGATCCGCACGCCTCATCGCTCCGGCGAGTCACGCGTGGTACTGCTCGGGTCTGCCCCTGGCCGACGCGGACACCGGTACCAACGAAGCGGTGCCGGTACCGGTCACGCGCCGTACGGGTGAGGAGTGCGCGTACGTCCGTACCGCGCACGCGGCGTCAGATCCTGCCGCGGCACAGCTCCAGCAGGGTCATCGCGAGCGCGGTGCCCGGCTTGCCCAGGGCGTCCCTGAAGTGGGCGAGGACCTCCATCTCGCGGGACAGGTTCACTCGCCGCCCGCCGGAGGCGATCCGCTCCTTCTGGATGACGGCCGACACGGCCATCCGTTCCTGCACCAGACCGATGATCCGGTCGTCGAGCGCGTCGATCCGCTCACGGGCGCCGGTGATCAGCTCGGCGGCCTCGGTGGTGCGGGCGCCGGTCTTCTCGGTCGACTCCGTCGTGGTGGTGGTCATGCCGGGGCTCCTCGTGGATGGGTGGGTGCGGTGCCCCGGAGCGACAGGGTCCGGAGGAAAACGCCAGGCGCCCCGGACCTTGTCGGCCCGGGGCGCCTGGGAAGTCGCTTGTCAGTTGCTCAAGCAGCACGACCATGGCAGCCGGCGGGCCGGTCGCCATAGGTAAAGAGGTAGGTCGGGTGCGTGAGCATGGGGCAAGTATGCCCGGCCCGCCGCGGCTGTCCAACACGGGTCGCATGGTGAGACGGGCCCCGGTTCCGGCGGCGGGACCCGTCCCGCCGCCGTCTCGGTAGAATTGGGAGGCACAAGACCCCCGCCCCACCGCCGGAAGGCACCTCGTGTCATCAGCGTCCCCCGCTGCCAACGCGCCCGACACCGTCCTGGTCGTCGACTTCGGCGCGCAGTACGCCCAGCTCATCGCCCGTCGCGTCCGCGAGGCGCGGGTCTACAGCGAGATCGTGCCGAGCACCATGCCGGTCGAGGAGATCCTCGCCAAGAACCCCGCGGCGATCATCCTGTCCGGCGGCCCCTCGTCCGTGTACGAGGAGGGCGCCCCCCGTCTCGACCGCGAGATCTTTGAGGCCGGCGTCCCCGTCTTCGGCATGTGCTACGGCTTCCAGCTCATGGCCCAGAGCCTGGGCGGCCAGGTGGACAACACCGGCGCCCGTGAGTACGGCCGTACCGACCTGCACGTCTCCAAGAACTCCTCCACCCTCTTCGAGGGCACCCCGGACGAGCAGGCCGTCTGGATGTCGCACGGCGACGCCTGCTCCGCCGCCCCCGAGGGCTTCTCCGTCACCGCCTCGACGGACGTCGTCCCGGTCGCCGCGTTCGAGAACGACGAGAAGAAGCTCTACGGCGTCCAGTACCACCCCGAGGTGATGCACTCCACGCACGGGCAGCAGGTGCTGGAGCACTTCCTGTACCGGGGCGCGGGCCTCACCCCGGACTGGACCACCGGCAACGTCATCGACGAGCAGGTCGCCGCGATCCGCGAGCTGGTCGGCGACAAGCGCGCCATCTGCGGTCTGTCCGGCGGCGTGGACTCCGCCGTCGCCGCCGCCCTCGTCCAGAAGGCCATCGGCTCCCAGCTGACCTGCGTGTACGTCGACCACGGCCTGATGCGCAAGGGCGAGACCGAGCAGGTCGAGAAGGACTTCGTGGCCGCGACCGGCGTCCAGCTGAAGGTCGTGGACGCGCAGGAGCGGTTCCTCACGGCCCTGAAGGGCGTCTCCGACCCCGAGGAGAAGCGGAAGATCATCGGCCGGGAGTTCATCCGGGTCTTCGAGCAGGCCCAGGCCGAGATCATCGCGGACGAGGGCCCGGCGGTGGAGTTCCTGGTGCAGGGCACCCTCTACCCGGACGTCGTCGAGTCCGGCGGCGGCACCGGCACCGCCAACATCAAGTCCCACCACAACGTGGGCGGCCTGCCCGAGGACCTCGAGTTCAAGCTGATCGAGCCGCTGCGCAAGCTGTTCAAGGACGAGGTCCGGATGGTCGGCCAGGAGCTCGGCCTGCCGGAGGAGATCGTCCAACGCCAGCCGTTCCCCGGCCCGGGGCTCGGCATCCGGATCGTCGGCGAGGTCACCAAGGAGCGGCTCGACCTGCTCCGCGAGGCCGACGCCATCGCCCGCGAGGAGCTGACCGCGGCCGGACTCGACCGGGACATCTGGCAGTGCCCGGTCGTCCTGCTCGCGGACGTGCGCTCGGTGGGCGTCCAGGGCGACGGCCGCACCTACGGTCACCCGATCGTGCTGCGCCCCGTCTCCAGCGAGGACGCCATGACCGCCGACTGGTCCCGGCTGCCGTACGACGTCCTCGCGAAGATCTCGACCCGGATCACCAACGAGGTGCGGGACGTCAACCGCGTCGTCCTCGACGTGACCTCCAAGCCGCCGGGCACCATCGAGTGGGAGTGACCCTTCAGGGTCCTCAGGTCCGTTTGAGGGTGCGCACCGGCTCTCCGGGCTTCCAGACCTGGACGACGAGGTACTTCTCGTCCTCCACGTAGGTCCTCACGACCTCCGTCAGCTCGGTGCGGAAGAGGTGGAACGGCTCCGGCGGTTCCACCTCTTCGGCGTACCGGCGCCGGGTCTCCGTGTCGTCGTCGGCGATCTCCACCGCCCGGCCGCCGATCCGGACGTCCCCGCCGCCCATGCCCGTGCCGTCGCCGGGGTTCGCCTGGAGCGCGAAGCGCGGGTCGCGGCGCAGATCGAGCGCCTTGAGCGAGTCCGGCATCATGCCGAGCCAGAGTTCTCCGTTCAGGAAGCGGACCTCCAGGCCGGTGGTGCGCGGTGAGCCGTCCTTGCGCAGGGTCGCGAGGACGTGGTGGGTGTATGCGGCGAAGCGTTCCTCCACGGTCTTCGCGAAGTCCGGTTCGGCGGCGGCGAAAGCCCCCCAGTTCGTGTTCATGACGTCGAGTGTGGCGGGGATACCGGACACCTTGTGTCGGATATCGGCGGTGTCCTCCGGACGGAGCAGCGGGGCCCGCGACGCTTCTTTCAGGCCCGCGCCCCTTCTTTATCGAAGAGAGCTGTCGTCCGGGGCTGCCCGCCGGTAACTTCCGCCCCGTACGCAACCCCCGCGGGAGGACTCATGCACGGGCCCACGCCGCCCATGCCGCTGCCCACCGACAGACTGCGCTTCGCCATGCCGCCCCGGCACGAGTCGGCCGAGGACGAGCGCCGGCACCGCAAGGAGCGGCTCGCGGGCGCGCTGCGGCTCTTCGGACGGCTCGGCTTCGAGGACGGCGTCTCCGGGCACATCACCGCACGCGACCCGGAGTTCAGCGACTGCTTCTGGGTCAACCCGTTCGGGATGTCCTTCCGGCAGGTCACCGTGAGCGACCTGGTGCTCGCCAACCGGGACGGCCAGGTCGTCGAGGGCGGCCACCACGTCAACCAGGCCGCGTTCACCGTGCACGCCCAGGTGCACGCGGCCCGGCCCGACGTCGTCGCCGTCGCCCACTGCCACTCGGTGCACGGCCGCGCCCTCGCCGCCCTCGGCGGCCTGCTCGACCCGATCACCCAGGAGAGCTGCGCCTTCTACGAGGACCACGCCCTCTACGACGCCTACAGCGGCGTCACCGTCGACGCCGAGGAGGGGAGGCGGATCGCGGACGTGCTCGGCTCCCGCAAGGCGCTGGTGCTGCGCAACCACGGGCTGCTCACCGTGGGCGACTCGGTGGACGCGGCGGCCTGGTGGTTCGTGGCGATGGAGCGGTCCTGCCAGGTGCAGCTCGCCGCGCGGGCTGCGGGCCGGCCCGTCCTCATCGACCACCGGCAGGCGGTGGCGACGCGGGAGCAGTTGGGCGGGGACCTGGTGGCGTGGATCAACTACCAGCCGATGTGGCAGGACATCAGCCGGAGCGAGCCGGATCTGCTGACATAGGCGGCGGGTGACGTGGGGGCGGGTGACGGGTGGCTTGGGCGGCGGGTGGCTTGGGCGGTGGGTCAATCCGGCGTCGTGAAGTTCACCCGTACGGGACGGGCCTGCCGGACGGGGAGGGGACGGGGTAGGGCACAATTCGCTGTCGTCACCGGGGACTTGTACGGGGCGGTGACAGTGATCGTGGGCCGATTCGTGGTTGTGACGGTGGGGAAGGCGGGCTTCGGGCGTGGCGGTGCAGGAGGCGAGGCAGGGCGGCCCCGACATGGGCGCCCACGGGGGCGGCTGCACCTGCGGGGACTGTCCGCACGGGGCGCGTGAGGGGCATCGGCGCGCGGTCGCCGCGTTCCTGCTGAAGCGGGACGAGTTCGCGGCCGGACACGGAGTGCCGGCCGCGGTGGCCCACTCCGCCTCCGCCTCCCGGCAATGGGTGTCGGAGGAGCTCACGCAGGCCGCGGAGATCGTCGCCGAACGGGGGCGGGCCGAGGGCGCGGCGTGGCTGGTACGGCTGTGGCGACGGACCGCGGCTGTGGTGTGGGCGGGCGTCGTACTGCTGCTCCTGGGACAGGCGCTCACGGCGATCGGCGCGGGGTGGACCGCCGCGCGCACCGCCGGGTTGCTGGCCGCGCTGGTGGTGGCCGGGGCGCTGACCGCCGCGTCGTGGTTCCACCGGGCGCGCGGGGGTGTGCTGGCGCCGGTGATCGGGGAGGACAACCGGCTCTCCACCTCCCGTGCGGTGGCCGCGTGCTGGGTGCTGTTCCTGGCGTTCGCGGTGCTCGTTCTGGTGGGGCGGCTCGCGGCCGCCTCCGGCGGCCGGGAGCGGGACGCCCTGATCGACGGGCTGGAACTCGCCCGCGGTGCCGGTGTGGTGACCGTGCTGGCCGTGGTGTGCGGGATCGCCGTGCTGGTGCGGCGGGTGGTCGGGCTGCGGGTGCTGGGGCAGCGGCTGCAGAAGGTGCGCGCGTACCGGCCCAGGGCGGCGGACCTGCTGACCGACGACTCGGGGCGGGGGAACTTCGCCGACATCCAGTACGTCGTGATCAGCGGTGTCGCCCTGGCGTTCGCGGCGGTGCGGCTGGCCCGGCGGCCGGACCAGTTGCCGGACCTGCCGTGGGGGCTCGCGGTGGTGGTGCTGGTGTCGGCGGCGACGTATCTCGCCGGGAAGTACGCGGAGGGCGGGCGTCCGGTCATTCTGTCGGTGGTGCGGGCGCGGGAGGCCGGCGATCTGGACGCGCCGATCCGGACCGGGGACGACATCGAGATCCGGGGGGCCGGGTTCGTGCCGGTGGGGGCGCAGGGGGCGGACCGGTTGTCGCGGATGGTGGTGCGGGTGGGGCCGGTGAACGTGCATGTGCCGCTGGTCCCTGTGACGGGTGGCTTCGACAACCCGACGGACGCGCTGCTGACCGTGCCCGTGCCGGCGGAGGTGGAACCGGGGCGGGTGGAGGTGCAGGTCGTCACGGCGGCGGGCGTGGAGACGAACCGGTACGCGATCGATGTGACGGAGTAGGCCGGAGCGGGTGCCTGCGGCGCGGCGTCTGGGCCGGTGGGGGCGTGTGCCTGCGGGGCGGCTGTTCGCCCCGGTGGGTGGGATGCCTGCGGCGTAGGGTTCGGTCCGGTGGGGGCTGAGGTAGCGCCCACGGTCGGTGGGTGGGTCGGGGCCGTGTCGGGGGTGTCCGTCCTCGGACCGGCGCGGATCACGTTGCCCGGTGGGGTCAAGGGTGCGGACGCGCCGGCCACTGCGGGCGGCCACCCCCGCCCCGTCCCCTTCCCGCCGTACGCGGCTCTGTCACTGCCGCCGCACCGTTGCTTTCGTGGGCGGTCGTGCCTACCGCTCGAGCGGAGTTGAGAGCGGGGAAGGCATTCCCCGGCCCGTACACACCCACGCTGCTTCTTGAGAAAGACCTCGTGTTCGGGGTTGAGCCGTGAACGATTGTCGTACGTATGGACTGACGTGGAGGCCCCGGCACGGCGGTGAGAGGTGGCGGACAGTGATGACTCACGGTATGCGAACGGACACGCACTCCCCACGCTCCGGCGGCGACAGGGACTGGCGGGACACCGCCACCCGCTACGCCCTCGTGCCTCTGCGTATCTTTCTGGGCATCACCTTTCTCTACGCCGGTCTCGACAAACTCACGGACAGCGCGTTCATGAAGGACGCCGGTGCCGGATCGATCGGTGACATGATGCGCGCCGTCCGCGATTCCTCCGCCGTTCCCGCGCTGGTCGACATGGCGCTGGAGAGCCCGGTCGCGTTCGGTTACGCCATCGCGCTCGGGGAGCTGGCCGTCGGGATCGGCACCCTGCTCGGCCTGCTCACCCGCCTGGCCGCCCTGGGCGGCGCGCTGATCTCCCTCAGCCTGTGGCTGACCGTGAGCTGGGCCGCCGATCCGTACTACTACGGCAATGACCTCCCGTATCTGATGGCCTGGATTCCGCTGGTGCTGGCGGGTGCTCCGTTGCTGTCCGTGGACGCCGCTCTGCGGGCGAGGCGGCGACGGACGGAGGAGTACCGGTGACTCCTGCTCAGGCGGTCGTCTCCGGGGCGGTCCCCCGGGGGACCGACCTGCCTCGACGACGGCGTATGAGGCCGGTCAGGGAACCCACCGCGCCGGCCAGGCAGAGCCCGCCGACGACCACGGGGATCACCACGAACCACGGGGTCTCCCAGATGCCGCCCGCGTCGCCGGCGTAGATCACCGCGGCGAGGGTGAGGAAGGCACCGGCGACCAGCCTGCCGGGCTGGAACTCATGACGCAGCACGGCTCACCTCCGCCTGTCCCGCACCGACCTGGAGATCGAGGTCGAGCGTGCCCGCCTCCTCGACGCCGGCCGACGGCTCCAGGGTCACCTCCTTGTGCTTGCCCGGTGCCACGTCCACGTCCTTCTTCCTGTCGCCCGGCAACTGGATGTCGCCCACTCCGACATCGATGCTCAGCCTCACGGTCACGTCCCTGGGCACGATCACGTGGATCCGGCCCAGGCCGACATCGGCCCGGGTCGAGACGGTTCCGTCCGCGGGCACGCGTATCGCCGACAGGTCCAGGACGCCCTCGCCGGTGCCCAGGTCGTAGGCCGGGCGTATCTGCGTGACCGAGGTGGGCTCCCAGGTCGTGCGCGTCCAGTCGGTGCCGATGTCCTTGGGCAGGGCGGCCGATCCGGCGAGCAGGCCCGCCGTGACGACCGCCAGGACGATCGATCCCGCCCCGGTGCGGCCGAGGAACGCGCTGACGGCCACACCGATGCCGAAGACGGCGAGCGCGCAGGCGAGGCCGGCCTGCAGGCTGGTGCCGAGGGGGTGCTGCTCCCACGTCAACCCGGTGCCGAGGCCGCCGGCGAGCAGGGCGAGCAGGAAGATCCGGCCGCCGATTCCGCGGGGGCCGTGCGGCTCCGGCGGCCGGCGGAGCGGCGCGTACGCGGTGTCACGGGTACGGGTACGGGGATCGAGGCCGATGTCGACGGCGGCGGCGATGTCCGTGTCGCGGGCGTCCAGGGGGCCCCACAGATAGCCCGTGCCCCCGACGTGCGTGCCGTCCTTGACGATGGGGTCACGCCACCACGACGGGAAGGCGGAGGGGGCCGGCGGCGCCTGGGGCTCCGGCGGGGCGTCGGCCACGGCCTGGGCGGCTATGGGGTCGGGTCCGGGCACACCGCGCCGCCGTGACCAGTACCCGGCGCCGGCGAGCAGCAGGGACAGTATGACGGCGAAGCTCAGCACCCCGTCGTTGCTCAGCATGGTGAGGAAGACGCCGCAGCCGACCAGCGCGAACAGCACGGCCGTCAGGGTGTGGCCGTCGACCCGGCCGGTCAGCAGCCGGCGGATCCCGTTCTCCTCCTCGTCCTCGTACGGGACGAAGAGCCAGGCGAAGCCGTAGAAGATGAGGCCGATGCCGCCGGTGGCGGACAGGACCGCGAGCGTGATCCGGAAGATCACCGGGTCCATGTCGCACTGCCGACCGAGCCCCGCGCACACCCCGCCGAGCAGCTGGTGCCGGCGGTCGCGCCGGAAGGGCCCGCTCTCGTCGGCCGGCTCCGGTGGCGAGGCGGTCGCTCCCCCCGGGCCCGATGCGGGTCCCGGACCCGTCGTGGCGTGCTGATGATCGGTCATGGGTCCATGGTGACGGGCGAGCCGCCGCGGCGGCAGTCGGTACGACCCTGGCCGGACCCTGATATCGGTCCCCGAGCGGGACCGGGGGAGCGTTCGACGGACCCGGACCGCGGAGATCAGGGGAGTCTCCGGGGCCGACCCTGATGCTCCGGTACTCCGGGCGTGTGACCATCAATGGCATGTCGGAAGCCGCAGCAGCGCCCGTAGTCGAGCCGCGGCCGCCGCGCAAGCTCTACCGCAGCAGTGACGGACGCTGGCTCGGTGGTGTGGCGCGGGGGCTCGCCGGACACCTCGGGCTGCCCGTGATCTGGGTACGTCTCGTCTTCGTCGGCCTGTTCATGGCCGACGGTCTCGGCGCGCTGCTGTACGCCGCGTTCTGGTTCTTCGTACCGCTGGGCGTCGGCGGTGTGGACGCGCAGAAGCCGCCCTCGCTGGTGACGACGGAGACCTCGCCGGACGGCCGGCGCAGACTCGTCACCCGGAAACCGGACAAGGGGCAGATCGTCGCCCTGCTCCTCATGGTCGTCGTGGCCATGATCTTCGTGGGCAATGTGAACCTGACCAACGGGGCCAAGGCCTACCTCTGGCCGACCGTGCTGGTCGGCGCGGGCGTCGCCCTGGTCTGGCGGCAGGCGGACAACGCCCGCCGGGCCCGCTGGATGGAGGTCGGCCGCCGCCGGCGCACGGTCACGCTGCTGCGGGCCGGGGCCGGTGTGCTCCTGGTGACGGCGGGCGCCTCGGGCATCTTCGTCCTGCGGGGCTCCGGCAGCCACCTCGGCTCGGTGCTCCAAGCGGCCCTCGCGGTCCTCGTCGGCGTCACCCTCCTCGCCGGCCCCTACCTCGTGCGCATGACCCAGGACCTCTCCGAGGAGCGCCTGATGCGCATCCGGGCGCAGGAACGCGCGGAGGTCGCCGCCCACGTCCACGACTCGGTGCTGCACACCCTCACCCTGATCCAGCGCAACGCGGACAACGCGGGCGAGGTGCGCCGCCTGGCCCGGGCCCAGGAGCGCGACCTGCGCGCCTGGCTCTACAAGCCGGAGGGCAACGGCAAGGACGAGGACGACGAACCCGCCACCCTCGCCGAGGCGGTGAAGCGCAACGCCGCCGAGGTGGAGGACAAGCACGGCGTCCCCCTCGAGGTGGTGGTCGTCGGCGACTGCCCGCTCGACGAGAGAATCGGCGCACAGATGCAGGCCGCGCGCGAAGCGATGGTCAACGCCGCCAAGTACGGTGGCGAGGGAGGCGCGGTGCAGGTCTACGCCGAAGTCGAGGGAAGGACGGTCTTCGTGTCCGTCCGGGACCGCGGCCCCGGCTTCGACCTGGACTCGATACCCGCCGACCGCATGGGCGTCAGAGAATCGATCATCGGCCGCATGGAGCGCAACGGCGGCACGGCGCGGCTGCGCGCGGTGCCGGACGGTGGCACGGAGGTCGAGCTGGAGATGGAGAGGGCGGAGAAGACGTCATGAGCGAGCCGACCGAGGCGAACGGAACGACGGGACCGGCACAGGGCGCCGGGCGTCATGTGCGGGTGGTCCTCGTCGACGACCACCGCATGTTCCGCACGGGCGTCCAGGCGGAGATAGGGCAGACCGCGCAGACGGGTGTCGAGGTGGTCGGCGAGGCCGCCGACGTCGACCAGGCGGTCACGGTCATCACCGCGACCCGGCCCGAGGTGGTCCTGCTCGACGTGCACCTGCCCGGCGGCGGCGGCGTCGAGGTGCTGCGCCGCTGCGCCCCGTTGATGAGCGACGCCGAGCAGCCGGTCCGTTTCCTCGCCCTGTCCGTGTCGGACGCGGCGGAGGACGTGATCGGCGTGATCCGGGGCGGTGCCCGCGGCTACGTGACCAAGACGATCACCGGGACCGACCTGGTCGACTCGATCTTCCGGGTCCAGGAGGGGGACGCCGTCTTCTCCCCCCGCCTGGCCGGCTTCGTCCTGGACGCCTTCGCCTCGACCGACGCCCCGCCGGTCGACGAGGACATGGACCGCCTCACCCAGCGCGAGCGGGAGGTGCTGCGGCTGATCGCCCGCGGCTACGCCTACAAGGAGATCGCCAAGCAGCTGTTCATCTCGGTGAAGACGGTCGAGTCCCACGTCTCGGCGGTCCTGCGCAAGCTCCAGCTCTCCAACCGCCACGAACTGACCCGCTGGGCGACGGCACGGCGACTGGTGTGACCATCTGATAGTGGCGGAGTACTTACGTGGCATTGAGCGCCAGCTCGAACCACACCTTTTTGCCGATGCCGCGCTCCCTTTTCTCCGCGCCCCAGTCGTCCGCCAGTGTCGCCACCAGTGCGAGGCCTCGGCCTGACTCGTCGTCCGGGCAAGCCGTACTCGGCGTCGGGAGCGTGTCGTCGGCGTCCGTGACCGTGATGCGGAGGCGGTTGTCGGTGAGGGCGCATCGGGCCCGGATCTCGCGGCCGGCCGGGGCCTTTGCGTGGCGGTACGCGTTGGTCATCAGTTCGCTCAGGAGGAGTTCCGCCGTCTCGGTCACGTCTTGCGGGAGCATCCAGGAGGCCGCCTGTTCGCGGAACAGGGTGCGTGCGCGGCCGACGCTGCGGGCGTGACGGGGGAGTCGCCACTCGATGTCCTGCGGGGCGGTCGTGGGCAGCGGAAGCCGGGGGCTGTGCATGTGCGGTTCATCCCTTGCGCTGATGTTTCGCGGTTGGCGAGAACACCGTCCCGGCTCGCGCGTAGCGTCGCGAGTGACGGAGTGGGTACGGTGCGTGGCCGTACCCTGCGTGGACCTGCGGGGGTGTGTATGGCGACCGAGGTGAACTCCCAGCCGCCGATCGCGTGGCGGTACTGCGGCAGCCAGATCAAGATGTGGCGCGCGGAGGCCGGTGTCGGCCGGGACGCGCTGGCCAAAGAGGCCGGGTACGACTACGAGTACGTCAAGTCGATGGAGAACGGGCGCCGTCGGCCCACGCTGCGGTTCCTGCAGATCGCGGATCAGCTGTGCGGGGCGGGCGGGAAGCTCGTCGCGGCTCAGGAGTATCTGAAGCCGGAGCCGTTTCCGGCGCGTTCGCAGGAGTTCATGGCCATCGAGGCCGAGGCCATCAGCTTCTCCTGCTTTGAGCCCCTCCTGATCCCGGGTCTTTTGCAGACTGAGGAGTACGCCCAAGCGTTGATCGGGAGCAGTTGCCCGCCGCTGGATGACGAGACGGTGAAGGAACGCGTTGCCGCCAGGCTGCGTAGAGCCGAGGCGTTGAAGCGCAAAGTAGGCGTGATGTATGGCTTCCTCATCTACGAGGCTGCGCTACATACCGGTGTAGGCGGGAAGGAGGTCATGCGTCAGCAGTTGCAGCACCTGATGGAAGTTGGCCAGCTTCGCAACGTGTCGATCCAGATCTTGCCGTTCGGCCGTTGCGGAGGAGTTGCACTCGGCGGCCCGATCGTTCTGCTTGAGACTGAGGAGCATGAGCTTTATGCCTTTGCCGAGGGGCAGGGGACGAGTGCCTTGTATGTCAACCCTGGCAAGGTCAGTGAGCTGTCGCGCAAGCATGGCATGATCCGCATGCACGCTCTGAGCGTCGAGGAGTCTGCCGAGTTCATCAGAGAGATGACGGAGGGGCAGTGAACGATCATCTGGCATGGTTCAAGTCCAGCTATAGCGACAGTGAAGGCAGCAACTGCCTGGAGATAGCCCTGGATTGGCGCAAGTCCAGCCATAGCGACAGCCGGGGCGGCAGTTGCGTCGAAGTAGCCCCCTGCCCCCACACCGTCCACGTCCGAGACTCGAAGCTCGGCACCCAAAGCCCCCGGTTCGCCGTCGCCGGGGTCGCCTGGACGGCGTTCGTCGCCTACGCCCGTACCGGCGCCTGAGCTTCGAGCGGCGAGGCTCGGGTTCCGAGCGGCGTTTGTATGGAATGGGTGGTGGGGTTAAACCCACCACCCACCCTCCCGGCGGCAACCGGCCGCTCTGCCAGCCGGTATGACTAGTTGTGATCAGATTGCGACGCGGCGTCACCGCCCTCTAGCGTGCGCAGCAACGAAACGACCCCGGTCGAGTGCTCACAACACTCGCCGGGGTCTGACCCCAAGATCACAACCCAAGGAACGATCTCGTGGCTGACGAAAACTCTATCGCCGTCCTGCCCGCACCCGCAGCTCATCCCATGGCCAATCCCGGCTACGGCAAACGCACCGTCCCCGCCGAGCCCGGTGCCGCCTTCCGGCCCGTCGACTTCTCGCACCTGCCCGCCCGCGAGGCCTACATCGCCGCCTACGTGCACCGGCTCCCCGAGGGCGCCGCGATGGACGTGAAGAGCCTCGCCAAGGCGCTCCCGCTCTACGGCCAGCAGGCCGTGCGCAGCGCGCTCGACTTCCTCTCCCGCGCCGGGCACCTCCACCGCGTCCGGGGCCTTGCCGCCTCCGGCGACGGCGGCACGCGCTGGGTGTTCCGTACGTTCTGGTCCGGCACCGCGCGGGACAGCGCCTGGTGGGCGGGGTTCCTGGGCGGTGACGTCGCCGTGGAGGCCGCGGCACCGGTCGAGGTCGCCCCGGCGAGTGAGCCCGAGCCCGCGCCCACCACCCCCGACACGCACCGCGCCACCGCCTACCGCACCCTCGCTCGCCTCGGCCGTGTCGAACCCCGTCTCGCCCTCTCCGACGCCGACTGCCACGCCCTCACCGAGCTGGTCGTGCCCTGGCTCGAACGAGGGGCCGGTCCCGTCTCCCTGATGAAGGCCCTCACCGCCGGCCTGCCCGACGCCGTCCACGCCCCGCGCGGCTTCGTCGCCCGCCGTCTGCGCGACAAGCTGCCACCCGTGCCCACGCCGGAACTGATGACACCTGACGCCCCCGAACCCCGCCTCCTCGGCCGCCTCATGCCGGAGTGCACCGAGTGCGGCGTGCCGGGCCGCCCTGCCGCCTTCGTCGGCGGCCTGTGCCAAGGCTGTCGTACCGTCGCGCCGGGCCGCAGCACGCAAGGCGTCGTATACCGGGCGTCGGCCTTCGCGGCCCTCGCCCGCGAAGCCGTACTGGCCGCCCGCGACCGTCGACAACCGGTCGACTGCCGTCGGGACACGGCCCTCCAGCCGTAGCCCTCACGCACGAGGAGCGCCGGGGGAGTCGGATGACCTCCGGCCTCACATCACGCGCGTCGCGCCCGTGAACGGCATCTCGTCGATCGGGGCCGTGCGGACCGGGGCCGAGGAGTCCGGACCGGGGACGCGGCGGCCGGTGTCGGTGAGGACGATGGCGGCGGCCGCCGCGCGGGTCGTGTTGCCGCGAGCCGTGCGCTGTCGGGCCCTGCGGTGCGCTGACACCTGGACTTCCGCGTCCTTTCCGACGACCGCGCGGAGCGGACCGCCGGCGGGCGGTCCGGCGGCGGGTGCACGGGGGAGCGTCCGCCGCCGGACCTACTCGGCGGTGGTGTCCGGCTGCCGCCCCGGACAGGGCGGCGGTGGAGCTCCGGTCACCGAGGAGAACGCTAGGCTCGGCCGCGCCACCTTGGTGACGGGTTGTGCGGAAGTGGCGTGAGCGGACCGCCGGTGACCGGGAGTGGCCGTGATTCCGTTCCGGCTTGGCCGTCTTCACCCAGGGTGATGACCGATATGCCGGAGGAGGGACGGGCGAGGGCGCCGGAGTGCTACGAGACGGCTATGGCTAGGCTCCGGCCTCATGGACGTACTCATCCACCTCTTCGTCGGTCTGCACATCATCGGCATCGCGTCGCTCCTCGGCGGTTTCCTCACCCAGATGAAGGCGATGGGCGCGGGCACCGCCCGGTTCGTCCCGGCGATGCTGCACGGCGCGCTGACGATGCTGGTCACCGGTGTGGTCCTGGTCGGCCTCAACCAGGCCCAGGACTACTCCGTCGACAACATCAAGATCGGCGTGAAGCTGGCCCTGCTGATCGTGATCCTCGGCCTGGTGTACGTGAAGCGGGACGACGAGAAGGTGGACAAGGGCCTGTTCGGTCTGGTCGGCCTGCTGACCACGGCGAACATCTTCATCGCCGTGCTGTGGACCTGACCTGCGGCTCCACGGGTCCGGACGTGACCGCGGTCCGCGCGGAGGCGACCGCCCCGACGGCGGTGGACGCGGACAGCGCCGCCGCCCACCCCGAACGACGTCGCGTCAGGGCCCTGACCTGCCTTCAAGACGGCGGCAGTTCGGTGTCGAGCCTGTCGGCGGGAACGCGCTCGATGCGGGTCCAGCCACTCCAGCCACGCTCCTTCAGGATCGCCAGCACCAGTTCGGCGCTCGGTGCGGACTCGAGCATGGTCGAGTCCATCAGGGCGACGAACTGATCGTCGAGGTCGTCGGCACCCACCTCGCCGGCCTTCACGGCGCGAATCATCAGGCGCTCCAGGGTGTCGGCGAGTTCGACGATCCGTGGATCGTCGGCCGGCCAGTCGAGCTCCCCGGTGAAGAAGCCGTAGAGCCTCACCATGTCGGGGTCGTCCAGCTCCTCGTGCTTCTTGGCGATCACGGAGTCGATCAGGTCCGGCACCTGCGCGGAGATCAGGATCCAGGCATCCCGCTCCAGCTCGATGTACCGCTCCCCGACGCCGAGACCGCGCAGCCGGTCGAGGTAGCCCACGACGCTCTGCGGAAGCGCCAGGTGCTCCCCGGCGGCGAGCCGGGCGAGCCGGCTGCGGGTGTCCCGCAGCCGCCGGATCTCGGCCCGTAGATCCTTGTCGATCTCCTGGACACCGTCGGCGAACTCCTCCGGGCCGGCGTCGAGGAGTTCCTGCACCCTGGCCAGTGGCACGCCCGCGTCGGCCAGGGTGCGGATCCGGATCAGTCGCACGACCGCGGCGGCATCGTAGGTCCGGTACCCGGACCGGTCGCGCTCGGGTTCGGGCAGCAGCCCGACCTTGTGGTAGTGGCGTACCGCCCGTACCGTCACCCCGGCGTACGCCGCGAGCCGGCTGATGGTGAGCATGGGTCCCAGCCTGCCTCAGGCGATCTTCCGGCGGTAGGCGGCCATCGCGAAGACGTACGCCACGACGAGGATGCCGACGCACCAGGCGAGGGCGGTCCAGATGTCGTCGCCGACCGGCCGCTGGGCGAACAGGGCGCGGATCGTGTTGACGATCGACGTCACCGGCTGGTTCTCGGCGAACCAGCGCACCGGGCCGGGCATCGTCCTCGTGGGCACGAACGCCGAGCTGACGAACGGCAGGAAGATGAGCGGGTAGGCGAACGCGCCCGCTCCCTCGACCGACGACGCGGAGAGCCCGGGGATCACGGCGAGCCAGGTCAGCGCCAGGGTGAACAGGAGCAGGATGCCGGTGACCGCGAGCCATGCCGACACTCCCGCCCCCGAGCGGAAGCCCATGAGCAGAGCGACGCCCACGACGAGCACGAGCGCGATCAGGTTGGCGACCAGCGAGGTGACGACATGCGCCCACAGCACACCCGACCGTGCGATCGGCATGGACTGGAAGCGCTCGAAGATCCCGCTCCGCACATCGGTGAACAGCCGGTACGCCGTGTAGGAGATGCCCGATGCGATGGTCATGAGCAGGATGCCGGGCAGCATGTAGTTCACGTACGGAACCGGCCCGGTGTCGATGGCGCCTCCGAACACGTAGACGAACATCAGCATCATGGCGACCGGCGTGATGACGGTCGTGATGATGGTGTCCATGCTGCGTGTGACATGGCGCAGGGTCCGCCCCGTGAGCGCGGTGGTGTCGCTGAAGAAGTACGCGGTCATGCCTGTCCCCCCGTTGTCGTGCCAGTGGTGTCGCTCTTCTCGCCGCCGCCGATGACCGAAAGGAAGATCTCCTCCAGGGTCGGCTGCTTCTCGACGTACTCGACCTTGGCGGGCGGGAAGAGCCGCTTGAGCTCGGCGAGGGTGCCGTTCACGATGATCCGGCCCTGGTGAAGGATCGCGATCCGGTCGGCCAGCTGCTCGGCCTCGTCCAGGTACTGCGTGGTGAGCAGCACCGTCGTGCCGTGGCCGGCGAGCTCCTTGACCGCGTTCCACACCTCGATGCGCGCCTCGGGATCGAGTCCGGTCGTCGGCTCGTCCAGGAAGATCACCGGCGGGTTCCCGATGAGGCTCATCGCGATGTCCAGCCGGCGGCGCATCCCGCCCGAGTACGTGGCCACCTTCCGCGGGCCGGCGTCGGTCAGCGAGAAACGTCTCAGCAGGCCGTCCGCGATCGCGCCCGGGTCCTCGAGGTGGCGCAGCCGGGCGACGAGTACGAGGTTCTCCCGGCCGCTGAGGATCTCGTCGACGGCCGCGAACTGCCCGGTGAGGCTGATGGACTCCCGCACATGCGCCGACTGTGTGACGACGTCGAAGCCGTGGACGCCTGCTGTCCCCGCGTCGGGCTTCAGGAGCGTGGCGAGGATCCTCACGGTGGTGGTCTTGCCCGCCCCGTTGGAGCCGAGCAGGGCGAAGATGCTGCCCGGTGCCACGTCGAAGTCCACGCCCCGGAGGACTTCGAGCTTCCCGTACGACTTCTCCAGGCCCCGCACGCGAATCGCCGGACCGACGATCGATGGGGTCACCATGGTCATCTTCCTCCTTCGCGGAGCTTCCCGGTCGGTTGTGGGGAAGCTCCTGAGGGGAGGATGGAGGGTTGACCCGGCGTCAAGGTCAAGCCGGTTCCGACCACGGCGTCCCGTGCGTCCGGGAAGCGGGAGAACGCTCCGAGGAGCCGGGAGCCGCTTCATGGAGTGGTTCCCGGCAATCCGTCGCGGACGACAGCCGGCGACAGATCGCCGGGAACCCGACGGACCTGAAGCGGCCCTGCGGAGGGTCAGGCCGGGCGGACCACGCTGTGGATCGAGGACTCGCCGTCGTAGTAGATCGACTCCTCGCGGACGTACGTGCCGGGCTTCGGCGCGTGGATCATCATCCCGTTGCCGATGTAGACGCCCACGTGGGTGACGTCGTCGTAGAAGAAGACCAGGTCACCGGGTTGAGCCTGGGAGACGGGGACCGTCGTGCCCGCGTTCACCTGGTCGTAGGTGGTGCGCGGGAGGGTGACGCCGGCGGCCTTCCAGGCGGCCTGGGTGAGGCCGGAGCAGTCGTAGGAGCCGGGGCCGGTGGCGCCCCAGACGTACGGCTTGCCGATCTGCGCGCGGGCGAAGGCGAGGGCCTTCTCGGCCTTGGTGGTGTACGAGGAGTCCGTCGACGGTGAGGTGGTCGAGCCGGAGGATCCGGAGGTGCTGCCCGAGGTGCCGCCGTCCTGCTGAGCGGCGGCCGCCTTCTCCCGGGCCTTCTGCTGCTCGGCGAGCTCGGCGGCCTTGCGGGCGGCCTCCTTCTGCTTCTCCTTCTCGATCGCCGCGAGCCGCGCCTTCTCCTCGGCGGTCAGCTTCGCCATCAGCTCGCGCGCGTCGGTGAGCTTCTTCTGGACCGTGGCCTTGGCCGTCTTCAGGTCGCCCTGGGTCTCGGTGAGCGTCTGGAGGCTCTCGGTGGCCTCCTGGCGCTTCTTCATCGTCTCGGACTGCTGGGTGACGTAGTCGTCGACCGCTTCCTTCTGGCGGCCGGTCATCCGGTCCATCACCTGGCGCTGGTCGAAGATGTCCTGCGGCGTGTCCGCGAGCAGGAAGGTCGCGGTGTCGGGGACGCCGGCGCCGGTCCGGTACTGGGCGGCGGCGAAGGAACCCAGCTCCGCCCGCGCCTCGTTGAGCTTCTGGGTGCGCTTGGCCACGTCGTCGAGGAGCGTGTCCACCTGCTTGCGCTGCTTCGCGGTCTTCTCCCTGGCCGCGTTGTACTTCTCGGTCGCCGACTCCGCCTGGCGGTAGAGGTCGTCGACCTTCTTCTCGACCTCCTCCAGGCTCGGCTTGCCGTCGTCGGAGGGGGCGGCGGTGGCCGTCTGGGAGAGCAGGGCCACGGAGGTCAGGGCGGCCGTGGCGAGGGCCGGGGTCCGTATGCCTGTCACGCGCGTGCCGGGGGTGCGCGACTTGCGGTGCGACGCCAAGGGAGGCGACTCCTTCCAAAGCTCCGCCTACCGGGTTAGCTGTCGGGTTCGGGCGGGTGGTTCGGAAGGGTTGCCCTACGGCCGCTCCGCGAGGGAGTGGGCCGATTCACCCCGTGGTCTCGGTGGGTCCCCGGCTCCGGCTGCCGCGGGGGCAGTGACGGACTCGGCGGAGGCCGCGCGGCCCGGCGGGGTTCGCCGGTGGGGGTCGTACGGCCCGCCCGCACCGTAGCCAACTGGTGTGGCCCCTGTGAAGGTTGATGGGTGATATGCCCGATACATTTTCGTGACCTTACGCACGCGGTCACGTGGGGTGAGGGAATGGTTCCAGGGGGTGCGTGCCCCGTTCCGGCCGTCGGAGGCCGGGGATGTTTCCGGGGCGGCTCCGGGTTGTCGGTGGAGCGGCCTAGACTCGGAGAGCGATGAGCAGCCTCTTTGACGACAGCTTCCTGGCGGACCTCCAGGCCCAGCGGGGCCCCGCGGACGAGCCCCCGCCACCGCCCGAGGACGAGCACGTACCGGAGCAGATCCCGGACGACCTGTTCGGCGGGAAGTTCGACGTGCCGCCGGACAGGGACGCCTACTACCGCGACGGCGCCCCGCGCCCGGTGATCGACGCCGCCGCGCTGCTGGAGGGGCTGAACGACAACCAGCGCGCCGCCGTCGTGCACTCCGGCTCCCCGCTGCTCATCGTGGCCGGCGCGGGCTCCGGCAAGACCCGCGTGCTCACCCACCGCATCGCCCACCTGCTGGCCGAGCGGCACGTCCACCCGGGCCAGATCCTCGCGATCACCTTCACCAACAAGGCCGCGGGCGAGATGAAGGAGCGCGTCGAGCAGCTCGTCGGCCCGCGCGCGGGCGCCATGTGGGTCATGACGTTCCACAGCGCGTGCGTGCGCATCCTGCGCCGCGAGAGCAAGAGGCTCGGCTTCACCTCGTCGTTCTCGATCTACGACGCCGCCGACTCCAAGCGCCTGATGGCCCTGGTCTGCCGCGATCTGGACCTCGACCCCAAGCGCTTCCCGCCGAAGTCCTTCAGCGCCAAGATCAGCAACCTGAAGAACGAGCTGATCGACGAGGAGGACTTCGCCGCCCGGGCCGCCGACGGCTTCGAGAAGACCCTCGCCCAGGCCTACGCGCTCTACCAGTCGCGGCTGCGGGAGGCCAACGCCCTCGACTTCGACGACCTGATCATGACGACGGTCAACCTGCTCCGCGCCTTCCCGGACGTCGCCGAGCACTACCGCCGCCGCTTCCGGCACGTCATGGTCGACGAGTACCAGGACACCAACCACGCCCAGTACGCCCTGGTGCGTGAGCTCGTCGGCCCCTCCGGGCCCCCCGCCGACACCCCGCCCGGGGCCGAGGTCCCGCCCGCCGAGCTGTGCGTGGTGGGTGACGCCGACCAGTCGATCTACGCCTTCCGCGGCGCGACGATCCGCAACATCCTCCAGTTCGAGGAGGACTACCCGGACGCGACCACGATCCTGCTGGAGCAGAACTACCGCTCCACGCAGACCATCCTGAGCGCCGCCAACGCCGTCATCGAGCGCAACGAGTCCCGCCGACCCAAGAACCTGTGGACCAACGCCGGCGCGGGCGCGCGGATCACCGGGTACGTCGCGGACACCGAGCACGACGAGGCCCAGTTCGTCGCCGACGAGATAGACCGCCTCACCGACGCGGGCGAGGCCAAGGCGGGAGACGTCGCCGTCTTCTACCGCACCAACGCCCAGTCCCGCGTCTTCGAGGAGATCTTCATCCGCGTCGGCCTGCCCTACAAGGTCGTCGGCGGCGTCCGCTTCTACGAGCGCAAGGAGGTCCGGGACGTCCTGGCCTACCTGCGGGTGCTCGCCAACCCCGAGGACTCGGTGCCGCTGCGCCGCATCCTCAACGTGCCCAAGCGGGGCATCGGCGACCGCGCGGAGGCCATGATCGACGCCCTCGCGCAGCGCGAGAGGATCAGCTTCCCGCAGGCGCTGAGGCGCGTCGACGAGGCGTACGGCATGGCCGCGCGCTCGACGAACGCCGTGAAGCGGTTCAACACGCTGATGGAGGACCTCCGTACGGTCGTCGAGTCCGGTGCGGGCCCGGCGACGGTCCTGGAGGCGATCCTCGAACGCACCGGCTACCTCGCCGAGTTGCAGGCCTCCACCGACCCGCAGGACGAGACCCGCATCGAGAACCTCCAGGAACTCGCGGCCGTCGCCCTGGAGTTCGAGCAGGAGCGCGGCGAGGGCGAGTCGGTCGCGCTGTCCGACTTCCTGGAGCAGGTCGCCCTGGTCGCCGACTCCGACCAGATCCCCGACGAGGACGAGGACGGCTCCGGCGTCATCACCCTGATGACCCTGCACACCGCCAAGGGCCTGGAGTTCCCGGTCGTCTTCCTCACCGGCATGGAGGACGGCGTCTTCCCGCACATGCGCGCCCTGGGCCAGACCAAGGAGCTGGAGGAGGAGCGGCGGCTGGCGTACGTCGGCATCACGCGCGCGCGGGAGCGGCTGTACCTGACCCGGTCGACGCTGCGCAGCGCGTGGGGCCAGCCGTCCTACAACCCGCCCTCACGGTTCCTGGAGGAGATTCCGGCCGCCCACCTGGAGTGGAGGCGGACGGGGGCGAGTTCGCCCGTGTCGTCCGGTCCGGCGTCGGGGGTGGCGGCCTCGCTGTCGTCGTCCCGTTCCCGTTCGTCGGCGGCGGGTGCCTCCGGTTTCGCCACCCGGCGGACGGAGGAGAAGTCCGTGGTGTCGCTGGCGGTCGGGGACCGGGTCACGCACGACCAGTTCGGTCTCGGCACCGTGGTCGCGGTGAAGGGCACGGGCGCGAACACGGAGGCGACGATCGACTTCGGGGACACCAAGCCCAAGCGGCTGCTGCTGCGGTACGCGCCGGTGGAGAAGCTGTAGCGGAGCGGGCCGGGACCCGTCGGGGGGACGGCCCCTACGACGGGTCGAGGCCGTGGCTGCGGAACCAGGCGAGCGGGTCGACCGCCGAGCCGCCGCCGGGGCGCACCTCGAAGTGCAGGTGCGGGCCGGTCGAGTTGCCGGAGTTCCCGGAGAACGCGATCGTGTCGCCGGCCTTCACCGTCGTACCGGAGGCGACCTGGTAGGTGGAGAGGTGGCAGTACCACGTCTCCGTGCCGTCCATCGCGGTCACGATCATCATGTTGCCGTAGGCGGAGTTGTACTGCGTGCGCACCGTGCCGTCGGTCGCGGCCATGACCTTCGCGCCGTACGAGACGGGGAAGTCGATGCCGGTGTGGACGGACATCCAGTTGATGCCGGACTGGCCGTAGTAGGCGCTGAGTCCGTGCTGCGCGACCGGGAGCGCGAACTTCGGGCGCAGCCGTTCCTTGCGGGCCGCCTCTTCCGCGGCCGCCCTGCGCTCGGCCGCCTGCTGCGCCTTGAGGTCGATGCGCTCCTGGGTACGGCTGGCCCGGTCGGCGAAGTCGTCGGCGCCGGCGGCGAGGCTCTCCAGCTGGGTGTCCAGCTTGATGTTGGCGGCGGACGGTTTCACCGGCTGGGCGTCCGCCGCGGTCGTCTTCGTCTCCTGGCCGCCGTCGCCGGTCAGGTCGCCGACCGAGGCCGCGGCGATGCCGGCGACACCCATCACGCACGCCGAGGGCACGGCCACCGTCAGCAGCGCGGAACGCTTGGCGGGCGTGCGGCGGCGGGAACGGGACCCGGAGCGCGAGGCCGCGCGCGACGTCGGGGCGGGGACGGTCTCCTCCTGCTCCTCGAGCAGGTGCACCGCGGGCAGCTCACCGGTGTCGGCCGGCTCGTCGGCGACGGGAGCCTCGTAGGGCTCCCGGTCGAACGGCTCGGCCTGCGGCTCGTAGGACTCGGCCTGGTGCTCGTAGGACTCGGCCCGGTGCTCGGGGGACCCGGTCTGCGGTTCGTGGGAATCGGACGCGGTCGCCGGGGCGGTGGTGTCGCCGCCGTCGGAGTTCCACTGGGTGGCGTCGTAGACACCGCTGTCGAAGGTCTGCGTGCCCCAGTCCCACTGCTGGGTTTGGTCGGCGGGGTTCCCGGCCTGATCGGGCTGGAGCCACTCGCCGGCGTCCCACTGCCCGCTGGTCTCCGACGGGGTGGCCTGCGGCGGGATCACCGTCAGCGGGTGATGGCCGGTGCCCCAGGCGGTCGTGTCGTAGCCGCCGGTGTCGTACGCGGACGGGTACGGATCCGCGTAGGTGTCGTACTGCCCGGTGTCGTGACCGCTCGCGGGCCAGTGCCCGGTCTCGTACGCGCCCGTGTCGTGACCGCCGCCGGGGAGGTCGCCGAAGAGGGGGTCGGCGGTGAAGGTTCCGGTGGTGTGGCCACCGGTTCCGAAGTGGGTGGCGGCAAAACCGGTGGCGTCGTACTCGCCGTACGTGGTGAAGTCGCCGTACGGGGCCTCCTGGCTGCCGTACGACGCGTAGGGCGCCGAGGCGGCATCGGAAGCCGGGGTCGGGTCCATGGTCCCCGACGGGTGACGGTCGTTCACCAACTTCTCTTTCGCCTCGACAACAGGGGCTGCCAGAGCAGTGCGGCGACTGTACCCGGCGGTACGCGGGCACGACAATCTTCCGCAGGTTTCGCGCACGCAGGAAACGGGCAATCGGTCGTCTTTTGGCGGACGGCGGGCGCGGTCTTGGCTTTTTGTTCGAGGCTTGTTCGAAATGATGAAGCGTTGGTGGCGGTAAGTGGGCCGTCTCGGACCGTCATTGTTCGGATTGCTGTCGACGAGGCGCGCGGTCCCGGCCGCCCCGCGGCGCCGGTGCCGGGCGTGTCGCGGCACCGGCGCGCGGCGCGACGGTGGAACGGAGGGGCGGCCGGCCGGCCGGCCGTCAGGCCACCGTCAGGCCTTCCGGGCGGCCGGTGGACGGCTCTCCGGGAAGCGCCGTGTCCAGGGCCTGCCGTATGCGGGTCGCCACGGCGGGGTGCACGGGCAGGGCGAGGTGGCCCACGCCGCTCACCCGCACGTTCACCGCCGTCAGGTCGGGGTGCTCGATGCACGCCGACTCCAGCGGGTCCATGATGTGGTCGAGGTCGCTCCAGAAGGCGACGAAGTGCGTACGGCAGCCCGGCGCGGGCCGGGTGAGCTCCTCGAGCACCGGCGAGCCGGGGCGCATCTGGCGCACGATGGGGTGCGCGTTGGCCAGCGGCGCGACGCGGGTGCCGGAGTGCGGGGTGCCGAGTGTGACGAGCGTCCGCACGCGGGCGTCGCCGCCCAGTCGCTGTACGTAGTAACGCGCGATGAGTCCGCCGAGGCTGTGCCCGACCACGTCGACCCGGCGGCTGCCCGTGCGTTCGCACACTTGCTCTATGTGCCGGCCGAGCAGTTCGGCCGCGATGCGGATGTCGCAGGTCAGCGGCGAGTAGTTGAGCGACTCGATCTGCTGCCTGCCGTGCTGGGCGAGGCTGCGGCGCAGCAGGACGAAGACCGACCGGTTGTCGATGAAGCCGTGCAGCAGCACCACCGGGGGCTTGGCCTGGGCCGGCAGCTGCGCGGCGCCGCCCGGGGCGGGCAGCGCGGGGCCCGCACCCCGGCGCTCCTGGACGATGCCGGCGGGATAGAGCAGGAGGTGACCCGCCAGGATCGCCAGCTCCAGGGCGGTCGCCTTCAGCAGGGCCAGGGAGAGATCCGCCAGCCGGGTCGGCAGAAGACGCCGGCAGAGCGGCAGGAAGGGGAGAGCTGCCTCGGTGACCTTCATGGCCGACCTCCTGTCGGCACGCGGAAGGACAACCCTGTCCCCCGTGTGCCCTCATGGGAAATCGTTACGAGAGCGGTCGACGGTGCGCGCGTACGGTGCGTGGAGGGGGCGCGGCGGTGCGGCGGCCTCGGTACGAATCCCTTGTGCGCATGTTCCCACCGTTGCCCGAGTGGTGCACGGGCGCACGGTGTGCGGGGCCCGGAGCCCGGGAACGCTGCGCGGTGAACGTGTCCCTCCGTGTGATTTGCCCCTCGCCGCGCACCGCGAAACTGCCGGTTGCGGGATGCTGGAGATAACGTTCGTTCACTTCTCCGGCCGGTTCGGGCCGGGGTGCCCGAGCGGCGTGTACGGCACGGCGGATGTGTGCGGTACTTGTCGGTACGGATGGATGTAGTCGCTTCATGGAGGCAGTGATGGGTGTGGCAGCCGGTCCGATCCGCGTGGTGGTGGCCAAGCCGGGGCTCGACGGCCACGATCGCGGGGCCAAGGTGATCGCGCGGGCGCTGCGCGACGCCGGTATGGAGGTGATCTACACCGGGCTTCACCAGACCCCCGAGCAGATCGTCGACACCGCGATCCAGGAGGACGCCGACGCGATCGGCCTGTCCATCCTCTCCGGGGCGCACAACACGCTCTTCGCGGCCGTCATCGAACTGCTCCGGCAGCGGGACGCGGCGGACATCCTGGTCTTCGGTGGCGGGATCATCCCCGAGGCGGACATCGCCCCGCTGAAGGAGAAGGGCGTCGCGGAGATCTTCACGCCGGGGGCCACCACGGCTTCCATCGTGGACTGGGTGCGGGCGAACGTGCGGCAGCCCGCGGAGGCGTAGGGCGCGCTCGTGGCGCGTCGCGCGCCGCGTCCGGGCCGGGGCATCGGCCCCGGCACCCCGGAGCCGGTGCCGGGCGGGAGTGTGTCGCGCTGCCCGGCGCTTACCGGGTGCCGTCGCGCCCACCCGTGCCGCCCCAGCGGCACGACTGCCCGCGGGAACGGCGGGGCGACTGCCTGCGGGAACGGCGGGGCGGCTGCCCGCGGGGACGGCGGGGCGGCTGCCTGTGGGGACGGCGGGGTGGGTCAGGGAGTGGGCGGGGTCAGTTCTTTGAGCATGGCCGCGCGCAGGCGCAGGGTGGTGACCAGGCGCTGGAAGGCCTCCGACCAGTAGCCGCCGGCTCCGGGCGACGCGTCCTCCGGCTCGTCCGGTACCGCCAGGAGCGCGTCGAGGCGGCCGGCCTCGGACGGGTCGAGGCAGCGTTCGGCCAGGCCCATGACTCCGCTGAAACTCCATGGATAACTCCCTGCGTCACGCGCGATGTTGAGCGCGTCGACCACCGCCCGTCCGACCGGCGCGGCCCAGGGCACGGCACACACCCCGAGCAGCTGGAACGCCTCGGACAGGCCGTGCGTCTCGATGAACCCGGCCACCCACGCGGCCCGTTCGGCGGCGTCCAGCGTGCCGAGCAGCTTGGCGCGTTCGGCCAGGGACACCGCCCCCGGGCCGCCCGCCTCCGGCGCGGAGGGCTCACCGAGCAGCGCCCGGGACCACGCCGCATCGCGCTGTCGTACCGCCGCCCGGCACCAGGCCGCGTGCAGTTCGCCCTGCCAGTCGTCCGCCACCGGCAGCGCCACGATCTCCCGCGGCGTACGCCCGCCGAGCCGCCGCGACCAACTGCCCAGGGGCGCCGCCTCCACCAACTGGCCGAGCCACCAGAACCGTTCGCCACGGCCCGCCGGAGCCCTGGCCACCACGCCGTCGCGTTCCATGCCCGCGTCGCATTCGTGCGGCGCCTCGACGACGATCGTCGGCGTGTCCCGCGTGCGGTCGACGGCCACACACGCCCCGGCCCGGACCGCCATGCGTTCCGCCAGCGCCGAGCCGGGCAGCGCCGACAGCAGCTCCGCCGCCGTCGCCCGCACGTTGCGGCTGCGGTCGGCCAGGGCCCGCTCCAGGAACGGCTCGTCGTCCGGGCCGAGTCCGGTGCGCAGCGAGTCCAGGAACATCAGGCGGTCCTCCGCCCGCTCCGTCGCCCAGCTCGCCGCGAGGAGCTCCCTCCCGGTGGCCGGCTCGCGGGAGCGCAGGGCGGTGAGGAGGGCGACCCGCTCGGCGAAGAGGCCCTCCTGCCAGAGCCGCCGTACGCCCTCCGTGTCGTGGAGGCGGGGCACGGACGGGCCCCCGCCCGGTGTGGAACGCAGGGCGAACCGCCAGTCCGGGTTGAACCGGGCCAGCCACAGGGCACGCGGCCCCGCGAACCGCAGCGCCGCCGGCCGCAGGTCGGTCCGTCCCCGCGCGGCGTCGAGCAGAGCGGGCAGCGCGGCCGGGGGTGCCGCGAAACCGCGGGCGTTCGCCGCCGCCAGCCACTGGGGCAGCAGCTCCATGAGGTCCGGAGCCGCGCCCCGGCGGCCACCGCCGGAGGCGCCGGGGCGGTCGGCGAGCAGCATCGTGAGCCGGCGCGCGGCGGCGGACGGCAGCGGAGGTCGCGGGTCCTCGGGGGCCGGCCGCGGACGCTCCGCGGCCCGTGCCGGCCGCAGCCCGGCACGTCGCCGTACGGTCGCCACGGCCGCCGCGTCCAGCAGGGCCGACGGCGCGCCCGGCCCGGGCGCGGAGCCCGCCGGGGTGCGCCGGTCCGTCCCCAGCAGGGCCGTGGTCACCAGCTCCTCCCAGGAGTCCGGGAGGGCGGCGCCCCCGGTGGTGGTCGTCCTGCTCATGAGCTTCCTTTCCGACGGGCGTCCCGGCACGGTCGAAGACTCACGCGCACCGAGTGTCCAGTGATGTCCGAAAGATTCCCGAGGTGGACGGGAACGGGGACGAGCGCACCGCTCAGCACAGCGGCACCGCCTCACCGGGCCCCTCCGGCCAGGCCGCCAACGGAGTGAATCCCTGGTGGCCGCACTCGCCGAAGACCTTGACCGGGGCGCCGCCGGACAGGGCGACCAGACGCCACAGACCGGGGCGGGACCGCGCGGCCGGCGTGAGCGGCAGGGCCGCGTCCTCGTCGGCGTCGGCCAGCTGCCAGCCGTCACCGTCCGGAGCCGGTACCACCCGGTCCAGTGTCACCGGGACCGATTCCAGCCAGGGGTCGTCGCGCAGCGCCTCGCCGTAGCGGGCGGCCGCCCGGGCCGTCGTCGTCCCCGGCGGCCGTACGTCCGTCGGGGCGGGCGGCGCGAACCGCTCACCCAGGGCCGCCCGCGGCTGCCCCGCGCCCGGGTACGCGGACAGCTCCGCGTCGAGGGCCAGCCCGACCGGCAGCGCGAGCTCCGGGGCGCGGCCCGCCGCCCCGTAGGAAAGAAGCAGCGCCGTGCGTCCCGAGTCCGTGCCGTACAGCCAGACGCGGCGGGTCGTCAGCCGGCTGTCCGCCGTGTCGTACTGGGCGAGGACCAGCCAGCGGTCCCGTACCGCCGGACCGTCCGCCGGCGCGGGCAGGCCGACGCGGGAACGGACCGTCGCGGCCAGGCCCTCCGGCAGCCGCTCCCGGCGCAGCCAGCCCCGGCCGAGGAGGTGGAGCAGCGCGCACTCCTCCAGCAGCCGCACCGGCCCGCCCGGCCCGGTGCCCGCGAGCGCCCCCAGCTCCCGCACCCGGGCGGCCAGCCCTGGCGCCTGGGCGTCGACCATGCGGGCCGCCGTCTCCTCCCACAGCCCGTCCCCCGACTGCTCCGCGGCCGCCACCAGGCCGCCGCGGAGCAGATCCGCCAGGCGCTGCTCCAGCTCCACCGCGCCCGCCGTCACCCGCTCGGCCCGGCGCTCCGCCCTGCGCCGCGCCGCCTCCGGGCCGGCGGCACCCGAGGAGCTCGGGGAGCCCTCGGCCCGCTCCCGTCCCGCCCGCCCGCGCCGGCCCGCGATCCACTGCTCGGCCCACTCGGGCGCCCGGCCCCGCGGCACCGCTCCGTCCCCGCCCGACCAGAGCAGCAGCAGGCCGAGCGCGTGCTTGCACGGGGACTTACGGCTCGAGCAACTGCAGTGGTACGCGGGCCCGGAGACGTCCGCGACGTCGACGACCGTCCGGTACGGAGTGCTCCCGCCGCCCGCGCACAGACCCCACACCGTCCCCTCGCCCGAACTGCCGGTCCCGGACCACGGACCGGCCGCGCCGAGCCGGCCTCCCGCCGCGCGTGACGCGGCGTCAGGCGCCAGTGCCAGCACCTGGTCCGCGGTCCAGCGCACCCCCTGCTCAGTCATGCCACCGAAACTAGATCCCGGCACTGACAATCGCCCTGGCCGGAGCGTTCACGCAGGTCAGAGCGATTGTCAGTGGCGTGGTGCACGGTTGGTGGCAGATCCGAACCGGCCGAGCTGGAGGGGGACTCAACCATGCCTGTCTCTGTTGAACCGACGTCCGTCGACCCGAGCCGGGACGGCTCCGCGCCCGCGGACACGACGGCGGCGGAGACACGGACGCTGCGACCGCACGCCGAGGACGCCTTCGCCGCCGAACTCGCCGCGCTCGCGGCCCAGGACGACCGTCCCCGGCCCGCCCGCTGGCGGCTGTCGCCGTGGGCCGTCGCCACCTACCTGCTCGGCGGCACGCTGCCGGACGGCACGGTCGTCACCCCGAAGTACATCGGTCCGCGCCGCATCGTCGAGGTCGCGGTGACCACCCTCGCCACCGACCGCGCCCTGCTCCTGCTCGGCGTGCCCGGCACCGCGAAGACCTGGGTCTCCGAGCACCTGGCCGCCGCGGTCAGCGGCGACTCCACCCTGCTCGTGCAGGGCACGGCCGGCACCCCGGAGGAGGCCATCCGCTACGGCTGGAACTACGCCCGGCTGCTCGCCCACGGCCCCAGCCGCGACGCCCTCGTGCCCAGCCCGGTGATGCGGGCCATGGCGGAGGGCATGACGGCCCGCGTCGAGGAGCTGACCCGCATTCCGGCCGACGTCCAGGACACGCTGATCACCATCCTGTCGGAGAAGACGCTGCCGATACCGGAGCTGGGCCAGGAGGTGCAGGCGGTCCGCGGCTTCAACCTGATCGCCACGGCCAACGACCGCGACCGGGGGATCAACGACCTGTCCAGCGCCCTGCGCCGCCGCTTCAACACCGTGGTGCTGCCGCTGCCGGAGACCCCGGAGGAGGAGGTCGACATCGTCTCGCGGCGGGTCGACCAGATCGGCCGCTCCCTCGACCTGCCGGCCGTGCCCGACGGCATCGAGGAGATCCGCCGGGTCGTCACCGTCTTCCGCGAGCTGCGCGACGGAGTCACCACCGACGGCAGGACGAGGCTCAAGTCGCCCAGCGGCACCCTGTCGACGGCCGAGGCGATATCCGTCGTCACGGGCGGGCTGGCGCTGGCCGCCCACTTCGGCGACGGCGTGCTGCGGGCCGGGGACGTCGCCGCGGGCATCCTCGGCGCGGTCGTCCGCGACCCGGCGGCGGACCGCGTCGTCTGGCGGGAGTACCTGGAGACCGTGGTCCGCGAGCGCGACGGCTGGAAGGACTTCTACCGGGCCTGCCGGGAGGTCAGCGGTTGATTTTTTCCCCGCCCGGAGGCGGGGTACCCACGAAAGGACTCGGATGGACGGCAGGAAGGCGGACACCGCGGGGCCGCTGCTGCTCGGCGTGCGGCATCACGGGCCGGGGTCCGCGCGGGCGGTGCGGGCGGTACTGGAGGAGGCCCGGCCGGACGTCGTGCTGATCGAGGGCCCACCGGAGGCGGACGCGCTGCTCCCGCTCGCCGCCGAGGAGGACATGCGGCCGCCCGTCGCGCTGCTCGCCCACGCGGTGGACGAGCCCGGCCGCTCGGCCTTCTGGCCGCTGGCCGAGTTCTCCCCGGAGTGGGTCGCGCTCCGCTGGGCGCTGGAGCACGGAGTTCCGGCCCGTTTCATCGACCTGCCGGCCGCGCACACCCTGGCCTGGGAGGACGACGAGGACCCCGGACCCGGCGCGGGCGACGAGGACGTGCGGGTCGACCCCCTGGGGGTGCTCGCCGAAGCCGCCGGGTACGACGACGCGGAGCGGTGGTGGGAGGACGTCGTCGAGCACCGGGGCGTGGGCGAGGGGGACGCGGTCGCGCCGTTCACCGCGCTCGAGGAGGCCATGACCGCGCTGCGGGAGGAGTACGGAAGCGGGGGGCACCGGCGGGACCTCGTGCGCGAGGCGCACATGCGGTTGCGGGTCCGGGCGGCGCGGCGGGAGTTCGAGGACGGCGTGGCCGTGGTCTGCGGGGCCTGGCACGTGCCGGCGCTGCGGCACAGGACCACCGTCGCCGCCGACCGCGCCCTGGTGAAGGGGCTTCCCAAGGTGAGGACGGACATGACCTGGGTGCCCTGGACCCACCGCAGGCTCTCCCGGACGAGCGGCTACGGCGCGGGCATCGACTCCCCGGGCTGGTACGGGCATCTGTTCGGCGCCCCGGACCGGCCGGTCGAGCGGTGGCTGACCAAGGTGGCCGGGCTGCTGCGGGCCGAGGACCAGACCGTCTCCCCCGCGCACGTCATCGAGGCCGTACGGCTGGCGGAGACCCTCGCGGCGCTGCGCGGACGCCCGCTGCCCGGCCTGAGCGAGACGACCGACGCCGTACGGGCGGTGATGTGCGAGGGCTCCGACGTGCCGCTGGCACTGGTGCGCGACCGGCTGGTCGTCGGCGACGTGCTCGGGGAGGTGCCGGCGACGGCACCCGCCGTCCCGCTGCAGCGGGACCTCACGCGGATCCAGCGCCGGCTGCGGCTGAAACCCGAGGCCGGGGAGCGGGAGCTGGAGCTCGACCTGCGCAAGGAGACCGACGCGGAGCGCGGCAGACTGCTGCACCGGCTGCGGCTGCTCGGCATCGGCTGGGGAGAGCCGGCCGCCGCACGCGGCGGCACGGGGACCTTCCGGGAGACCTGGCGGCTGCGCTGGGAGCCCGAGCTGTCCGTGCGGGTCGCCGAGGCCGGGGTCTGGGGGACGACCGTACGCGCCGCCGCGACCGCGAAGGCGGAGGCGGACGCCGTCGGCGCGCGGGGGCTCGCCGAGGTCACCGGGCTCGCCGAGCGCTGCCTGCTGGCCTCCCTGCACGAGGCGCTGCCCACGGTGATGCGGGTCCTCACCGACCGGGCGGCCCTCGACACCGACGTCGGCCACCTTGCCCAGGCGCTGCCCGCCCTGGTCCGCTCATTGCGCTACGGCGACGTGCGCGGCACCGACACCGCGGCGCTGGCCGAGGTCGCCGCCGGGCTCGCCGAGCGGGTCTTCGTCGGACTGCCCCCGGCCTGCGCCGCGCTGGACGCGGACGCCGCCGACGAGATGCGGCGCCACGTCGACGCGGTGCACGGCGCGGTGGGCCTCCTCGGTGACGCCCCCGCACCGGGCCACGGGAGGCTGCGCGCCCGCTGGCAGTCGGTGCTGCGGACCCTGTCCGCACGGGACACCGTGCCCGGTGTCATACGGGGGCGGTCCGTGCGGCTGCTGCTGGACGACGGGGAGCTGCCGCGGGACGAGGCGGCGCGGCTCATGGGGCTCGTGCTGTCACCGGGCACGCCGCCGGCGGACGCGGTCGCGTGGATCGAGGGCTTCGTCGGCGGCGGTCCCGGCGGCGGACTGCTCCTGGTCCACGACGAGCGGCTGCTCGGACTGGTCGACGCGTGGCTGACGGGCGTACCGGCGGAGGCGTTCACGGACGTGCTGCCGCTGCTGCGGCGGACGTTCTCGGCGTACGAGCCGGGGGTGCGGCGCACCCTCGGTGAGCTGGTCCGGCGCGGACCGGGGGCACGCGGCGGCACGGCTGCCGCGGTGTCCGGCGTCCCCGGTTTCGCCCCCGACCCCGACACCGCCCGCGCGGACGCCGTGCTGCCGGTCCTGCGGCTGCTGCTCGGGCCGGACGGGGAGGACGGGGACGAGGACAGGGACGGGGACGAGGAAGCGCGCGACGGACGGGCGGAGGTGACGGGATGACGGACACACGGGGCGAGGCGGCCACGACGACGGACCCGGCGCGGGAGCGCCTGCGGCGCTGGCGGCTCGTGCTCGGCGGCGACCCGGCCGACGGGACCGGACACGCCCTGTCCGGGCGGGATGCCGCGATGGACGGGGCGCTCGCCGCGCTCTACGGCAAGGGGGACGCGCCGCGGGCGGGCCGGGACCGTTCGGCGGGGCTCGGCGCGTCGGCACCGTCGGTGGCCCGCTGGCTCGGGGACATCCGGACCTACTTCCCCTCCTCCGTCGTCCAGGTCATGCAGCGCGACGCCATCGACCGGCTGGACCTCGCCACGCTCCTGCTGGAACCGGAGATGCTGGAGGCCGTCGAGGCCGACGTCCACCTCGTCGGCACGCTGCTGTCGCTCGACAAGGCGATGCCGGAGACGACGAAGGAGACGGCACGGGCGGTCGTGCGCAAGGTCGTCGAGGACCTGGAGAAGAGGCTCGCCACCCGCACCCGGGCCACCCTCACCGGCGCCCTCGACCGCAGCGCCCGCGTCAGCAGGCCCCGCCACCACGACATCGACTGGAACCGCACGATCGCCGCCAACCTCAAGCACTACCTGCCGGAGCACCGGACGGTCGTGCCCGAGCGGCTCGTCGGCCACGGGCGTGCCTCGCGGTCGGTGCGGAAGGAGGTCGTCCTCTGCGTCGACCAGTCCGGATCGATGGCGGCGTCCGTCGTGTACGCGTCGGTGTTCGGGGCGGTGCTCGCGTCGATGCGGTCGGTCGACACCCGGCTCGTCGTCTTCGACACGGCGGTCGTCGACCTCACCGACCGGCTCGACGACCCCGTCGACGTCCTCTTCGGCACCCGGCTCGGCGGCGGTACGGACATCAACCGGGCGCTGGCCTACTGCCAGGCGCGGATCACCCGGCCGGCGGAGACGGTGGTCGTGCTGATCAGCGACCTCTACGAAGGGGGGATACGCGACGAGATGCTCAAGCGGGTGGCGGCGATGAAGGCGTCGGGCGTGCGGTTCGTGACGCTGCTCGCGCTGTCCGACGAGGGGGCGCCCGCGTACGACAGGGAGCACGCGGCGGCGCTCGCCGCGCTGGGCGCACCGGCGTTCGCCTGCACACCCGACCTGTTCCCGGAGGTGATGGCGGCGGCGATCGAGAAGCGGCCGTTGCCGATACCGGACACGGCGTGAGGAGCGGACTCGGGCCGGTGAAAACGGACATGAGTACCCATCGGTAACGGAGGGCTTGCGCGACCTCGGGAGTCACGTGCAAGGATCGGCGCCGTTCGATGAAGGACCCGTGAAGCGTCCCCAGTCGTCCAGCCGTCCAGTTGTCCCGTCGTTCAGCCGTCCCTCGTTCAACCGTTCAGCCGTCCCGTCGTCCGGGAGGACCAGCCCCTCTTGATCCGGTCAGCAGCCTTGCCCGGTGCCGCTCTGCGCGCGATGCGCACGGCGGCGGGGCGGCGTGCGGTCCTGTTGGCGCTGCTGGTGGGCGCGGTGTTCGTGCTCGGCGTGCTGTGCGGGGAGCGGGCGCGGGCGGCGGACGGCGGGCCGGTCGAGCGGATCCCCTCCACCCTCGGGTCCTCGGTGTCGACCGGCTCGGGCACCGAGCACGGCCCGAGCGGCCTCGCGCCGGTCGTCGAGGCTTTCACCGTGCCGCGCCCCGACGTGACCGATCCGGTCCTCCCGTCGGCCGAGACGGTGGTCCGGTCCGTGGACGAGCGGATCGTACGGCCGGTCGGGGACCTGGTCGGCGCGGTGACCGACCGGCCGTACGAGGTGACACCGGGGCGACTCCCGGAGCTGCCGGCGCTCCCTGCCCTCCCCGCGCTTCCCGCCCTGCCCACGCTTCCCGCCCCGGAGCAGCCCGTACCGCTGCCGGAGCTCCCGCACCTGCCCGACGCGCCGGAGCAGACGCTCCCCGAGCCGAGCACGCCCGCCCCGCTGCCGGGCACGTCCGCCCCGAGACCGGACACCTCGGCACCGCCGTCCGGCGCGCCCGGGCAGGACGAGGACGCCCAGGACGGGCCGAAGGGGCCGGACGGACCGTCCGGGCCCCCGGAGCGGGCCGCGGGCCCCGGAGCCCACGGCCCGGCGCTCGTCCGTGCCGGCCTCGCGACCCGCGTGGACCGGGGACATCGGCCCGCGCGGGACGCCGTGCACGTCGTGGACGCCGGCCCGGCCCCCGCACCGCACGCTCCCGGCGCCCCCGCCGGTCAGCCGGACGGCACGACGGGCAACCGCCCGGCCGCGGACCACGGCGCGCCGCGGCACGGTGACGCGTGCGCCGTCACCGCGCACCACCGGCCGCCGCTCCGGCTCGTACCCGGCGACACCGTGCGCGCCGAGGCGGCCGGTACGCGTGCCCCGTACCGGGACGTCCCGGTCTCACCCGCCTAGGAACCCCCCCTCCCTCGCCGCGGACGCGTGCGCGCGGGGGCGGCGCGGCGGCCCGCCCGCCCGGGCACCTCCGTGTCCCGGCGGAGGCGAAGCCGCCGCGGACCCCTCACGCCGGTCCGGCCGCACGCGCACACGCCCGCGCCCCCATCCGCACCTGACGCACAGGTGGCGAAGGACTCCGCGGGGCATCAGGACCCGGACAGCCGAAAGCCGTCGGTCTGTCCGGCCGGAACCTCGTGGAGGGGCGACCGGCCCCCATTGGGGTGGGGACCCGGTCACCCCGCATCCCGGAGAACAGGGCGTTCACCGCCCCTCCGGGCTGTTCGACAGGGCCTCACCGGGCCAACCCCAGCCCGGTGAGGCCCCTCACGTCCGGCACGCCGTGCCAGAGATGGCGGCATCATGTGACAGGTATCACCGCTCACGTGTGACGCGCGATTTAGAGAGGTCACCCATGCGGAGATAACCTGCGAGACGGACATGCCGCGCGCTCGGACACCGTGTGCGCCTCCCTTGTGACACAGCGGACGTCACGTTGCCCTTCGCGGCACGCCCACGCATCCAACGAACCGCGAGATCACTGATAGGGACGGAAGCGCGTGGACCTGTTCGAGTACCAGGCGAGGGACCTCTTCGCCAAGCACGATGTACCGGTGCTGGCCGGTGAAGTCATCGACACGCCTGAGGCAGCCCGCGCAGCCACTGAGCGTCTCGGCGGCAAGTCCGTCGTCAAAGCCCAGGTGAAGGTCGGTGGCCGCGGGAAGGCCGGTGGCGTCAAGCTCGCCGCCACCCCCGACGAGGCGGTCGAGCACGCGACCAACATCCTCGGCATGGACATCAAGGGCCACACGGTCCACAAGGTGATGATCGCCGAGACCGCCCCGGAGATCGTCGAGGAGTACTACGTCTCCTTCCTCCTCGACCGTGCCAACCGCACCTTCCTCTCCATCGCCTCCGTCGAGGGCGGCATGGAGATCGAGGAGGTGGCGGCCACCCGCCCCGAGGCCGTCGCCAAGACCCCGATCGACGCCAACGAGGGTGTGACCCCCGCCAAGGCCCGCGAGATCGTCGAGGCCGCGAACTTCCCGGCCGAGGTCGCCGACAAGGTCGCCGACGTCCTGGTCACCCTGTGGAAGACCTTCGTCGCCGAGGACGCCCTCCTCGTCGAGGTCAACCCGCTGGCCAAGGTCGCCTCCGGTGACGTCATCGCCCTGGACGGCAAGGTCTCCCTGGACGAGAACGCCGAGTTCCGCCAGCCGGAGCACGAGGCCCTCCAGGACAAGGCGTCGGCCAACCCGCTCGAGGCCGCGGCCAAGGAGAAGAACCTCAACTACGTCAAGCTCGACGGCGAGGTCGGCATCATCGGCAACGGCGCGGGTCTCGTCATGAGCACCCTGGACGTCGTCGCCTACGCCGGTGAGGCGCACGGCGGCGTCAAGCCCGCCAACTTCCTCGACATCGGTGGTGGCGCCTCCGCCGCCGTCATGGCGAACGGCCTGGAGATCATCCTCGGCGACCCGGACGTCAAGTCCGTCTTCGTCAACGTCTTCGGCGGCATCACCGCCTGCGACGAGGTCGCCAACGGCATCGTGCAGGCGCTGCAGCTGCTCGCGGACAAGGGCGAGGAAGTCACCAAGCCCCTCGTCGTCCGTCTCGACGGCAACAACGCCGAGCTGGGTCGCAAGATCCTCTCCGACGCCAACCACCCGCTGGTGCAGCGCGTGGACACCATGGACGGCGCGGCCGACAAGGCCGCCGAGCTCGCGGCTGCTGCGAAGTAAGGGACGAGGGACTACACAGCCATGGCTATCTTCCTCAACAAGGACTCCAAGGTCATCGTCCAGGGCATGACCGGTGCCACGGGCATGAAGCACACCAAGCTCATGCTGGCCGACGGCACGAACATCGTCGGTGGCGTGAACCCGCGCAAGGCCGGCACGTCCGTCGACATCGACGGCAACGAGATCCCGGTCTTCGGCACGGTCGCCGAGGCGATGGAGAAGACGGGCGCCAACGTGTCCGTCCTCTTCGTCCCGCCGGCCTTCGCCAAGGCCGCCGTCGTCGAGGCCATCGACGCCGAGATCCCGCTCGCGGTCGTCATCACCGAGGGCATCGCGGTGCACGACTCCGCCGCGTTCTACGCGTACGCCGTGGAGAAGGGCAACAAGACCCGGATCATCGGCCCGAACTGCCCGGGTCTGATCACCCCCGGTCAGTCGAACGCCGGCATCATCCCGGGCGACATCACCAAGCCGGGCCGCATCGGCCTGGTCTCGAAGTCCGGCACTCTGACGTACCAGATGATGTACGAGCTGCGTGACATCGGCTTCTCCTCCGCCGTCGGCATCGGTGGCGACCCGGTCATCGGCACCACGCACATCGACGCGCTCGCCGCGTTCGAGGCCGACCCCGACACCGACCTGATCGTGATGATCGGCGAGATCGGCGGCGACGCCGAGGAGCGGGCCGCGGCGTTCATCAAGGAGAACGTGAAGAAGCCGGTCGTCGGCTACGTCGCGGGCTTCACCGCGCCCGAGGGCAAGACCATGGGCCACGCCGGCGCCATCGTCTCCGGTTCCTCCGGCACGGCCGCCGCGAAGAAGGAGGCCCTCGAGGCCGCCGGCGTCAAGGTCGGCAAGACCCCGACCGAGACGGCGAAGCTGGCGCGCGCCATCCTCGCCGGCTGAGCAGGCGACACCGAGCGACACCGTACGGGTGGGCCCGTTCCCCGCAGTGGGGGACGGGCCCCCCGTCGTCTCCGCCCCCGGCCACCGCGCCTCCGGTCACCGCGTCCCGGCTACCGCACCTCCGGTCACCGCGTTTCCGGCCGTCGCGCCCCGGCTGCCGCGCCTCCAACTACCGTGCTCCGGTAGTCACGCCCCGGTCACCGCGCCTCCGGCTGTCGCGCCTCGGTCATCGCGCCTGCGGTGCCAGCCGCCCCGGTCACCGCGCCTCCGGCTGTCGCGCCTCGGTCATCGCGCCTGCGGTGCCAGCCGCCCCGGTCACCACGCCTCCGGCTGTCGCGCCTCGGTCATCGCGCCTGCGGTGCCAGCCGCCCCGGTCACCGCGCCTCCGGTCGCCACGCCTCCGGCTGCCGTGCCCCGGTCACCGTGTCTGCGGTGCCAGCCGCTCCGGGCCCCGCGGCAGCTTCTCCCGCAGTCGGGTGCGCAGCTCCCGCTCCTCCTCCGACAAGGGACCGGGTGCCACCCGCGGCGGAACGCCCCGCACCGTCTCGCCCGGCGGCACGGGCGGCTCGTAGCGGGTCGGGGCCGTGCGCAGGGTGAGCGCCGTGGTGCCGATCAACGCGACCGTGAACGCGACGGCGGCCCGGGTCCAGAACCGGGCCCGGCGCTCGCTGCCGCCGCGCACCACCGGCGGCTCGGCCGCCCGCAGCCGCCCGGCGGAGGCCAGTTCGGCCAGCCGCCGGTGCAGCTCCCGCGGGTCCGACAGGTCCGGGAGCCGGGCGGCGACGGCCTCACGCGCGTACGTCAGCCGGCCGGCCGCCGCCCGGGTGCTGGCCTCCGTCTCCGCCGCCGTCTCGGGCAGACCGAGGCCGACCCCGTCGTACAGCAGGAGCGTGCGGCGGTACGGCGGCGGGAGGCGCAGCAGCACCTCCAGGAGCGCCCGGTCGTCCTCCTCAGAGGGCAGTGGTTCGGGCTGCCGGTAACGGCGGCGGAACCGGTGCCACGGGGAGAGCGCCCACTCGTGCGCCGCCGCGCGCACCCAGCCGGCCGGGTCCGGGTCCCGGGCCACCTCGGGCCAGCGGTCCCAGGCCAGTTGGAAGGCCCGCTCCACGGACTCGCGGGCGAGCGCGCGGCGGCCGGTGAGCAGGTAGGCCTGCCGGGCGAGGGCGGGGGCGCAGAAGGAGTACAGGTCGTCGAAGGCCTGAGCGGGCGTGAGGCCAGGGGAGGGGGCGGAGTCCGGCGGGGGTGCCTGCGCGAACGCTTCGGGACGGCCGTCGCCGCCCGGCTTGTCCAGACACACCGTCACCACCGCTGCGACCTCCTTCTCCCGACGGACGGGTACGGACTCCGGCGTCCCCGCGTCGGCGGTCCCCTTCGCCAGGCCGGCCAGCAGCCTCGCGTACGCCTCCCGGCTCCGGCCGTGGGGTGTGCTGCGGCCGGACTCCCACGCGCGTACCGTCTCGGGCCGGACGCCCATGCGCCTCGCGAGCTGAGGGCGCGTCAGCGAGGCCGTCTCGCGCAGGCGCCGGCGTTCACCGGGCGGGGGGAGCGGGGTGGTGGGGCTCCGTGTCACGGGGAGCCCCTCCGTCCAGAAAAGTACATAAACGTATATTGGGCGACACAGCCATTTTTTGCCCGTTACGACGGGAAGGCGCGTGTCGTTGGGAGCATGGCGGACGTGACCCAGACGACCACTCGCCGTACGACGCCGGCCGCCCTGCTCGCCCGTGTGCGCGACCGCCCGCCGGGGCTCGTCCCCGGCCTCCTCGGCGGCGCCCTCGCGGCCGGACTGGGACTCGCGGTGTTCGCCGTGCTCGTGATCCTGCTGTGGGTCAGCTCGCCCTACCCCGACAGCGGGCCCGGCGGCGCCCTGCGCGTCGCGGCGGCGCTGTGGCTGCTGGCGCACGGCGCCGAACTGGTCCGCACCGACACGCTGTCCGGTGTCCCCGCGCCCGTGGGAGTCCCGCCCCTGCTGCTGCTCGCGCTGCCGGTGCTGCTGCTGCACCGGGCGGCCCGTGACGTGGGGGAGGGCGGTGCGAGGAGTGCGAGGGGCGAGGCCCCGCTCGTCCCCGGCCGTACGGTGTGGGCGGGCGTCCTCCTCGGCTACCTCGCCGTCGGCGCGCCCGCCGTGCTCTCCTGCGCGGGCGGTGGGCTGCGGCCGGCGTGGGGGACCACGGTGTGCGTGCCGCTGGTCGCCGGAGCGGCCGCGGGGGCGGGGGTGTGGACGGCGTACGGCCGTCCGAGCGGACCCCTGGAGCGGATGCTGGGCGCGGTGCTGCCCAGGGGCGCGCGCCATCTGGTCCTCGGACCGGGCGGCCGTCCCGGGGCCGTGACCCGGGCGGCGGTGGCCGGGGCGACGGTGCTGGCCGGTGGCGGGGCGCTGCTGTTCGCGGTGTCGCTGGGATGGCACGCCGAGGAGGCCGGGCGGGGGTTCCTGCGGTTGACGGAGGGCTGGTCGGGGTGGCTGGCGGTGCTGCTGCTCTGCGTCACGCTGACGCCGAACGCCGCGGTGTGGGCGGCGGCGTACGCCCTCGGCCCCGGCTTCCTCCTCGGCACCGGCACTCAGGTGACCCCGCTGTCCTCCCCGCCCGCCCCGCCGCTGCCGCCGTTCCCGCTGCTCGCGGCGGTGCCGGACGTGGGTGCGGGGACCGCGCCGAACTGGGCGGCGGCGGCCCTGCCGGTGACGGCCGGACTGGTGGTGGGGTGGTTCGTGGGACGGGGCGCCGCGCGGAGCGGACCGGCGCACGCCCCGGTCTGGACCGGCGGCCGAACCGCCGGGGCGGCGGTACTGGCGGCCGTGCTGTGCGCGGCCCTGCTGTCCGTGCTCGCCGCGCTCGCGGGCGGGCCGCTGGGGGCGGCCGCGCTCGCCCGGTTCGGCCCGGTGGGGTGGCAGGTGGGGGCCGCGGCGCTGGCGTGGCTCACGCCGGTGGCGGTCCCTGCGGCGCTGGCGGTACGCGCCTGGCGCCGCCGCTCGTCCGAGGACGCCCCCGAGGACGCCCCCGGGGACCGGCTACCGGGGCCCGGTGCACCACGGGACCGCCGTGCCCTACAGGAGGCGAGGCCGATGCCGCCCGTACACCGCCGGCCGGTCCCGCCACCCCCGCGCGACGACCCCGACGCGCCCCACCGCACCGGTGACTCCGCCCGCACACGGGACTCCGCGTCCGGCCCGTGGGACTGGGACATGCCGTTCGGCGTGCGGGACGCGGTCACCGCGCCCCGGGAGGAGGAGCCCCCGCCCGGAGAGGAAGAGCCCCCGCCCGGCCCCCGGGAGTGAAGCGCGCAGGTCAGTCGGTCGTGCCCAGCAGGTCACGCAGCTGCTCGGGGAGGAGGTCGCCGCAGGACTGGCGGGCCTCCTGGGTGAGGGCGTCAGCGGTGCAGGTGTAGTAGTCGCTGTAGACCAGCTGGGCCGTGAAGGAGGCGGCGACCAGGGCGAGCGCCAGCGACCCCGTGACCACTCCGCTCACCGCGGCCGTGGTCTGCGGGCGGCCCTTCGGCTCGGCCGCCTGGGCGTCCGGCTCCTGCGCACGGGGCTTGGCGCGCAGGGCGCTGATGCCCCAGTACAGGGCGAGCGCGCCCAGCAGCAGCGCGACGTACGGCCAGCTGAAGAGGCCGAAGAAGAAGGCCCACATGCCGGACAACAGGGCGTACCGCGCCCGGCGCTGGGCCGGGTCCGTGGGGTCCCAGCGCATGCCGGGCCCCTGAGGGCCGCCGCCGCCCTGCCCCTCGGGGCCGCGCGGGCGCTCGCCGAAACCGCCGGGGGAGCGGCCGGGCTGCCGGTCGCTCCAGTTCCGGCCCCAGGAGGGGCGGTCGCCGCCCTCCTCGCCGGACGGGTGCCTCGGCTGCCAGGGCCGGTCGGGGGCCCCCTCCGGCGGCGGCGCGAACGGGTTGTCGTCCTGCGGCTCCTGGGAGCCCTGGGCCCCGCGGCGTCCGTCGTCACCCCGGGAGGCGTCGGGCGGCGAGGCGGGGCGCTCCCGCAGCAGCACGGCGCCCCGCTCTCCTCCCCGGGCGGACTGCTGGGGGAACGTGAGAAGTCGCGGGCTGCGGTCCGGCATCAAGTGAGCGTCTTCCCCTTAATGAAACACGGCGTGGTCCGGCGCGACCGCCTCGCACGACGTATCGACTACGACTGGGCTGGTGAACCGGCGCGTTCCCGTCGGCTCTGTCGTGGCCCGGGTCCGTCATCCTGTGAACGCCCGGTGCGCGGTTCGCGTTCCCACGCGCCCCGACGTTCCAGGACCGGCTCCTCCCAGACGCTACCTTCCGGCCACGCCCCCGTCCCGTGGGGGCCGCCCGGTGTGCCGGTATCGTTGCTGACGGTCGGCCGCTTCGTAGGCTTCCCCGTATCCGGGGGACCGAAGCATTCGTACGAATACACAAAGCGCTGTGCCGTCGACCGCACGGACGCTCCCCGAGAAAGGGCCCCACCGTGGCCGCCAAGCCCGTGGCCGAGCGCGCCAGGCGTCTCGTCGTGCTGGTCTCCGGATCCGGCACCAACCTCCAGGCGCTCCTCGACGAGATCGACGCCGTCGGCGCCGAGGCGTACGGGGCCGAGGTCGTGGCCGTCGGCGCCGACCGCGAGGGCATCGAGGGACTGGCCCGCGCCGAGCGCGCCGGACTGCCGACCTTCGTCTGCAAGGTCAAGGACCACGCCACCCGCGAGGAGTGGGACGCGGCGCTCACCGAGGCCGTCGCCGCCCACGAACCCGACCTCGTGGTGTCCGCCGGGTTCATGAAGATCGTGGGGAAGGAGTTCCTCGCACGCTTCGGCGGGCGGATCGTCAACACCCACCCCGCCCTGCTGCCCAGTTTCCCCGGGGCCCACGGCGTACGGGACGCGCTCGCGTACGGCGCCAAGGTCACCGGCTGCACCGTCCACTTCGTCGACGACGGCGTCGACACCGGACCGATCATCGCGCAGGGCGTGGTGGAGGTCCGGGACGAGGACGACGAGAGCGCTCTGCACGAGCGCATCAAGGACGTCGAGCGAAGGCTGCTCGTCGAGGTCGTGGGGCTCCTCGCCCGCAACGGCTACCGCATTGAGGGACGAAAGGTAGTTATCCAGTGACCGCCGAGAGCAACAAGCGGGCCATCCGACGGGCGCTCGTCTCCGTCTACGACAAGACCGGCCTCGAGGACCTCGCGCGCGGCCTGCACGAGGCCGGCGTGGAGCTCGTCTCCACCGGGTCCACCGCCGCGAGGATCGCCGCCGCGGGCGTCCCCGTCACCAAGGTCGAGGAGCTCACCGGCTTCCCCGAGTGCCTGGACGGCCGCGTCAAGACCCTGCACCCCAAGGTCCACGCCGGCATCCTCGCCGACCTGCGCCTGGAGGACCACCGCAACCAGCTCGCCGAGCTGGGCGTGGAGCCGTTCGACCTCGTCGTCGTGAACCTCTACCCGTTCCGCGAGACCGTCGCCTCCGGCGCCTCGCCCGACGAGTGCGTGGAGCAGATCGACATCGGCGGCCCGTCCATGGTGCGCGCCGCCGCCAAGAACCACCCCTCGGTCGCCGTCGTCACCAGCCCGGCCCGCTACGCGGACGTCCTCGCCGCGGTCCAGGACGGCGGCTTCGACCTCGCCACCCGCAAGCGGCTCGCCGCGGAGGCCTTCCGGCACACGGCCGAGTACGACATCGCCGTCTCCACCTGGTTCGCCTCCGCCTACGCGCCCGCCGACGACTCGCCGTTCCCCGGGTTCCTCGCCACCAGCCTGGAGCGCTCCCGCACCCTGCGCTACGGCGAGAACCCGCACCAGCCCGCCGCCCTCTACACCGCGGGCACGGGCGGTCTGGCCGAGGCGGAGCAGCTGCACGGCAAGGAGATGTCGTACAACAACTACACGGACACGGACGCCGCGCGCCGTGCCGCGTACGACCACGACGAGCCGTGCGTGGCGATCATCAAGCACGCCAACCCCTGCGGCATCGCGACCGGCGCGGACGTCGCCGAGGCGCACCGCAAGGCGCACGCCTGCGACCCGCTGTCGGCGTTCGGCGGCGTGATCGCGGTCAACCGCCCGGTGTCGAAGGAGATGGCCGAGCAGGTCGCCGAGATCTTCACCGAGGTCATCGTCGCGCCCGACTACGAGGACGGCGCGCTGGAGGCCCTCGCCAAGAAGAAGAACATCCGCGTGCTGCGTGCCCCGGGCCGCCCCGACCACCCGGTCGAGGTCAAGCCGATCGACGGCGGCGCGCTCCTCCAGGTCACCGACCGCCTCCAGGCCGAGGGCGACGACCCGGCCACCTGGACCCTCGCGACCGGCGAGGCGCTGAGCGAGGCGGAGCTGGCCGAGCTGGCCTTCGCCTGGAGGGCCTGCCGCGCGGTGAAGTCCAACGCGATCCTGCTCGCCAAGGACGGCGCCTCCGTCGGCGTCGGCATGGGCCAGGTCAACCGCGTCGACTCCGCGAAGCTGGCGGTGGAGCGGGCGGGCGCCGAGCGCGCGGCCGGTTCCTACGCCGCCTCGGACGCGTTCTTCCCGTTCCCCGACGGGCTGGAGATCCTCACCGCGGCCGGCGTGAAGGCCGTGGTCCAGCCCGGCGGTTCGGTCCGCGACGAGCAGGTCGTCGAGGCCGCGCAGAAGGCGGGCGTGACCATGTACTTCACGGGCACGCGCCACTTCTTCCACTGACGGGTCCGTCCGCCCGGCCGACCGTATCGGCGGCCGGGCGGACGGAAGTCCTACTTGTCCACCTCGTACTGGCCGACCTCGAGGAAGTACCGCAGCTCCTCGGGCGTACCGTCGACGACCGCCTCGGCCGCCGCGCGGAGCGCGTCGCTGATGTCCGGGTCGGCGAGGATGCGGAAGACGGCGACCCGGTCGTCCTCGGCCTGCGCGAGGCGGTAGCCGGACTCCAGCCAGGTGCGGAGCTTTTCGGGGGTGGGTGCGTCGAGGAGTGCGTTGATCTCCCGCGTGACGCGCTTTCCGGCGTAGGGCTTGCCGAGGATGGTGACGATGGCGACCTTGTCGTCCTCGAACTGGGCGAGCCGGTAGCCGGTCTCCAGCCAGGTGCGGAGCTTTTCGGGGGTGGGTGCGTCGAGGAGTGCGTTGATCTCCTGCTTGACGCGCTTTCCGGCGTAGGGCTTGCCGAGGATGGTGACGATGGCGACCTTGTCGTCCTCGAACTGGGCCAGGCGGTAGCCGGTCCTCAGGAACTCGCGCATGTCCTCCACGGTGCCGTCGAGGGCCTCGTTCGCCTCCCGCTCGACGCCCCTGCCGGAGTCCGGGTCGGCCAGGATGCCGGCGATGGCGGCACGCAGCTCCTCCTCCGACATCTCGTCCACCGGCGTACCGGGGTCGGCCGCCGCCGTGACGGCGACGGGAGCGGGCGCCGCGTCCGCGGCGAAGGCCGGGCCGGTGAGGAGGAGGGCCGGCGTCAGCGCGGTGGCGGCCGCCAGCAGAACACCGTGGGTCAGTCTCATGCGTGAACCTGCCTTCTGGGTAAGGGTCTTCACGGAAGACGGACGAGTGCCGTCTCGAACATCCTTTCACCATTCCGGACCGAGGATCACTGCCGCAACCCGGCAGCCCTGACGCGCCGTCATTGCCGGTCGTGGTGCCGCGGCCCGACTCGTCGTCCGTGCCGGGACGGTGCGGGGCGAGCCGGGTGTGAGGGTCCGGGCCGGTGGTCCCGGACGTGTCAGGGCCGTGTCCCCCTCGTGCGGGTGGGACACGGCCCTGGTGTGTGTCGGCCGGAGCCGGCTCAGTACTGCGGGCGGTTGAACCAGTACCCGCCGTTCCTGTTGGCGCAGAACACGATGATCAGGATGCCGAGCACCAGGCTGACCAGCGCGAATATGTTGGTGGCGAGCAGGCTGATGACGCTGAACAGCGTGACCAGCGAGGCGTAGACGATGGCGGAGACGCGCACGCCGCCGCGGCCCTTGGAGAACTTGGCGGCAGTGAAGATCGCCCAGAACGCGAACGCCAGCACGATGACACCGATCGCGATCATGACGCCGGCGCCGACGCTGGCGACGGTGTCCGCGTCCTCGGCGGAGATGGTCGGCTCGGAGGAGGCGATGTCCTCGAAGTAATCGGCGAACCAGGCGCTGGCGGCCATCATCAGCACCCCGCCGAGCACCTGGAAGCCGCCGAGCACGTACAGCATCACGCGCGCGGCCTTGACACCGCCGGGCATGAACACCGGCGGGGCGGGCTGGCCGTAGGGCTGCATGGGCGGGGCCGAGGGGTATCCGTAGGAGGGCTGGCCGGGCTGCTGCGGGTGGCCGTAGCCGGGCGGCTGACCCTGCGGGGCACCATAGGGGTTGTTCGGGTCGCCGAAACTCATGGCGGTTCTTCCTCCGTTGCGCTTCAGGTGCGGGGACGACGCGAGGCTCGGCACGGAGGAAGTTCTACAGATGCGGTCCGTCCCCCCGGTTCTGCCCGCGGCACTGTGCTCCCATCGTTCTTGACCGTTCCTTTCCTTGTCCAGGCGCAGGCCGTATGTGTTGTGCAAGTGCAACATCACGATCTTCACCGGAAACGGGCGGTACGTGATCCGGGGGCGCCGCGGCCGCCCGGAATGCGGGCGGATTGGAACCAGGGCCCGGTCATCCGCGAGGATGGGGCCATGACCGCCCAGATTCTCGATGGCAAGGCCACCGCAGCCGAGATCAAGTCCGATCTGACCGCCCGCGTGGCGGCGCTGAAGGAGAAGGGCGTCACGCCCGGCCTCGGCACGATCCTCGTCGGGGAGGACCCCGGCAGCCAGAAGTACGTCGCCGGGAAGCACCGCGACTGCGCCCAGGTGGGCATCGCCTCCATCCAGCGCGAACTGCCGGGCACGGCCACGCAGGAGGAGATCGAGGCGGTCGTCCGCGAACTGAACGAGGACCCCGCCTGCACCGGTTACATCGTGCAGCTGCCGCTGCCCAAGGGCATCGACGAGAACCGCATCCTCGAACTGATGGACCCGGGCAAGGACGCCGACGGCCTCCACCCGATGAACCTCGGCCGTCTCGTCCTCAACGAGCCGGCCCCCCTGCCCTGCACCCCCAACGGCATCATCACGCTGCTGCGCCGCCACGGCGTGGAGATCAAGGGCGCCGAGGTGGTGGTCGTCGGCCGCGGCGTGACCATCGGCCGCCCGATGCCCCTGCTGCTGACCCGGCGCAGCGAGAACGCCACGGTGACCCAGTGCCACACCGGCACCCGCGACCTGTCGGCCCACCTCCGGCGCGCGGACATCATCGTGGCCGCCGCGGGCAGCGCCCATCTGATCCGTCCCGAGGACGTCAAGCCGGGCGCGGCCGTCCTCGACGTCGGTGTCTCCCGCAACGCCGAGGGCAAGATCATGGGCGACGTCCACCCGGGTGTGGCCGAGGTGGCCGGCTGGGTCGCCCCGAACCCCGGCGGCGTCGGCCCGATGACCCGGGCCCAGCTGCTGGTCAACGTGGTCGAGGCGGCGGAGCGCAGTGTCGGCTGAGCGGAACTCCAAGGACGCCACGGACGCCGCGGACGCCGCGGACGCACCGGACGCCACGGACATACCGGACGCCGCCGAGGAGCGGGCCGAGGACATCACGGTCCGTGACCCCGTCAGCGCGCCCGACGCCGAGGGCAGGCCGCGCCGCGCCACCCGCCGGTTCCCCCTGTTCACCAGGGACACCGCGCGCCCCGAGGGCGGTGGCCGGGCGGCCCCCCGCGACGCCCCCGCGCCCGCCCGGCAGTGGCCGATCCTCGCCGTGCTGCTCGCGGTCGGACTGGGGCTGCTGCTGACCGCGCTGGACCAGTTCCGGCTGGGCACACTGCTGGTCGGCGTGGCCCTGCTGGCCGGGGCCGTACTGCGCTGGCTGGTGCCGGACGTCGGCATGCTCGCGGTGCGCTCCCGCTTCACGGACATCGTCACGTACGGCGGGCTGGGCCTGGCGATCGCGCTGCTGGCGCTGATGGTGCAGCCGAACCCGCTGCTGGAGATCCCGTTCCTGAAGGACACGCTGCACTTCACGGTCGACGGTTAGCCGGAGGCGAAGCGCTGTGCACGGCGGCCCGTCCTCACCCCCGTGAGAGGACGGGCCGCCGCCCCGCACCACACTCCTGCACGGCGAAGGACCCGTTCAACGGCTGTCCGGCCGCTGTGGCACGGAAGTGACCGTTCCGCTACGCCTCCGGAATCCCCGTACAGCGCTGTGACGGCTCCGTATGTGACCGAGTGGTGTCGATGTATTGACAAACACGCGCTTGTGCGACGAAGTAGTGGGACAGTGGACCGGCGTGAACAAACGGGACGGTCCGAACGTCCCGCTGCGGGTGCCTGGTTCCGTTCGGCCGAGGGGGCGACCGATGGGACACTGGACCGCGAGTGAGCGGGCGCGTGACGGCGCCCGCCCGCGGCCCTGATGCTCCCGTGCGCCCCCGCTCCGGGAACTGAGACCCTGCCTGGCGACATCCTCGTGGGTAGCCACAACGGGGACTCGGCGAGGGGCACCATGCACGAGGGAACGACCAGCACCAACCGGGGGGAAGAGGGGGGAAGCAATGCCTCGTTGGAAGGCCTTGCCGGATGAGCTCGATCCACAGATCAGGGAGTTCACGAGCCAGCTCAGAAGGGTCGTGGACCGCAGCGGTCTGAGCGTCGCGTCGGTCTCCGACAGCACGGGCTACAGCAAGACGTCCTGGGAGCGTTATCTGAACGGCCGGCTGCTCGCGCCCAAGGGTGCGATCGTGGCCCTGGCCGAGGTCACCGGGACCAACCCGATGCACCTCACCACCATGTGGGAGCTCGCCGAGCGCGCCTGGAGCCGCTCGGAGATGCGCCACGACATGACGATGGAGGCGATCCGGATCTCGCAGGCGCGCGCCGCGCTCAGCGAGGTCGCCGGCCCGTCCTCCGGCTCCGGCGGCGGGTCCGCCCGCAAGGGCGGGGCCGCGGGGCCGGCCGGGGTCGCGGCGAGCGTGCCGCCGCAGCCGACCGCCTCGGACGTGCGGGACGCCACCGGCGGCGTGCGGGACGGTTCGCCCGGGACGAACTCCTGGGGGGTCGCCGCCCCCGCCGGGTCGCCGCAGCCGGGCCGTCGCGGTTCCGGAGCCGGGACCGTACCCCCTCCCGTGGGCGAGCGCTCACCGGGCGCGTACGGCGCACCGCCCTCGGGCGCGTACGGCGCGCCGTCCCCGGACGCGTCCGGGCAGGGCCGCCCGGACGGCTCCGGACGTTCCGGCGGCAAGCGGCGGACGTCGACGTTCATCGCCGGAGCGGTGGGAGCGCTGGTGGTGATCGCCGCCGCCTTCTACGTCACCGGCACCGAGGACGACAAGGGCAAGGACGAGGCCCGGAAGTCCCCCTCGCCCACCGCCACCGCCCCTGTCGACCTGCCCCCCGGCGTGAAGTGCAGCGGCGACAGCTGCGCGGGCAAGGACGCCGAGGTCATGGGGTGCAGCGGCGACCTGGTGACCACGACCGGGACCGCGACCGTCGGCACCGTCACGGTGGAGGTCCGCTACAGCGAGACCTGTGCCGCGGCCTGGGGACGCATCACCCAGGGCGCGCAGGGGGACAGGGTCGAGGTCGGCGCGGGCACGGCCAAGAAGCAGAGCGACAGCATCACCGCCGCCGGCGACACGGTGGCGTACACCCCGATGGTGCCGGTCGAGGACGCGGCGGACGCGAAGGCGTGCGCGGTACTGGCCGCCACCGGCGAGAAGGGCTGCACCGAGTAGCGTCCCCGCGCCCGGCCCGGCGCGCCGCGTCGCGTCGCGCGCACGGGGCCGTACGGGTTCATACATGTGGGGAAAGCGTGGGGACGCGCATGACGCGGCGAAAGACGGGCACGCGAGAAGTACCCCCACGGGAGTCCGGCACGGTCGGTCCCCGACGGCGGCCGGCCCGTCCCCACCTCTCCCGGACGGGACGGCCGCCCTTTCGTGTGCCCGTCCGGACCGCCCGCGTACCGGGACCGTCACTCTGTGGGGCGGGCCACAGGGAGCCCGGCCGTCCGCCGTCGTGGATGCGCGATAGCCTGACCGCTGGATCTCTCTTGACGCCAAGAGATCGATCATTCGAACCGATGATCGATCATCGTGGTGGACGCCGGTCACGAGCCGGAGCGGGATCCCGCACCCCGGGGCAGGGACCGCCCCACCGCCAGCTGTCATACGGAGAACGCCATGACTCGCACTCCCGTGAACGTCACCGTCACCGGCGCGGCCGGCCAGATCGGTTACGCCCTGCTCTTCCGCATCGCCTCCGGCCAGCTGCTCGGCGCGGACGTGCCGGTCAGGCTGCGCCTGCTGGAGATCACCCCGGCGCTGAAGGCCGCCGAGGGCACGGCCATGGAGCTGGACGACTGCGCGTTCCCGCTCCTGCAGGGCATCGACATCACGGACGACCCGAACGTGGCCTTCGACGGCGCCAACGTCGCGCTCCTCGTGGGCGCCCGCCCGCGTACCAAGGGCATGGAGCGCGGTGACCTCCTCGAGGCCAACGGCGGCATCTTCAAGCCGCAGGGCCAGGCCATCAACGCCCACGCCGCGGACGACATCAAGGTCCTGGTCGTCGGCAACCCGGCCAACACCAACGCCCTGATCGCCCAGGCCGCCGCCCCGGACGTGCCCGCCGAGCGGTTCACCGCCATGACCCGCCTGGACCACAACCGCGCGCTGACCCAGCTGTCGAAGAAGACCGGCGTCCCGGTCTCCGAGATCAAGAAGCTGACGATCTGGGGCAACCACTCCGCCACCCAGTACCCCGACATCTTCCACGCCACGGTCGCCGGCAAGAACGCCGCCGAGGCCGTCAACGACGAGAAGTGGCTGGCCGAGGACTTCATCCCGACCGTCGCCAAGCGCGGTGCCGCGATCATCGAGGCCCGTGGCGCCTCCTCGGCCGCCTCCGCCGCCAACGCCGCCATCGACCACGTGTACACCTGGGTCAACGGCACCGCCGACGGCGACTGGGCCTCCATGGGCATCCCGTCGGACGGCTCCTACGGCGTCCCGGAAGGCCTGATCTCCTCCTTCCCGGTCACCGTGAAGGACGGGAAGTACGAGATCGTCCAGGGCCTGGAGATCAACGAGTTCTCCCGCGCCCGCATCGACGCCTCCGTCAAGGAGCTCGAGGAGGAGCGCGAGGCGGTCCGCGGCCTCGGCCTCATCTGACCGGGACCCAGGTCTCCGCGGGGCCCCGCGCCGGTTCGTCCGGCGCGGGGCCTCCGCGCGTGTCCGGCTTCCGTGCGTGCCGGGCCTCCGCGCGTGTCCGGCTTCCGTGCGTGCCGGGCCTCCGCGCGTGTCCGGCTTCCGTGCGTGCCGGGCCTCCGCGCGTGTTCGGCCTCCATGCGTGCCCGGCACCCCGAACATGATTTCGCTCGGTAATCCGGTTCGCAGGTACCTCCGCTTCCCCTATGCTGATCCCCCGTCACTTTGAGTGCCGGTCGCTTCCATTCGCGTATCGGGGGATCCGCGTGAGCACCGCATACGTGCCGCAGCAGCCACAGCACACCGGCCCGGCGTCGCCGTCCGACCCGCCGCCCACACCACCGCACGCCAGCGAGGCGTCCCGCCTGCTGTGCGCGGGCGTCTACCTGGACTCCGGTTACCGCGACCAGGTCATCGAGCAGCTCTACCTCAACGAGCAGCGCGTCGTCGCGCCCTCGCTCGGCTTCGACGCCGCCCGCGTCCTCGCGCACGCGCTGCGCGCCCGGCGCCACGAGCTGCTGTGGGCGGCGGCCGTCCTCGGGCTGTGGGTGGTGGGCGGACCGCTCAGCGGTGGCCTGCTCGTCTTCTTCCTCTGGCCCGGCCTGCTGCTCGCCGCCGCGCCCCTGCTCCGCGGGCGGGCGGCGCAGCCGCCCTGGTACCGCTGGCTCGCCGCGTTCCTGGCACGCTGGACCGGCCGGGTGCTCACCGGGCTCGCCCTGCTGACGCTGGGGACGGTCGCCTTCGGCGGCGGCACGGACGACGACTCCGGGTACGAGTCCTCGTACGGCTCCGGCGGAGACGACGCGATGGAGCTGCTCGGCGACACCTTCGGAACCCTGGCCGAACCGTGGCAGGCCTGGCTCGGGATCGGTGTGCTCGTCTGCGTCGGCCTGTGCACGGCGGCCCAGCGCAACCAGTTCGCCCGCGCCCTCGCCGACGAACTGTCCCCGCGGCGTTTTCCGGACGCCGCCGGCGACCCCGCCGAGCGGGCCGACGGGGAGCGGCTGCGGCGGCTGGCGCACCGCATCCGGCTGGAACAGCACACACCCCTGGTCATGTACCACGAGGCGCGCCCGTTCTGCGGGGCGGGCGAGGCGTACGACACCTGGGTGCTCGCCGTGGAACTGCGGCCGGACGAGGAGAAGAAGCAGCAGCCGCTCAGCAACCGCGCGATCCTCGAGCGGATCCGGCCGCTGCTGGAGCAGCTGCGCGTGCCCGCCGAGTACGCGGGCCCCGGCGTACGGGACCGGTTGCGCCGACTGGAGATCGACGAGTGCGTGTTCCTGCCCGTCGAAGGGCTCCTCAGCCGCGACCAGGCGCCCTACGGCCCGGCGGAGTTCGAGCAGCACCGGGGGAGGGCCGTCGAGGAGGGCGGCGAGAAGCGCCGGCACTTCCTGCGCATCCGCGTCGGCGGCTGGGAGGAGGAACTGGTCGTCACGGTCTTCGTGCGCGTCCACACCCAGGGCCGGATGCTCATGCTGGAGATCGCCCCGCACGTACTGAGGCCGGTCCGCGCGGACTTCAAGGACGCCGACCGCACCTCGCACCGGTTCCTCCACGACAACCCGGCCGGCCGGATCGCCGGCGCCGCCGTCCTGGTGCCCGGCTCCGCGGGCCGCTCGCTGGTGACACTCGGCCGGGGCGCGGTCTACCTGTGGCGGATGCTGACCGGCGGACACGCGCACGCGCTGCCCGACGGTCCGGCCCTCTCGGTGCGGGAACTGGCCTCGGCGCCCTCCGGGTCCACCTTCCAGGAGATGGACGTCGCCCGGTACCTCAGGAGCGTCCAGGACCGCATCGGGCGCGGGGTGCGGCTGGCCCTGGCGGAGGCCGGCTACGAGACCGGCGAGTTCGTGCAGAAGATCGTCAACATCAGCAACGGCGCGGTGCACATCGGCCGCGCCGACAACTCCTCCTTCGCCTTCGGTGACCACGCGCGCGCCGAGACCACGACCGGCGGCCCCCGGCCGCAGAAGGGATCCGACTAGCGATGGCGGTCAACGAGCCGAACATCAGCATCAACCGCGCCGACAACTCCTCCTTCGCCTTCGGCGACAACGCCCGGGCCGCGACCCACAACAGCGCCCCGGCGTCACGCGACGAGTCCGCCGAGCAGCTGCTGGCGGCCGTGCGGGAACTCCGCGGTGACCTGGCCAGGCTGCGGGAGAACGAGCAGGCCGCGCGGCTGGACGAGACCCTCGCCGAGACCGAGGAGGAGATCGCCCGGACCGGAACGGCCGGTGAGGGCCGCCTCCGGCGGCTGCGCGAGGTGCTCACGGACGCCCAGAACATCGTGACGCTGTTCGCGTCGGCGGGAGCCGTCGCCGGCCTGCTGGGAATGTGAGAGGGACGCGATGAGCGGGGGACAGCGGTACTGGAACGAGGACGCCCAGCGCTGGGAGGACGGCGGCGACGGCGCCGCACCGGTCACCCCGCCGCCCCCGCCGCTCCCGGAGTTCCTGCCGCTCGAGCCGGACGCGCCGACGGGTGCTTCGGCGGGCTCCCCGGACGCGCCGGACGACGTGCCGACGGTCACCGTACCGGCGGGCGGCATACCGACGGGTGGCATACCGGCGGGCGGCGGCATACCGGGGCCCGCCGCGGGTCACGGAGGTCACGGAGCATGGTCCGTCCCCGAACCGCCGAACGGCGTGGCCTGGCCGCCCGCCGAGCCGGCACCGCCCGTCGGCCGGGGCCCCGGCCGACGGCTCCTGTGGGGCGTGCTGGGCGGAGCCGCCGCGGCCGGGGCCGCCGTGGCGCTGCTGCTGACGCTGGTCGTCGACGACGACGCGGCGGACGGCGGGCCCGGCTCCCGCGACGACCACGCGGCCACCTCCGGCCCGGCGCCGACGTCCGACGTGACCCCCAGCCCGTCGGACGTGGGCACGGCCGCCGTCGAACCCACCGGCGACGACACCGGCTCCCCCTCCGGTCGGGCGTCCGGACTCCCCGCCGACTACGAGCTCCACACCGACGCCGAGGGCTTCACCATCGCCCGCCCGCTGGGCTGGACGCGCGAGGCGGTGGCCTCCCAGCACGGCATGGACGTCGTCAACTACCGCAGCGCCGACGGATACCGCCGTCTCCAGGTGTACGAGGTCGCGGAGTCCTCCCCCGAGGAGTCCTTCGACCTGTTCCTGTCCGACAGCACGCCGAAGGCCGAAGGTTTCGAGAAGGTCTCCCTGGAGCCGGTCGACGAGGCCGGCGTCTCCGGGCAGCGGCTGGAGTACCGGGCCGACTCCCTGCGGGGCGAGCCGGACGTCGGCAGCTGGCACGTCCAGGACGTGCGCTTCCGCGCTCCGGGCGACGGCAGGACGTACGCGATCACCGCGTACGGCCCGCCCACCGACGGCATCGACCCCGAACTGGACCTGGTACTGACGGCCGTCGCCCACTTCTGCCCCCCGGACACCACCTGTGAACAGGGCTGACCCGAGGACTTCCCGGCCGCACCCGGCACCCCTGTCCCGCTGCGTCGTTCCGCCGCACCCCGCTCCCCGGAGCACCGCCGGTCATGGACCGCGCACGCACCGGCGACCGGAGTTCACCACTCGGTGGAGCCCGCGGGGATGCGGCGGGCGACCATCAGCCGGTTCCAGCCGTTGACGGCGGTGATCAGGGCGATCAGGTGGGCGAGCCGGGCGGCGTCGAAGTGCCGGGCCGCCCGCTCGTACACCTCGTCGGGCACGAAACCCTCGGTCAGCACCGTGACCGCCTCGGTCAGCTCCAGCGCGGCCCGCTCCCGCGCGTCGAAGACGTCGTCCCCGGCCTCGCTCCAGGCGTCCAGGAGGTCGAGCTGGGCCTCGCGCACCGCCCCGCCCCGGCGGGCGAGGGCGAGGTGCATGTCGAGGCAGAACGCGCAGCGGTTGAGCTGCGAGGCCCGGATCTGCACCAGCTCGGCCAGCCCGGGGTCGCCGAGGCCCTTCGTGGCGGCGGCGCTCACCGCCCGCAGCGCGCTGCGGACACCGGCGTCGAGACGGGTCGTACGGGGCGTACGGGTCGTCACCCGCGCTGTCCCGGCGTGTAGTGGCCCGGGGCCATCCGGCAGGTCACACCGAACCGGTTCCACGCGTTGATCACCGCGATCGCGGCGATGAGCTGCGCCAGCTCCGGCTCCTCGAACCACTTGGCGGCCCGCTCGTACACCTCGTCCGGCACGAAGCCGTCCGTCAGCACGGTGACCGCGTCGGTCAGCTCGATCGCCGCGAGCTCCTTCTCCGTGTAGAAGTGCCGCGACTCCTCCCAGGCGCCGAGCTGGATGATCCGCTCGACGCTCTCGCCCGCCGCGAGCGCGTCCTTGGTGTGCATGTCCAGGCAGAAGGCGCAGTGGTTGAGCTGCGAAGCGCGGATCTTCACCAGCTCGTACAGCTTGGCGTCGAGCCCCTTCCTGGCGGCGGAGTCCAGCCGGACCATCGCCTTGTAGACCTCGGGGGCGTGCCGGGCCCACTCCAGCCGGACGGGCGGCTCGGGGGCGTACTCGGTGTTCGTCTCAGGAGCGATCATGCCTCGACCCTAGGAGCGGGGCAGCCCAGGGGTATGGTCCATTTCCATGGCGGAACGCTGGGCCACTTTCGGCATCGACCTCCACCTCGAACCGGCCGGGCCCGGCCTGCGCCGCGGCCTGACCGAGGCCCTGCGCGAGGCCGTCCGCACCGGCCGGCTCGCCCCCGGCACCCGGTTGCCCTCCTCCCGCTCCCTCGCCGCAGACCTGGGCATCGCCCGCAACACCGTCGCCGACGCCTACGCCGACCTGGTCGCCGAGGGCTGGCTCACCGCCCGGCAGGGCTCCGGCACCCGGGTCGCCGACCGCGCGGTGCCCACCCCGCCGACCCGCCGGCCGTCCCCGCGCCGGGCCCCCGGCCGGCTCACGTACGACCTCGTCCCGGGCACCCCCGACCTCTCCTCCTTCCCCCGCGCCGAATGGCTCAGGGCCACCCGCCGCGCCCTCGCCACCGCCCCGCACGACGCCCTCGGCTACGGCGACCCGCGCGGCCGGCCCGAACTGCGCACGGCCCTCGCGGACTACCTCGCCCGGGTGCGCGGCGTACGCACCGCTCCCGAACGGATCGTCGTCTGCGCCGGTTTCGCCGGCGGCCTCCGCCTCCTCTGCGAGGTCCTGCGCGCCCGTGGCGCCCGCACCCTGGCCGTGGAGTCCTACGGACTGGACACCCACTGGGACCTGGCCGCCCGCGCCGGCCTGACCACCGTCCCGCTCCCCTTCGACTCCCTCGGCACCCTCGCACAGGACCCGGGCGCCGCCGACGCGGTCCTGCTCAGCCCGGCCCACCAGTTCCCCCTCGGCGGTGCCCTGCGCCCCGAGCGCCGCGCCGCCGTCGTCGACTGGGCGCGCCGCACCGGCGGACTGATCCTGGAGGACGACTACGACGGCGAGTTCCGCTACGACCGCCAGGCCGTCGGCGCGCTCCAGGACCTCGACCCCGACCACGTGGTCTACCTCGGCACGGCCAGCAAGTCCCTCGCCCCCGGCCTCCGCCTCGGCTGGATGGTCCTGCCCCCGTCCCTGCTCCCGGACGTCGTCGCCCACGGCGGCGGCCACCGCGTCGGCGTCCTCGAACAGCTCACCCTCGCCGAGTTCCTCACCTCCGGCGCCTACGACCGCCACGTCCGGGCCGCCCGCCTGCGCTACCGCCGCCGCCGCGACCTGCTGGTCGAGTCCCTCGCCGCCCGGGCCCCCGACGTCCGGGTCACCGGCATCGCGGCCGGCCTGCACGCCGTCCTGCGACTCCCGCCCGGCACCGAGCGGTCCGTGGTCCAGGCCGCCACCTGGCAGAACCTCGCCGTCCACGGCCTCTCCCGCTTCCGCCACCCCGCCGCCGGCACCGAGGCGGGCGACGCCCTGGTGGTCGGCTACGCCACCCCGCCGGACCACGCCTGGGCGAGCACCCTGGACGCCCTGTGCCGGGCGCTGCCCTGACGCACCGGAGGTGCGCGGGTGCCGTCGGCGGAGGGGACGCGGCCGGTGGCTCCCCGCCGGGACCACTCGGATCCGAGTAGCCGTACTCAGGCGTGCGGCTGCCCGTCCGCGTCAGCATGGTGGGCATGCTGACGTGGGTCCTGGACCTCGGCTCGGCGGTCCTGCTGTCCGGGCTCGAAGGGGCGGCGCTGGTCGCCTTCTGGTTCGTCGAAGGCCTGAAGCAGTGGGCCAGGGGAGGGCCCGTTCCCGGTGCGGCGAGGCGGTTCTTCCTGGTGGTGAGCGGGGGAGCGGTCTCCTCGGCGGCGATCGGCCACGGTCTCTGGCGGGCCGGTCTGCGGGTGGCCGCCGTGTCCCAGGCGGTCCTGGCCGTGCTTCTCGCCCTGGCACTGGTCCTGGACGCGGTGACCGGGGCGGGCAGGCGGAAGAGCCGGTACCGGCTGCGGCGCCGTCTTCGCCGGGAACGCCGGCACGCGTCCCGGGGAGGAAACGGACAGGTGGAGGCCGCGCGGGGCGCACCACGAGCCACGGAATCGGCCCATGTGTGCCAAAGGGGGCGAAAGGGCGGCGGCGGGAGGGGCGGGAGCGGGGGCTCCCGCGTGCGCCCGCCGGGCGGTCTCTAGGCTGTCCGCCGCGAGCCGGGGAAGGTGACCCGGGGAAGTACGAGGGGGAGTGAAGGACATGGCGGAGTCACGACGGCGGTTGAGGTCCAGCACGGTGGTGCTCGGGGGGATGGGTGTCCTCGCGGCGGCGCTGACCTCGTGCGGGTCGGATCCGGACCGGCGGTGCGTGGACCGGGACAGCTACGACTACGCCAACGGCTACAAGGTCGTCGCCGACAGGAACTGCAAGAAGAGCACCGGCGACGCCGACTGGTACTACGACGCCGACGTCAGCAACGGCTACGCCGACTACGGCACCTTCAGCCGCAGCGAGGCCGTCGACCGGGGCGGCTTCGGCTGCTCGGGCTCCGGCAGCAGCGGCGGCTGACCGGATCATGGAACGACGTACGACCGAGCCCCGCCCCGGCTGGCAGGAGACCGTCGAGGAGCAGGGGCTCGTCTACCCGCTCACCCGCCACCCGGACGGATCCCTGCGCCCCTACTGGGACGAGAGCGCCTACTACGTCTTCGGCCTGGACGAGGTCGAGGCGCTGGAGGAGGTCGTCGAGGAGTTGCACGGCATGTGCCTCGCCGCCGCCGGGCACATCGTCACCGCCGACCGCTTCGCCGACCTCGGCATCACCGACCCGCGCATCGCCCGCGCGGTCGCCGAGGCCTGGCACCGGCGCGCCGAACTCCCCTCCGTCTACGGCCGTTTCGACCTGCGCTACGACGGCACCGGCCCGGCGAAACTCCTGGAGTACAACGCCGACACCCCCACCTCCCTGGTGGAGGCCGCCTCCCCCCAGTGGTTCTGGATGGAGGAACGCTTCCCCGGCGCCGACCAGTGGAACTCCCTCCACGAACGCCTCGTCGACGCCTGGAGGAGACAGGCCGCCCTCCTCCCGCCGGGCAGCCCCCTGTACTTCGCCCACTCCTCCGCCGACGAGTACGGCGAGGACCTCATGACCGTCGCCTACCTCAAGGAGACCGCCGAACAGGCCGGCCTCGACACCGACTGGATCTCCATGGAGGAGATCGGCTGGGACCGTCTCTCCGGCCGCTTCGTCGACAAGGGCCTCCGGTTCATCCGCAGCATCTTCAAGCTGTACCCCTGGGAGTGGCTCACCACCGACCGCTTCGCCGACCACGTCCTCGACACGCTCGACAACGGCGGCGGCACCGGCTCCACCCTGTGGATCGAGCCGGCCTGGAAGATGCTCCTCAGCAACAAGGCCCTCCTGGCGATCCTCTGGGAGCTCTACCCCGGCCACCCCCACCTCCTCCCCGCCTACCTGGACGGCCCGCGGGAACTGGCCGACACCACCGGCTGGGTCGCCAAGCCCCTGCTCGGCCGCGAGGGCGCCGGCGTCACCCTCCACGAGCCCGGCTCCGCCCCCGTGCTCCGCGACGAACCCTGCTGCTACCAGCAGCTGGCCCCGCTCCCCACCTTCGACGGCAACCACGTCGTCCTCGGCACCTGGGTGGTGGAGAACGAGTCGGCGGGCCTGGGCATCCGGGAGTCGTCGGGCCTGGTGACGGACGAGTACGCCCGCTTCCTGCCCCACGTGATCCTCTAGCGCGCCGCCCGCGCCGCCCGCGCCGCCCGCGCCGCCCGCGCCGACGAGGCGGAGGCCGACGCCCGCATGGTGGACGCCTCCCCGTGGCACTTCGTGCCACCCGGTAATGTGACCGTGGGCCGTGACTGGCGCGCAAGGATGGGAACAACCATCGGGAAGCGGCCCCGGACCCCTCGGGCCCGAAACATGTGCCGTGCGCCTGGGCCGACCCGAACGCCGACCACAACGTCCGGAGGTCCCCATGCCAGCCGAGCCCACCCCCGCTTCCACCGCCTTCCGCTCCGCCCTCGACGTGATCCGCGCCGTCGAGCCGCGCGTCGCCGACGCCATCGGCCAGGAGGTCGCCGACCAGCGCGAGATGCTCAAGCTGATCGCCTCCGAGAACTACGCCTCCCCGGCCACCCTCCTGGCGATGGGCAACTGGTTCAGCGACAAGTACGCCGAGGGCACCGTCGGCCGCCGCTTCTACGCCGGCTGCCGCAACGTCGACACCGTCGAGTCGCTCGCCGCCGAGCACGCCAAGGAGCTCTTCGGCGCCCGCCACGCCTACGTCCAGCCGCACTCCGGCATCGACGCCAACCTCGTCGCCTTCTGGGCCGTCCTCGCCGACCGCGTCGAGGCCCCCTTCCTGGAGAAGACCGGCGCCCGCCAGGTCAACGACCTTTCCGAGGCCGACTGGGCCGAGCTGCGCCAGGCCTTCGGCAACCAGCGCATGCTCGGCATGTCCCTGGACGCCGGCGGCCACCTCACCCACGGCTTCCGCCCGAACATCTCCGGCAAGATGTTCGACCAGCGCTCCTACGGCACCGACCCGGCCACCGGCCTGATCGACTACGAGGCCCTGCGCGCCTCCGCCCGCGAGTTCAAGCCGCTGATCATCGTCGCCGGCTACTCCGCCTACCCCCGTCTGGTGAACTTCCGGATCATGCGGGAGATCGCCGACGAGGTCGGCGCCACGCTCATGGTCGACATGGCCCACTTCGCCGGTCTCGTCGCCGGCAAGGTCCTCACCGGCGACTTCGACCCCGTCCCGCACGCCCAGATCGTCACCACCACCACCCACAAGTCGCTGCGCGGCCCGCGCGGCGGCATGGTGCTGTGCGACGACTCCCTCAAGGACCAGGTCGACCGCGGCTGCCCGATGGTCCTCGGCGGCCCGCTCCCGCACGTCATGGCCGCCAAGGCCGTCGCCCTCGCCGAGGCCCGGCAGCCCGCCTTCCAGGACTACGCCCGGCGCATCGTCGACAACTCCCGCGCCCTCGCCGAGGGCCTGATGCGGCGCGGCGCCACCCTGGTCACCGGCGGCACCGACAACCACCTCAACCTGATCGACGTCGCCACCTCCTACGGCCTCACCGGCCGCCAGGCCGAGGCCGCCCTGCTCGACTCGGGCGTCGTCACCAACCGCAACGCCATCCCGGCCGACCCCAACGGCGCCTGGTACACCTCCGGCATCCGCGTCGGCACCCCCGCGCTGACCACGCGCGGCCTGGGCGCCGCCGAGATGGACGAGGTCGCGGGTCTCATCGACCGCGTCCTGACCAGCACGGAGCCGGGCACCACCAAGTCCGGCGCCCCCTCCAAGGCCGCCCACGTCCTCGACGCGAAGGTCGCCGACGAGATCTCCCGCCGCGCCACCGACCTCGTCGCCGGCTTCCCGCTCTACCCGGAGGTCGACCTCGGCTGAGGCGGCCCGGCCCTGCCCGACGCGCCCCGCGGCGGCCCGGTCACCCACCGGGCCGCCGTGCGGCGCACCGGCCGGAGCTCCGGCGATCCCGGCCGCGAGCCCTCGCCGTACCACCGGGCACGGACCGGAACATCCTGTTCCGGACCCGTGCCCGAGCGACCCCGGAAGCCTGAGAGAATAGTGGGCATGGCGACTGACCGACCCCGCGTGCTCTCCGGAATCCAGCCCACCGCAGGCTCGTTCCACCTCGGCAACTACCTCGGCGCCGTCCGTCAGTGGGTGGCCCTGCAGGAGACCCACGACGCGTTCTACATGGTCGTCGACCTGCACGCGATCACGGTCCCGCAGGACCCCGCCGAGCTGCGCGCCAACACCCGGCTGGCCGCCGCCCAGCTGCTGGCCGCCGGTCTGGACCCGGAGCGCTGCACGCTCTTCGTGCAGAGTCACGTCCCCGAGCACGCCCAGCTCGCCTGGGTCATGAACTGCCTCACCGGCTTCGGCGAGGCCTCCCGCATGACCCAGTTCAAGGACAAGTCCGCCAAGCAGGGCGCCGACCGCGCCTCCGTCGGCCTGTTCACGTACCCGGTCCTGCAGGTCGCGGACATCCTGCTCTACCAGGCCGACGAGGTGCCGGTGGGCGAGGACCAGCGCCAGCACATCGAGCTCACCCGCGACCTCGCCGACCGCTTCAACGGCCGGTTCGGCGAGACGTTCACGATGCCGAAGCCGTACATCCTCAAGGAGACGGCGAAGATCTACGACCTCCAGGACCCGGCGGTCAAGATGAGCAAGTCGGCGTCCACGCCGAAGGGCCTCATCAACCTCCTGGACGAGCCGAGGACCACCGCCAAGAAGGTGAAGAGCGCGGTCACCGACACCGACACGGTGATCCGCTACGACGTCGTGGAGAAGCCCGGGGTGAGCAATCTCCTCACGATCTACTCGACCCTCACCGGGGCGGACATCCCCGAACTGGAGCAGCGGTACGAGGGCAAGGGCTACGGCGCGCTCAAGACGGACCTCGCCGAGGTCATGGTCGAGTTCGTGACCCCGTTCCAGGAGCGCACCCGGCAGTACCTGGACGACCCCGAGACGCTCGACTCGATCCTGGCCAAGGGCGCGGAGAAGGCGCGCGCCGTCGCCGCGGAGACCCTCTCCCGGGCGTACGACCGGGTCGGTTTCCTGCCCGCCAAGCACTGAACCACCGGCCGCCGCACCGGCGCTGAACCGGCCCACGGCCGCCGTCCGTACCACCGCACAGCGCTGCACATCACTCCGGTTGCGCCTGCCCGCATCCGGGTCGTGGTCGTACAGTCGATGACAGGGTGACCGCTCGGGCGGTCACCCGGTGCTCACCGCAGTTCCACCACCGCGCTTCACCACCACAACGACAGGAGACGACGTGGGGACCGTAACGATCGGTGTGTCGATCGCGGTCCCGGAGCCTCACGGCAGCCGGCTTCAGCAGCTGCGCGCGGGCTTCGGCGACGCCGCCGCTCACGGCATCCCCACGCACGTCACCCTGCTGCCGCCGACCGAGATAGACGAGGCCGACCTGGTGGCCGTCGAGGCGCACCTCGGCGAGGTCGCCGCGGCGGGCCGCCCGTTCCCGATGCGGCTGTCCGGCACCGGCACCTTCCGGCCGCTCTCGCCGGTGGTGTACGTCCGGGTCGTCGACGGCGGCGAGGCGTGCACCTGGCTGCAGAAGCAGGTCCGCGACGCCTCCGGCCCGGTCGCCCGCGAGCTGCCGTTCCCGTACCACCCGCACGTCACCGTGGCGCACGGCATCGAGGAGGCGGCCATGGACCGCGCCTTCGAGGAGCTCGCCGGCTACGAGGCCGAGTGGCCCTGCACCGGCTTCGCGCTCTACGAACAGGGCGCCGACGGGGTGTGGCGCAAGCTGCGCGAGTTCCCCTTCGGCACCGTGGTGGTGCCCCCGCAGTCCGGGAGCGTGGACCGGGGATCCGTCTCCGCCCACTGAGCCCCCGGCCCTCAGACCGGCAGCCGGCGGAACACCCCGCGCGGCAGGTGCCGCAGCGCCGACATCACCACCCGCAGCGCGCCCGGCACCCACACGGTCTCCGCGCGGCGCCGCAGCCCCAGCTCGACGGCCGCCGCGACCGCCTCCGGCGTGGTGGCCAGCGGCGCCTCGGGAAGCCCGGCGGTCATCCGGGTACGGACGAAACCGGGGCGTACGACCATGACGTGCACCCCCGTGCCGTACAGCGCGTCGCCGAGGCCCTGGGCGAAGGCGTCCAGGCCGGCCTTGCTGGAGCCGTAGATGAAGTTGGCGCGGCGGGCCCGCTCGCCCGCCACGGAGGAGAGCACCACCAGCGAGCCGTGGCCCTGCGCCTGGAGGGCGCTCGCGCACACCAGGCCCGACGAGACCGCGCCGGTGTAGTTGGTCTGCGCGACCCGCACCGCGGCCGACGGGTCCCGTTCGTCGTGCGCCTGGTCGCCCAGGGTGCCGAAGGCGAGCAGCACCATGTCGACGTCGCCCTCGGCGAAGACCTTGCCGAGGGCGTCCTCGTGGGCGGCGGGGTCGAGCGCGTCGAAGGCGACCGTGCGCACCTCGGCGCCGAGGCCGCGCAGCTGTTCCGCGGCCTCCTCCAGGCCGGGGGAGGGGCGGCCGGCCAGCCACACCGTGCGGGTGCGGCGGGCGATCAGCCGCCGCGCGGTGGCCAGCGCGATCCCGGACGTACCGCCGAGGACGAGCAGGGACTGGGGGAGGCCGAAGGCGTCCTTCATGACGGCTCCTGGGGGGTGTCTAGAGGTGGAGGCGGCGGGCCAGGTCGGAGACGAACACCCCGCGCGGGTCCAGTGCGGCGCGCAGCGCGCGGAAGTCGTCCAGGCGGGGGTACATGGCCGCGAGCAGCTCCGGGCGCAGCCGGGAGTCCTTGGCGAGGTAGACGCGCCCGCCGGCGCCGGCGACCTCCTCGTCGAGTTCGTCGAGGAAGCCGCCGAGACCGGGCAGCGAGGCCGGGACGTCCAGGGCCAGGGTCCAGCCCGGCACCGGGAAGGACAGCCAGCCGGGGTCGGCCTCCCCGAAGCGCTTGAGGACGGCGAGGAAGGACGGGCAGCGGCGCTCGGAGATCCGGCGCACGATCCGGCGCAGGACGTCCTCCCGGCCGTGCCCGACGACGAACTGGTACTGCACGAAGCCGCCCCGGCCGTAGACGCGGTTCCAGTGCGGCACGCCGTCCAGGGGGTGGAAGAACGCGGGGATCCGCTGGAGCTGTCCCGTGCGAGCGCGGGGGGCCTTGCGGTACCAGAGTTCGTTGAACAGTCCCACGGTGGTGCGGCTGAGCAGGCCCCCGGGGAGGAAGGAGGGGGCGGCCGGGAGGCGGGAGGTGCGGAAGGAGAGGGGTTCCCCGCGCGCGCGTGCGTTCCGGGGCAGGGCGTCCAGGGGGGCGTGGTCGCCGCGCGTGAGCACCGCGCGGCCGGTGGCGGCGCCGCGGGCCAGCAGATCGATCCAGGCGACCGAGTAGCGGTAGCGGTGGTCGGTGTCGGCGAGGCGGGCCATCAGGTCGTCGAGGTCGTTCGCGCGCTCGGTGTCGACGCGCATCAGCGAGGTCTCGACCGGCTGGAGCCGGATCGTCGCGGTGAGGATCACCCCGGTCAGGCCCATGCCGCCCGCGGTCGCCTCGAACAGCGGCGTGCCCGGCACGACCGTACGGACCCGGCCGTCGGCGGTGAGCAGCTCCAGGGAGAGCACGTGGCGGGAGAAGGAACCGGAGACGTGGTGGTTCTTGCCGTGGATGTCGGCGCCGATCGCCCCGCCGACCGTCACGTAGCGCGTGCCCGGCGTCACCGGCACGAACCAGCCGAGCGGCAGCAGCACCTCCATCAGCCGGTGCAGGGAGACGCCCGCGTCGCACAGCACGGTGCCGCCGTCGGCGTCGATCGCGTGCACGCGGTCCAGGCCCGTCATGTCGAGCACGGCGCCGCCCGCGTTCTGCGCCGCGTCCCCGTACGCCCGTCCCAGCCCCCGCGCGATGCCCCCGCGGGACCCGCACTCCCGGACGGCCAGGGCGGCCTCCTCGTACGTCCGTGGGCGGACCAGCCGGGCGGCGGTGGGAGCGGTGCGGCCCCACCCCGTGACGGGAACGGTGTCGGCAGGCATGACGGTGACCGTATCGTCCCTATGTGACTTTTTAGTTTTGAAACGTGACCCCCGTCCCTGAAACGGGTGATTAATGGGATGTCGCTCCCGGACGACGGGAATTCCGGCCCGCGGAGCGTGAACAGTGGGTCCCCATGGACGACCTCCACGACCTCCCCATGGACGACCTCCACGGCCTCCCCCGCACCCGCGGTCCCCGCGGCATGGACCACCGGATCGTCTCGGCCTGCAGGGCGTACGGCGCGGACCCCCGCGTGGCCGGTGCCGCGCGGCTCCTGTCCCGGGCGGGGGAGCACGGGGCGGTGTGGCTCGCCGCGGGGCTCGCCGGAGCCGTCGTCGACCGGCCCCGGCGCGGCGCCTGGCTGCGCGGCACCGCGCTCACCGCGGGCGCCCACGTCGCCGGCTCGGTGCTGAAACGGGTCGTGCGCCGTCCGCGCCCCGCGCACGTCGAACCCCTGGTCACCGCGGTCGGCCGGCACTCCTTCCCCAGCTCGCACGCCACCTCGGCGGCGGCCGCCGCCGTCGCCTTCGGCGCGCTGGGCGCCCGCGCGGTGCCCCCGCTCGCCGTCGCCGTCTGCGTCTCCCGCCTGGTGGCCGGCGTCCACTACCCGTCGGACGTGGCGGCCGGCGCCGCCCTCGGCGCGCTCACGGCCCGCCTCGGCGCCCGCTGGATGACGGGAGGCCCCGCGTGACCCTCCTGCGCGAGCGCTCCGACCGGCGGCAGGGCGCACCGCCCGGCAGGGGCGGCCTGCTCAGGGGCCTGCTGCTGACCGCGCGGCCCAAGCAGTGGGTCAAGAACGTCCTGGTGATCGCCGCCCCGGCCGCCGCCGGCGAACTGTTCTCCGTCCACGCCCTGACCCGGCTCGCCCTGGTCTTCGTCCTGTTCACCGCCTGCGCCGCCGCCGTCTACCTCGTCAACGACGCGCGCGACGCCGACGCCGACCGCGCCCACCCCGTCAAGTGCCGCCGCCCGGTCGCCGCCGGCCAGGTCCCCGTACCGGCCGCCTACGCCGCCGGAGCCGCCCTCGGCGTCCTCGCGCCCGTCGTCGCGGCCCGGCTGTGCCCCCCGGAGGCCGCCGCGCTGCTGACCGCCTACCTCGTCATGCAACTGGCGTACTGCGTCAGCCTCAAGCACGTCCTCGTCGTCGACCTCGTCGTCGTCACCACCGGCTTCGTGATGCGCGCGGTGATCGGCGGACTCGCCCTCGGCATCCCCCTGTCCCGCTGGTTCCTCATCACCACCGGGTTCGGCGCGCTGTTCATGGTCGCCGCCAAGCGCTACTCCGAGGCCGTGCGGATGACCGGGAAGGAGGGCGCCACGCGCGCGCTGCTCACCGAGTACACCACCGGCTACCTCCGCTTCGTCTGGCAGCTCGCCGCCGGTGTCGCCGTCCTCGGCTACTGCCTGTGGGCCCTGGAGGAGGGCAGCGGCGTGCCGCACGCCGGCGTGCTGCCCTGGCGGCAGCTGTCCGTGGTCGCCTTCGTCCTCGCCGTCCTCCGCTACGCCGTCTTCGCCGACCGCGGGACCGCCGGCGAACCCGAGGACGTGGTGCTGGGCGACCGCGCGCTCGCCGTCATCGGCCTGGTCTGGGCGGCGATGTACGCCCTGGCGGCGGCCGGCTGGTGAGGAACCGTCCGCTCCGCCACCGGCCGTGGAAAACCGGTCCCGGGGTACCAGGACACGGGGGCGCCGGGACATGGGGCCTCCGGGACGGGGCAGGGTCGGATCATGGACTGGCTGAAAAGGCTTCCGGTCGTCGGGCCGTGGACGGCCCGGCTGATGCTCACGCACGCGTGGCGGTCGTACGAGCGCCTGGACCGGGTGCACTGGGCGCGGCTGGCCGCCGCGATGACGTTCACCAGTTTCGTCGCGCTGTTCCCGCTGCTCACCGTGGCCGCCTCGATCGGCGCCGCCACCCTCGGCCGGGAACAGCGGGAGACCCTCCAGGACAGGATCACCGACCAGGTGCCCGGCATCTCCGACCAGCTGGACATCGGGGACCTGGTGGAGAACGCCGGCACCGTCGGGCTCATCGCCGGTGCCGCGCTGCTGTTCACCGGCGTCAGCTGGGCCGGTTCCACGCGCGCGTGCCTGCGCGCGGTGTGGGAACTGCCCGACGAGGAGGAGAACCCCTTCCTGCGCAAGGGCAAGGACTTGGGCGTCCTCGTCGGCCTGGGCGGCGCGGTGCTGATCACCCTGGCCGCCTCCGCCGTCGCCTCCGCGATGGTCGGCCGGATCAGCGGTGCCCTCGGGCTCGAGGAGGGCGGCTGGGGCGGGATCGTCCTGCACGTGGCGGCGTTCGCCGTCGCCGTCGGTGCCGACGTCCTGCTCCTGCTGTACGTCCTCACCCTGCTGCCCGGCGTCGAACCCGCCCGGCACCGCCTGATCGTCGCCGCCCTCACCGGCGCGGTCGGCTTCGAACTGCTGAAGCTGCTGCTCAGCGGCTATCTGCAGGGCGTGGCCACGAAGAGCATGTACGGCGCGTTCGGCGTCCCGGTGGCCCTGCTGCTGTGGATCAACCTCACCTCGAAACTGGTCCTGTTCTGCGCCGCCTGGACGGCGACGGGGAGCAAGCGGGACGAGGTCCCCGGGGTCACGGACGCGAGCGGCGGCGCACCAGGTCCGGCAGCGGCCAGCGCCGGTTGACCAGGAAGGCGCCCCCCGCCAGCAGCACCACCACTCCGCCGGCGATGCCCAGCGCGACCCCGACGCCGTCGGTTCCGCCGCCCGACGCGGCACTCGCCACCGGCTTCGAACCGGCCGCGACGGCACCGTCCCCGGTGCCCCCGGCCTCACCCGGGGAGGCGGACGGGCCCGGCTGGGCATCGGCCTGCGTCGCGCTCCTCGGCCGCACCAGCTCACCCACCGGCTCGACCTTGCCGGCCGCCTTGAAACCCCAGTCGAAGAGCTTCGCGGTCTCCTTGTAGGCCTCGTTGTGCTCGTTCTTCGACGGGTTCATCACGGTGACCAGCAGCACCTTGCCGTCCCGCTCGGCGACACCGGTGAAGGTGTTGCCCGCGTTGGTGGTGTAGCCGTTCTTCACCCCGGCTATGCCCTGGTAGACCGGCACGTCGGTGTCGCCGGCCAGCAGCCGGTTGGTGTTCTGGATCTCGAAGGACTCGCGGACCTTCTTGCCCTTCTTGTTCTTCTTCGTCTCACCGGGGAACTGCGCCCTGACCGTCGAGGCGTACTCCCGGAAGTCCTTCTTCTGCAGCCCGGAACGGGCGATCAGCGTCAGGTCGTACGCGGACGACACCTGCTTCGGGGCGTCGTAGCCGTCGGGGCTGACCACGAAGGTGTCGAGCGCCTGGAGCTCCTCGGCGTGCGCGTTCATCTCGTCGACGGTGTCCTCGACTCCGCCGTTCATCGCCGACAGCACGTGCACCGCGTCGTTGCCGGAGCGGAGGAAGACGCCCAGCCACAGGTCGTGGACGGTGTACGTCTCGTTCTCCTTGATGCCGACCATGCTGGAACCGGAGCCGACCCCGGCCAGGTCGGACGGCTCGACCTTGTGCTTCGTCGTCCTGGGCCACTTCGGCAGCAGCGTGTCCGCGAACAGCATCTTCAGCGTGCTCGCGGGGGCCAGCCGCCAGTGCGCGTTGTGGGCGGCGAGCACCTCGCCGGACTCGGCGTCGGCGACGATCCAGGAGCGGGCCGACAGCCCCTTCGGCAGCACCGGCACCCCGCTCGCGAGGTTGACCTGCGTCCCCGCCTGACCGAGCCGGGTACCGCCCACGATGGACATCTTCGCCGGGGGAGTGGCCGACGGACTCGTCGACGGTTTCGGGGCCGCGAGCGCGACGGGCGCGGTCAGCGCGGTGGAGAGCAGGACGGCGGAGGCGACCAGCAGCGATCGCCGGACGGTGTTCTTGGGTGCGGGCACGACCGGAAACGTACATGCCATGCCTGACGAAGTCCCGGGCAGGCCCCCACCCCGGGCAAGGATCCGGACACCGCCCGGTGATACTGGGCGTATGAAGCTCAGCCGCCCCGTCTCCTGGTTCCTGCTCGCCTTCGGGGTGTGGAGCTGGGTCATTTGGGTCACTTTCGTCAAGAACCTGGTCAAGGACAGCAGCGGACTCGCGTTCGAGGACGGGCACCCGACGGCGTACTTCTTCGTTCACCTGACGCTCGCCGTCGTCTCCTTCGTACTGGGGACGGTCATCGGGGGCATCGGGTTGCGCGGACTGCGCGCACTGAGCCGGACGTCACGGACGTCCTGACCGGGAACAGGGGAACTCCGCCTCGTGGCCATCGTTTTCGTACTCATCGCGCTACTGGTCGTGGCCGTCCTGGTGACGGGCAACTGGTACGTGTGGCGGCGCCTGTTCCGGGACACCACGGAGGGGCCGGGCGCGGTGCGCCGCGCGGGCGCCGTGCTGTTCGTCGGCGGCTGGGCGCTGACCGTCGGGGCCTTCGTCGCCGGGCGCGGCGGGGCCCCCTTCTGGCTCAAGCAGGTCCTGGCCTGGCCCGGATACCTGTGGCTGGCCCTGGCCCTGTACCTGCTGCTGGCGGTGCTCGCGGGCGAACTGGTGCGCCCGGTGCTGCGGCGGATCCTGGAGCGGCGGGCGGGGGCGTCGGAGGAGGCGGTACCCGTCCCCGCGCGGCCGGAGCCGATAGCGGCCGGGCAGGGCGCGGGGCGCGGTCCTGACAGCGGGACGGACGGCGGGACGGACGGGGACGGTCCGGCGGCAGACAGCGCCGCCCCCGGCCCGCGGGAGACGCCTGCCGCCCCCTCCCGGCGTCTGTTCGTCTCCCGTGTCGTCGGCGGGGCCGCCGCGGCGGCGGCCGTGGGGACCGTCGGCTACGGGACGTACGGCGTGCTGCGCGGCCCGCGGGTGAAGCGGGTCACCGTGCCGCTCGCCAAGCTTCCCCGCGCGGCGCACGGTTACCGCATCGCGGTGGTCAGCGACATCCACCTCGGGCCGGTGCTCGGACGCGGCTTCGCGCAGAAGGTCGTCGACACGGTCAACTCGACCCAGGCGGACCTGATCGCGGTCGTCGGCGACCTGGTGGACGGGAGCGTGAAGGACCTCGGCCCGGCCGCGGCCCCGCTGGCGCAGCTGAGGGCACGTCACGGCTCGTTCTTCGTCACCGGCAACCACGAGTACTTCTCCGGTGCCGAGCAGTGGGTCGAGGAGGTGCGGCGGCTCGGGCTGAACCCGCTGGAGAACGCCCGCACGGAGCTGCCGCACTTCGACCTGGCGGGAGTCAACGACGTGTCCGGAGAGGACGAGGGGCAGGGCCCGGACTACGCGAAGGCGCTCGGGGACCGGGACCGGGGGCGGGCGTGTGTGCTGCTCGCCCACCAGCCGGTGCAGATCCATGACGCCGTCGACCACGGTGTCGACCTCCAGTTGTCCGGCCACACCCACGGCGGGCAGCTGTTCCCCGGCAACCTCGTGGCCGGTCTGGCCAATCCCACCCTCGCGGGACTCGAGCGGTACGGGGACACGCAGTTGTACGTCAGCAGGGGGGCCGGTGCGTGGGGGCCGCCCACGCGGGTGGGGGCGCCGTCGGACATCACGGTGATCGAGTTGGCCTCCAAGCAGGCCTGAGGCGCTGGCGCGGGCCGGGGGTGGGTTTCGCTTACCCGCGCTCACGGGGTGCCGCCGCGCCCACCCGTGCCGCCCTGGGGGCACCTCCCAGGCCTTCAAGGCACTGGGGGAGGCACGATTGCCCGCAGTTAATGGGGGTGTCCTGGAAGCCGGTCGGGTCGCTGGCCTCGCGGCCGTCGGGGAGTGAACCGGTCTCACGCCGTGCGGCTCGCGGGGGTGGGTTCTGGGACGGGGGGCGTCGTGCCGTCGTCCGTCGGGCACGCTCCCGGGCGGGCCGGCAGGGTCACGGTCACCTTCAGCCCCTCGCCCGGCGCCGTCCGCACCGCCACCTCACCCCCGTGGGCCCGCACCACGCCCTGCACGATCGCCATGCCGAGGCCGCTCCCCGCGCCCCCGCCCGCGCGGAAGAAGCGGTCGAAGACGCGCGCCGCGTCCTCCGCCGCGAGTCCCGGCCCGTCGTCCGCCACGGACAGCCGCACCACCCCGTCCGCGCGGACCACCCCGAGCCGTACCGCGACGTCCGCCGGAGTGTGCGTCCGCACATTGCCCAGCAGGTTCCCCAGGACCTGCCGCAGCCCCGACTCGTCCGCGCGCACCAGTACCGAGCCGTCCGCGTCCACGCTCACCGCCCGCTCCGGCTGCTGCACCCGCAGGTCCTCCGCCGCGTCCCGCACCAGCCGGCACACGTCCACGTTCCGCAGCCGCAGTTCGGGACGCTGGTCCAGCCGGGCCAGCACCAGCAGTTCGTCGACGAGCCGCCCCATGCGGTCGGACTCCGCCAGCATCCTGTCCCAGGCCCGCCTGCGCTCCGTCGGCTCCCGCAGCATCCCCCGGTCGTACAGCTGGAGGTAGCCGCGTATCGCGGCCAGCGGCGTCCGCAGCTCGTGCGAGGCGTCGGCGACGAACCGCCGCAGCTGGGCCGCGCTGCGCTCGCGCGTGCGGTACGCCGACTCGACCTGCTGGAGCATCGAGTTGAGGGCGAGCCGCAGCTGCTCCACCTCGAGGATCGTCTCCCGGCTGGAGGGCACCCGCCGGGTCAGGTCCCCCTCCGCGATCGCCGACGAGGTCTCCACCATGTCCTCCAGCGGCCGCATCCGCCGCCGCACGCTGAACATGGTCAGGCAGGCCAGCAGCAGCAACAGCAGCGTCCCGATGGCCAGGTCGAACTTGACCGCCTTGGCGATGGCGTGGTGCACCACCTCGGTGGAGCCGGCGATCAGGATGTACGTGCCGTCCGCGAGCCGGGCGGCGGTGACGCGGTAGGCGGAGCCGCGCACGGTGACGTCGTGCGGTTCCGGGTCCTGGAGCAGGGTGCGCGCGTCACCCACCGCGTCGGCCAGGTCGCGCTGGGCCTTCGTCGGTTCGAAGCCGAGGACGCCGACGGGCTCGCCCCGGGTGTTCACGGCGGCGAAGATCGAGTCCGGGTCCTCCTCCCGGTTCCAGTCCGGGTCCACCCGGTCGCGGAAGAAGCTCAGCACGCTCAGCGAGTCGATCTGCCGCAGCGTCAGCTCCGTGCCGCCCAGCGAGTCCCGGGTGCGGGTCAGCTCCGTGTCGATCTGGTCCAGCAGGTAGTAGCGCATGCCCATCACGCTCACCGCGGTGGCCGCCACGATGCCGAGGGCCAGCAGCACCACGTTCGCCAGGGTCAGCGCCCCGCGCAGCGAGTGGACGCCCCGCCCGCGGCCCGGCTTCCGGATCGGGAGCCTCATGCCAGGCCGTACCCGACCCCGCGCCGGGTGGTGATCACCGGCGGGCCCAGGGTGTCGAGTTTGCGCCGCAGATAGCTGATGTAGGTCTCGACGACGGTCGACTCGGCCGGGGCGTGCTCGTACTGCCAGACGTGGCGCAGCAGTTGCTCCTTCGGCACGATCCGGCCGCCGTTGCGCACCAGGAAGCGCAGCAGCGCGTACTCGGTGGGGGTGAGCTCCACCGAGCGGCCCGCGCGGCGCACCGAGTACGTCGTCTCGTCCAGTTCCAGGTCGCCGTGGCGCAGCGGCGCCCGCTGCGGGAGGACGTCGGCGGGGCGGGTGCGGCGCAGTACGGCGGTGATCCGGGCGACGACCTCGTCGATGTTGAACGGCTTGGTGATGTAGTCGTCGCCGAAGCCGAGCGCGCCGACGACCTCGGCGGGCGCGTCCCGCGCGGTGAGGAACACCAGCGCCAGCTCCGGCCGGCGGGAGCGCAGTTCACGCCCCAGGGCGCGGCCGTCGCCGTCCGGCAGCATCACGTCGAGGAGGGCGCAGTCGGGGCGGGTGTGCTCGGTCAGCGCGAGCGCCTCGCGGACCGTGCCCGCGGTCATGACCTCGAAACGGTGGTAGCGCAGGGCGATGGCGAGGACGTCTGCGATGCTCTCCTCGTCCTCCACGACCAGCACGGTGCCGGGAGCTGTCGTCATGCCCCCAGTATCGGCTCGACTCCCCGTGGACGTACGGGACTTCTCTTTGGAGTTCCTTGAGAGTCCCGCGCCGGTCGTGTCCCCGCGCGGGTGCCGCCGTCGATGCTGCTGCCCAGGACCTGGGGGACCGACCGAGCGACGAAGGAGCTTGAAGTGGCGGTATTGGCACGCTGGTGCTATCGGCATCGGCTGGTGGTCCTGTTGCTGTGGGTGGGGGCGCTGCTCGGACTGGGGGTCTCGGCGAGCAGCGCGGGCACGAACTACGCGGAGGTCTTCTCGCTGCCGGACACCGACTCCAAGCGGGCGTACGACCTGATGGAGCGGGCGTTCCCGGAACGCGCCGGCGACACCGACACCGTGGTGTGGAAGGTCGACGAGGGCTCCGTGCGGGACGACTCCGTACGGTCCCGGATCGAGCCGGCGCTGACGGAGATCGGACGCATGGAGGGCGTCGGCGCCGTCACCAACCCCTACGGCGAGCAGGGCGCGGCGCAGATCAGCGAGGACGGGCGGATCGCCTACGCGCAGGTCACGTTCGCCGAGCAGGCGGACGCCGTGCCGAAGGAGCTGGTCCAGGACGTCGTCGACACGGCGCAGGACGCCGCGCGCGACGGGCTCCAGGTGGAGCTGGGCGGCCAGGCCATCACACGCGTCCAGGAACCGCCGACGGGCACCGCCGAACTGGTCGGCATCCTGGCCGCCGCCGTCGTGCTGTTCGTGGCCTTCGGGTCGCTCTTCGCGATGCTGCTGCCGATCGTGGTCGCCGTCTTCGGCGTCGGCACCGGCATGTTCGGCACGCAGCTGCTCAGCCACGTCACCAACGTCCCCGAACTCGCCACGCTGCTGTCCACGCTGATCGGCCTCGGCGTCGGCATCGACTACGCCCTGTTCATCGTCACCCGGCACCGGCGCGGCATCCTGCGCGGCGCCGACCCGGAGGAGGCGGCGGTCACCGCCCTCAACACCTCCGGCCGCGCGGTGCTGTTCGCGGGCGGCACGGTGTGCATCGCGCTCGCCGGGATGCTGGTGACGAACCTGCGGTTCCTGGACGGCGTGGTCATCGGCACCACCCTCACCGTCGTGCTGAGCGTGCTCGCCGCCGTCACCCTGCTGCCCGCGCTGCTCGGCCTGCTCGGCCACCGGGTGCTCAGCCGCCGCCAGCGCCGCGGGCTCGCGGAGCAGGGCCCGCGGACCGAGACGACGAGCGGTCTCGCCGCGCGCTGGTCCGCCGGCGTCCAGCGCCGCCCGCGGTCCGTGGCCGTCCTCGCCGTGGTTTTGATGGCGGCGCTCGCGGTCCCGCTGCTGTCGCTGCGCCTGGGCACCGTGGACCAGGGCAACGACGACGCCTCCATGACCACCAGGAAGGCCTACGACCTGCTCGCCGAGGGCTTCGGACCCGGCTTCAACGGCCCGCTCCAGGTGGTCGTGGACGGCGAGGCGTCCGACAACCTGGTGACCGTCCTGAAGGAGACCGAGGGCGTCGCCCAGGTCGCCGCCGTACCGCCCGCGAACGGCGTCACCGTCATCCAGGTCGTCCCCGCCACCTCCCCGCAGGACGCGGAGACGGACCGGCTCATCGACACCCTGCGCGACGACGTCATCCCGGAGGCGGGCGTCGAGGCCCACGTCGGCGGGGTGACCGCGGTGTCCAAGGACTTCGCGACGGTGACCGGCGAGCGGCTGCCGCTGTTCATCGGCACGATCATCGGCCTGGGCTTCCTGCTCCTGCTGCTCGCGTTCCGTTCCCTGGTGGTGCCGCTGACGGCCGCCGTGATGAACCTGCTCGCGGCGGCGGCCTCCTTCGGCGTCCTGGTGATGATCTTCCAGTGGGGCTACGGCCTGGACCTGCTGGGCCTCGGCGAGGAGGGCCCCATCGCGTCCTTCCTGCCGATCATCATGCTGTCGCTGCTGTTCGGGCTCTCCATGGACTACCAGGTGTTCCTGGTGAGCCGGATGCACGAGGAGTGGGTGCACACCCGGGACAACGCCCGCGCGGTGCGCGTCGGCCTCGCGGAGACCAGCCGCGTCATCAACTCCGCGGCCCTGATCATGGTCTGCGTCTTCCTCGCCTTCGTGCTCAGCGGCGACTACGGCGCCGCCATGGCGGGCGTGGGGCTGGCCGCCGCGGTCGCCCTGGACGCGTTCATCCTCCGTACGGCACTGGTGCCGGCCGTGATGCACCTGCTCGGGAAGTCCAACTGGTGGCTGCCGGCCGGTCTGGAGAAGCGGCTGCCGCACCTGGCGGTCGAACCGAAGGAGGAGGAGGCCGTGGCGGCCGAGCGGGTCCCCGCCCGGGACGAGGGCCCCTCCTCGGTGGTCCACGGCTTCGTCCGCACCGCCGACGGCGAACCCGTCGAGGGCGCGGCCGTCACCCTGCTGACCTCGGGCGGCCGTCAACTGGACCGCGTGGTCTCCCTCGCCGACGGCGCGTACATCGTCTCCGTGCCGGCTCCGGGCACCTATCTGCTCGCGGCCACGGCGGCCTCGCTCGGCTCCCGCGCGGCCCAGGTGACCGTGACGGACGGTCCCCTGACGCACGACGTGGAACTCGTGCCCGGTGAGGTGGACGCCGTCAACTGACGGCGTCGGGGCGCCCGTCGCCGGCGGGCGCCCCGTTCCCCTTCCTCGCCGGGTCGGGGAGCGCCTTGGTCATCCCGGGCAGGAACTCCGTGAACAGTTCGTGCACCTCGCGCACCAGGGGCCGTAGCACCCGGAAACGGGCCAGGGCGATGCCCCGCGCGGTGATCCGGGCGCCGCGCTCGGCCAGCCGGTAGCTGCGCTCCCGGCCCTCGGTGCGGTCGAAGATCCAGTACAGGACGAGCCCCATCTGGGACAGCCACATCAGCTCGGGCAGGATGTCCCGCAGCTCCTCGGGCACCTTGCCCTTCGTCCCGGCGAGCACCGCGCGGTGGACGCTGATCGCCTCCACGCGCGCGTGCTCCGACTCGGGGGAGAAGGGGCTGAGCGGGCTGTCCGGGTCGGCGGCGTTCTTGAAGAACTGCACCGCGAACTCGTGGTACGGCGTGGCAATGTCCAGCCACGCCTTCAGCACGCCCGCGAGCCGGGCCTCCAGGTCGGTCTCCCGGCGCAGGACCTCCCGGACGGCCACCTGGTGCTCGGCGGCGATCCGGTCGTAGAAGCCCTGGATCAGGTGTTCCTTGCCCTCGAAGTAGTAGTACGCGTTGCCGACGGAGACCCCCGCCTCCTTGGCGATGGCCCGCATGGTCGTCTTGTCGTACCCGCGCTCCTGGAAGAGCCGCATGGCGGTCTCCAGGATCAGGGCGCGGGTCTGCTCGGACTTGCTGAGGGTGGCGCCGTCGCCGGGGCCGTCGTTCTTCGCGGGCACGGAAGGAGCCTAACGCCAGGGAGGGCCCGCCCTACGGGGCGGTGCAGGTGCCCGCGCCGCAGCCCGGCGCGGTGTAGCTCCAGCCGTCGCGCGGATCGTACGTCCACCCGTCGCCCCGGCGGTACACGCCGCCGCCCCACCCGGACACCGCCCCGCGCCACTTGGCGGCGGCCAGCACCGCGCCCTTGGCGAGCAGGGCGCCGGACGGGGTGCTCAGCCGGTGGGCCAGCCGCCGGTACTCGCGCAGCGCCCACAGGGTGACGACCCAGGCGGCGGCGCCCCGGTACACCTGCCCGCCGTCACCGACCACGGTGATCTCCTCCAGGGTGGAGGCGTGGTCGAGGCCGGGGAAGCGGGCCCGCGCCGCCTCCGAGGCCGCCGGGACCAGCTCCAGGGGCACCAGCTGGGGCTGGCGCACCAGCCAGTCCCGTACGAAGGCGCACAGGGAGCACTCGGCGTCGTACAGCACGGTGAGCCGGCGGACCGGGACGCGCGCGGCGTCCCGGTCCCCGTGTGCGGTTGCCACGCCGCTCACGCCCCGGCCTGCGGGGCCGCCGGGGCCGCCCAGCCCTGCGGCGGCACCGGCGGGACCTGCTCCCGCTCCATCACCCCGCGCCGCCGGATCTTGTTGAGCACGTACACGTTGCCCAGGTGCATCACGCCGAGCACCAGCAGCACCACGCCGAGCTTGGTGGACAGGGCCTCGAAGATGCCGCGCGTGTCGGTGATCGTCTCGTCGTCGCTCAGGTACAGCGCGACGAACCCGAGGTTGACGAGGTAGAAGCCGACCACCAGGAGGTGGTTGACGGCGTCGGCGAGCTTCTCGTTGCCGTGCAGCACGTCGGACAGGAAGATCCGCCCGTTGCTGCTGAGCGTGCGAGCCACCCACACGGTCAGCCCGATGCTGACCACCAGGTAGATGACATAGGCGATGACCGTACGGTCCATGTCCCCCAGCCCTTCTTGAACACGTTCAAAACGCTGACAGGAGAGACTCTAGACCCATCTTTTGAACGTGTTCAACTCAAGGGCGCAGTGGGCTGCGTCACGAATCGGCCGTGCTCTGTGTGCGGCTCAGTCGGACGTGCGGGGCTGTCCCGCCCGAAGGATCTCGGTCACGTCCAGGGTGACCTTGGCGCCGATCGAGTCGGGGAGGGTGACCTGCTGGCCGGGGGAGTGGGTGCGGTGGGTGGCGTACTTGCCTCCCGCAGGGTCGGTCAGGACGTGGAGGCGCTGGTGCTCGCGGTCGACGACGACGTAGACGGGGACCTTGGCCTCGGCGTAGGCGGCGACCTTGGTCCTGAGGTCGGCCGCCCAGTTCTCCGAGGTGACCTCGAGGACGAGCCTGAAGCAGGCCGGGTCGTAGCAGTTGTTCTCGACGAGATGCCTGTCGATGTCCGTGTTCACCAGCGAGAGGTCCGGGACGGCGTAGTCCTCGACACCGGTGGGCAGCCAGAGCCCGATGCCCTGGACGACCTCCGTGTCACCGTCGGCCAGCCCCGCCGCGATGAAGGTGACCATGAAGTCGGTCAGGATGTGGGAGTGCGTGCCGTCCCGCAGCGGAGACACGAGGATCTGGCCTTCGATGATCTCGAAGCGGCATCCCGGACAGCGGTCCTCAAGATGATTCACCCACGCGGTCAGCGGACGCTCGTTGTGGCGCTGGTCGCCGGATGTCGCGGGCATGCGTGCCTCCTCGGGGCTGGAACCTGAAGCATCCTCATGCGGACCGCATGATGCTCGCGACACTCTTCCGGAGGCTTCACCCCAACGGGTGGCATATGCCAGAGGGCCCCGTCTCCAGCGGAGACGGGGCCCTCACGGACGTGAACGAACGACGTACCTCAGTAGCGACGCGTGATCAGCGCGCGCTTCACTTCCGCGATCGCCTTCGTGACCTCGATGCCGCGCGGGCAGGCGTCCGTGCAGTTGAAGGTCGTGCGGCAGCGCCAGACGCCGTCGCGGTCGTTGAGGATCTCCAGGCGCTGCTCGCCGGCCTCGTCACGCGAGTCGAAGATGAAGCGGTGCGCGTTGACGATGGCCGCCGGGCCGAAGTACTGCCCGTCGTTCCAGAACACCGGGCACGACGACGTGCACGCGGCGCACAGGATGCACTTGGTCGTGTCGTCGAAGCGCTCGCGGTCCTCGGCGGACTGCAGCCGCTCGCGCGTCGGCTCGTTGGTGTCCTTCGTGATCAGGAAGGGCATCACGTCCCGGTACGCCTGGAAGAACGGCTCCATGTCCACGACCAGGTCCTTGAGGACCGTCAGGCCCTTGATGGCCTCGACCGTGATCGGCTTCTCGGGGTTGATGTCCTTGATCAGCGTCTTGCACGCCAGGCGGTTCTTGCCGTTGATCCGCATGGCGTCGGAGCCGCAGATGCCGTGGGCGCAGGAACGGCGGAAGGTCAGCGTGCCGTCCAGGTCCCACTTGATCTTGTGCAGCGCGTCGAGGACACGCTCCTTGGGGTCGATCTCCAGCTGGAAGTCTTCCCAGACCGCCTCCGCCGAGACCTCCGGGTTGAACCGGCGGATCCGCATCGTGACGGTGATGTACGGGGAGTCGGCGAAACCGGGCTCGGGGGAACCGGCCGCGTCCGCCTTGTCCAGAACAGGGGTAGCCATCAGTACTTACGCTCCATCGGCTGGTAGCGGGTCTGGACGACCGGCTTGTAGTCCAGACGGACGGTCTCGGTGCCGTCGGCGCCGACCTCGCGGTACGCCATCGTGTGGCGCATGAAGTTGACGTCGTCGCGGTTCGGATAGTCCTCGCGGTAGTGACCGCCGCGGGACTCCTTGCGGGCGAGGGCCGACACCGCCATGACCTCGGCGAGGTCCAGCAGGTTGCCCAGCTCGATCGCTTCCAGCAGGTCCGTGTTGAACCGCTTGCCCTTGTCCTGGATGGCGACGTTCTTGTAGCGCTCGCGCAGCTCGGCGATCTTCTCGACCGCCGTCTTGATCGTCTGCTCGGTGCGGAACACCATGACGTTGGCGTCCATGGTCTCCTGCAGCTCACGGCGGATGGTGGCCACCCGCTCGTTGCCGGTGGAGGACCGCAGCCGCTCGATCTGCCCGACGACGAACGACTCCGGGTCCTCCGGCAGCTCGACGAAGTCGGCCTTCTGCGAGTACTCCGCCGCCGCGATGCCGGCCCGCTTGCCGAAGACGTTGATGTCCAGCAGCGAGTTGGTGCCCAGGCGGTTGGCGCCGTGCACGGAGACGCAGGCGACCTCGCCGGCCGCGTACAGACCCGGCACGACGGTGGTGTTGTCCGCGAGGACCTCACCCTGGACGTTGGTCGGGATGCCGCCCATCGCGTAGTGCGCGGTCGGCTGGATCGGGATCGGGTCCGTGTACGGCTCGATGCCGAGGTAGGTCCGCGCGAACTCCGTGATGTCGGGCAGCTTGGCGTCGAGCTGCTCCGGCGGGAGGTGCGTGAGGTCCAGGTAGACGTGGTCGCCCTCGGGACCGCAGCCGCGGCCCTCGCGGATCTCCGTGTAGATGGAGCGCGAGACGACGTCACGCGAGGCGAGGTCCTTCATGACCGGCGCGTACTTCTCCATGAAGCGCTCGCCGTCCTTGTTGCGCAGGATGCCGCCCTCACCGCGGGCGCCCTCCGTCAGCAGGATGCCCATGCGCCAGATGCCGGTCGGGTGGAACTGGAAGAACTCCATGTCCTCCAGCGGCAGCCCGCGCCGGTACACGGCGGCCTGGCCGTCACCGGTCAGCGTGTGCGCGTTCGACGTCACCTTGAAGAACTTGCCGGTGCCGCCGGACGCGTAGATCACGGCCTTCGCCTGGAAGACGTGGATCTCGCCGGTGGCCAGCTCGTACGCGACCACGCCGGCGGACTTCTTGACGCCGTCGACCTCGGTGATCAGCTGGTCCAGGACGTAGAACTCGTTGAAGAACTCCACGCCCTCCTTGACGCAGTTCTGGTACAGCGTCTGGAGGATCATGTGACCGGTGCGGTCGGCCGCGTAGCAGGAGCGGCGGACCGGGGCCTCGCCGTGGTTGCGGCTGTGACCGCCGAAGCGGCGCTGGTCGATGGTGCCGTTCGGGGTCCGGTTGAACGGCAGGCCCATCTTCTCCAGGTCGAGGACGGAGTCGATGGCCTCCTTCGCCAGGATCTCGGCGGCGTCCTGGTCGACCAGGTAGTCACCGCCCTTGACCGTGTCGAAGGTGTGCCACTCCCAGTTGTCCTCCTCCACGTTGGCCAGCGCGGCGGCCATGCCGCCCTGCGCGGCGCCCGTGTGGGAGCGGGTGGGGTAGAGCTTGGTCAGGACGGCGGTGCGGCTGCGCTTGGTCGACTCGATGGCCGCGCGCATGCCGGCGCCACCGGCGCCGACGATGACGGTGTCGTACTTGTGGATCTTCATAGTTCTCGCAGCCCCGTGCCTAGCGGATGTTCGGGTCGAAGGTGAAGATCACCAGCGTGCCCAGCAGGATGGTGAACACCGTGGCGGTGTAGAGCAGGCCCTTGAGCCACAGCCGGGTGTTCGGCCGCTCCGCGTAGTCGTTGATGACCGTGCGCAGGCCGTTGGCGCCGTGCAGCATCGCCAGCCACAGCATCAGCAGGTCCCAGACCTGCCAGAACGGCGAGGCCCAGCGGCCGGCCACGAAGGCGAAGCCGATCTTGGAGACGCCGCCGTCGAGGACCAGCTGGATCAGCAGGTGGCCGATGACGAGGACGACCAGGACGACGCCGGACAGGCGCATGAACAGCCAGGCGGCCAGCTCGAAGTTGCCACGGGTGGCCTTCGGGGTCTTCTTGGTCCGCTTGCGCGGGGGCTCGATGACCGGCGCCGGGTTGTCGACGGAGTAGAGCGAGGCGCCCTCGACGGGGCCGATGCCCGAGGCGGTGGTGTCAGTCGTGGACATGGGTGTCAGCTCCCGAACAGTTCACGAGCGGCGTGGCCGAGGACGGGGTAGATCGCCCCGAGCATCAGCACGACCCAGATGGCGACGACGGTCCAGAGCATCTGCTTCTGGTAGCGGGCGCCCTTGACCCAGAAGTCGACGGCGATGACACGCAGGCCGTTGAGCGCGTGGAACAGGATGGCGGCGACGAGGCCGTACTCCAGCAGCGCGACGATCGGCGTCTTGTACGTGGCCACGACGGTGTCGTAGGCCTCGGGGGACACCCGCACGAGGGCGGTGTCCAGCACGTGAACGAACAGGAAGAAGAAAATGAGGACGCCGGTGACTCGGTGAGCCACCCAGGACCACATTCCTTCCCGGCCGCGGTACAGCGTTCCAGCCGGCACGGAAGTTTCCTCCGGGAGCGGGGTTCGGGGCCGCGCCGGCTTTCCTTGTCGGTCGGGCCCGGCCGGGTACGGTCCACCGGCCCTCAGCATCGTAGCGACGGATGTCCGCGGCACTGACAGGGGGCCTGCCGGTGTGATCGAACTGGCACGCTTACGGACTATCGACGGCCACCGTGGTGGGGGTATGCGGTCTTTTGCCGGGTACGGCGCCGTCGTGGCTGGTCGCGCTCGCGCGGCGGAGCCGCGGACCGTCGCGGCCCCGCGCCCCCGGGGGCGCTCACCCGAGGATGTTCACCAGCCTGGCCCGTGCCAGGCGGCGGAGTTCTTCCGCCGCCACCGCCCGTTCGTCGTCCGGATCGTTCGCCAATCGTGACCGGATGCTCTCCAGGACCCGGTCCAGGGCCTCCTCCTCGGGGACGCCGTCCAGGCAGATGACGAAGACGTGGCCGAACTTGGCCTCGTACGCCGTGTGGGCCGCGGTCAGGGCCGTGTGGGCGGCGGAGTAGGTGCCGTCGGGGAGGGCGGGGAGGGATTCGGCGGCCAGGGCCTCCGTCAGTTCCCCGGGGGAGAGGTCGTACGCCGCCTCGTCGGAGGCGGCCAGGAGGGACGGCAGGTCGGGGTAGGGGCGGTGGCCGGAGAGGCGCAGGGCCCAGCGCAGGCTGCGCAGGCAGGCCAGGAGGGCGCGCTCGGCGTCCTCGGCGGGAGCGGTGTTGAACCGCTCGAGCGCGGGCGGGGCGCCGGGTGCGCCGCGGGACTGCCCGGGTATGGCGACTCGGCCGGGGAGGTCTGGGAGACGGTGCGCAGGCAGCGTGGGTCCTCGTGGGCGTCGCGTATGTGTCGATGGAAGATGCTGTGAGAGTTGTGACGACACGTTATCGAGTGCGTCCGAGACGTGTCCGATCGGTATCCCGAATTCACCCGGACGGCAGAGTTTGAAGGCGGCTCATCCGCCCCCTTCACCCGTTCGGGTCGTACGTTGGCCGGGTGAGTCAGCACAGGCAGCACGGACATCACGGAGAGCACGGGCGGCACGGGCGGCACGGGCGCCGCGCGGTGACGGGGGCGGGGGCGGCGCGGCGGCGGTGGGTGCCGGTCGTGGCCGTCGCCGCGGGCGCGCTGGTGGCCGCGTCCGGCGTGGGCCTCGGCCTCTGGACGGCCTCGGACGGCGACGGCGACGGCGCGTCCGCGAGCCGGGCGGCGGCCTCCCCCGCGAAGAGCCCGAGTCCGAGCCCCAGCCGCACCTACCCGCTGTCGCGGACGCCGCGCACCATACCCGCCGTACGCGACCACACCGCGGAGCGCGGTCCGGGCTGGCGCCCCGCGAAGGACCACCGGGTGGTCGTGGACGATCCCGCGCTGGCCGACGAGGGACGCCTGATAGCCGGCGAGCTGGGACTGGCGTACGCGGGGGAGAAGGACGACCGGCGGGCCGGGGACCTGCGGCTGGAGCTGAACCGGGACGCGGGCGCGAACCCCGAGTCGTACACGATGACCGTGCGGGACGGGCGGGTGACCGTCAGCGCCCCCGGCGAGGCGGGCGCGTTCTACGGCACCCGCACCCTCAAGCAGGAGATCAGGGGGACCGGCGCCGCCCCCGAGGGCGTGGTGCGCGACGAGCCCGCCAAGCCGCGGCGCGGACTGATGCTGGACATCGCGCGCAAGCACTACGACGCCGGCTGGATCGAGGACCGGATCCGCGAGCTGGGCGATCTGAAGTTCAACGAGATCGGCCTGCACTTCTCCGACGACCAGGGCTTCCGTATCGAGTCCGGCTCGCACCCGGAGATCGTGTCCGCGGACCACCTGACCAAGGCGCAGGTGAAGAGGATCGTCGACCTCGCGGAGAGCCGGCACATCACCGTCGTCCCCGAGATCGACTCGCCCGGACACCTCGGTGCGGTCCTCGCCGCCCACCCGGACCTCCAGCTGCGCGACGTGAACGGGGGCGCGGTACGCGGCGCGATCGACATCTCGAAGCCCGGGTCCGCCGAGATCGTCGACGACCTGCTGGACGAGTACGCCGGGCTCTTCCCGGGTGGGCAGTGGCACCTGGGCGGCGACGAGTACCAGGCGCTGGTGGTCCCCGACCCCGAGGCGTCGTTCCCGGGCCTTGCCGCCGCCGCGCGGGAGAAGTACGGCTCCGGCGCGACCGTGGAGGACCTGACCACCGGCTGGCTCAACGACCGGGCCGCCACCGTCCGCGCCCACGACCGCACGCCCCGCGCCTGGAACGACGGCTTCTTCCGGGGCGGCTCGGTGCGGGCGGCCGAGGACATCCGGGTCGCCTACTGGACCGGCAAGGAGATCGGCGCCCGGCAGCCCGCGGAGTACCTGAGCGAGGGCCGCGAGGTCGTCAACTACAACGACGAGTTCCTCTACTACGTCCTCGGGGAGCCCCTGACCTTCGTCTACCCGACGGGCGAGCGGATCTACGAGCAGTGGACACCCCTGGTGCTGCGCGGCACCACCGCCGTCCCGGAGCGGTACGACGACCGGATCCTCGGCGGGTCCTTCGCGGTCTGGGGCGACATCCCCGGGGCCCAGACCCAGGACCAGGTCGCGGACGGGATCAGGATGCCGCTGCGGGCGACCGTCCAGAAGCTCTGGGACCCGGACGAACCGGAGCTGTCCTGGGCGCGGTTCCGGGACCTGGCGGACAGGCTGGACTGACCGGCCCCCGGACGGGCCCGTGCCGCGGGACGGATTGCCGCATACGGCTGCGGACTCCCGTACGGCTGTGGTGGTGTTCTGACGGACCGACCGCGACACCAGGGGGGAACACCGGCACATGGGCTACTGGGGGTATTTCGTCGTGGGCCGCGGGGAGCGGCCGCTCGCCGAACTGGACACGCTGGCCGGCGCGGCCGGGGGCATGACCCTGCACACCTCGGCGCCCGGCGGCTGGCAGGTGTGGGAGTACCCGGACGGCCGGGGCGACATCGGGAACATGAACGACCTGGCCCGGGAGACCGGCGCGCCCGCGCTCTTCGGGTACGTCATGAACAGCGACTGCGTGGTGGTGGAGGCGGCGTCGCCGGAGAGCGGGGCGTGGACGACCTGCCTGGCGCGGGCCCGCATGGCCGGCTACCTCGAGGGGCAGCGGGAGGGGCTCACGCTGGAGGACTACTTCCTGGATCCCTCCGACGCCGCCGAGCGGGCCGTCTTCTGGGCCGAGGAGGCGGGGCACACCGTCTCCGCCGAGGACCTGGCCGAGGTGCTGACCGCCGACCCCGAACTGGTGGCCGAAAACCTGCTCTTCCGCCTCCTCGACCGGCTCGGCGTGGTGCCCCTGTGACACTCCTGGCCCGTCGCACGCAGTAAGGGGAAATGCGGGCTCCGTGAGGGACGGGGCACGTGAGGGCCTCGTTCGGGGGCCCGGGAACATTCCCTGAGGGGGCGTGGATGAGCCTGGTGGAACTGATCGAGCGGGCCGACGAGCGCGGGCTGGCCGTGAGCGGGCTGGCTTGTTTGGATCGGTGCGTGCCGCTGCTGGGCGGCGACGACGAGGCGCTGCGGCCGCTGTGGGCGAGCCTCTCCCCGGCCGCGCCCGCCGGTGACTGGGCCCAGCGGCTGGAGCAGGTCCGGGGCGCGCTGGACGCGGTGGACACCGGCGCGGACGAGGCCGTGACGCTCGCGCACCGGATGCTCGCCGACGCCCCCGCCGGGTGGTCCGCCGCCGGGCTGCGGGAGTGGACCGACGGCTGCTCCGTCGCCGCGCTGCGGATCCACCGGCTGCTGGACGGCGCCGCCGACGACTCGGGCCTCGCCGACGCCCGCCGTGACGGACGCTCCGACGGCCTGTCGCCGCTGCTCGCCGCCGAACTGCGCCGCCAGCTCACGGTCCTGGAACTCCTCACCGCCCACGGCCCGGCGGGCCTGCGCAGAGCCCTCGAGGTCTCGACGGAGGGACGCCGGGTCCTGCGCGCCGCGGTGTCCCGCCGCAGCCGCCGGGACGGCTGAGCCGCCGCCCGCGGCAGCAGGGTGACGAAACGCTTCGCCGGATCGCTTAGCAGGGTGTGACGACTGCGACGACTGTGACCACACAGCAGGAGACCAGGCCCTCGGCCGCGACCAAGCCGGTCCGCTGGGCGGCGGACGCGGTGGCGGCGATGCGCGAAGGAGCACGGCTGCGCCTCGACTACTCGGCGCGCAGTCTGTGGAGCGTCGACCGGATGATCGAGGACATACGCCAGGAGGCGGCCCCGCTCGCCGCCGTGGAACTGGTGCTGCGCGGGTTCGGCGCCTACGCCGGCGAGGTGATCGCCCGCCAGACCGGCGGCGAGTGGTGGTCCTCCGGGGGCGACCACTGGGTCCGCACCCCCGACGGCCGCCTCTGGGACCCCATCGACGAGGCCCGCCGCTGCTACACGGGCGACGGCTCCCTCCGCCTACTGTGCCGCGACGCGTCGGACGGTGTGCGGGGTTGACGTCTGGGGTGGTGGGGGTTTCGGGCGGAGCGGGGGCCTGACGCCTGTGACGGCCGGAGTTTCGCACGGCGCGGGAGCTCGGCGCGTGTGACGGTCGGGGTCCTGTGTGGGCGCCGTCTGTCCCTCAGGTGGCACTCCTCCGGGACCGGGGGTGGGCCGGACGTCACACGGGGAGTCGCCGGACCCGCGCATGGCCCGGTGGGCCCCATGGATGTGCGGGAGGCGAAGGGCTGTACGGAATCCGCGGGCCGGTCGTGGGGTGATCGCCGCGTCCGTGGCCCGTGGCGACCGCCGCCCGACGGCCGCCCGGTTGCCGGGGAGCGCGGGCGGACCGCCCGCCCGCGGGTGCCGTACGGGGCGTGTGACGGGCTGTGACACTTTCGTGGCGCCGGACGCTGATGACCGTGGGGGTGTGGGCGCGTTCGGCGTGGTCACGCCAAGCGACAGCGGTGCGCTACGCGCCCGGTACGGACGAGGACGGTTCTTGGGCCACGGAGGGGAACCCCGCCGCGCACAGGCGTACGACGGGGAACTGGGCGCGGCCGTCGCGCGGGCCCAGGAGGGGGAGGAGGCCGCCTTCGCCGTGGCCTACCGGCTCGTACAGCCCGGCCTGCTCGCCTACGTGCGCGGGCTCGTCGGGGACGACGCCGAGGACGTGATGTCGGACGCCTGGCTGGAGATAGCCCGCGACCTGGGGAGGTTCAAGGGCGACGGGGCCGGGTTCCGGGGCTGGACGGCGACCATCGCCCGGCACCGGGCGCTGGACCATCTGCGCCGGCAGCGGGTACGGCCCCGGCCGTCGGTGCTGGAGCAGGACGTCCTGGAGCTGCCCGGGCCGCAGAGCACCCACGACCAGGCCATGGAGGCCATGTCCACCGAGTACGCCCTCGAACTGGTCGGCGGGCTGCCGCGCGACCAGGCCGAGGCCGTGCTGCTGCGGGTGGTCGTCGGCCTCGACGGCCCGGCCGCCGCCCGCGTCCTCGGCAAGCGGCCGGGCGCGGTGCGGACGGCCGCGTACCGGGGGCTGAAGCGGCTGGCGAAGCAGCTCGGCGCCGAGAGTGTGACGGATGAGGCGTCGCGGACGCTGGGTGAGTCGACATGAACGTCGGCCGGGACGGCGGACACGGCGGTCGGCGCGGCGACGCGCGACCCGGGCCGTCCGCGCCCGGCGGTCCACGACGGCCCCCCAGGGCCACCGGCTGAACGGGCCGGACGTGCGGAACGTATCCGTCGGTCCGGGAGGTACCGCCCGCGGGTCCGGCCCGTACGGGTGCGGTGGGCCGGACGGGCCGCGTCGGCAGCGTGTGATCAGGTGGAACGAGCAGGGACGGGATCGGGCATGGGTGAACGGCGGAACGACGGCGGGCCGGGCGGCCGTCGGCGTGTGCACCCTGGGGGCGCGCCGTCCGGACGCATCGGCCCGGATCCCGTCACCGGCGGGCGCCGGGTCGTCGACGCCGCCGACCTGGAGGCGCTGCTCGCCGCCGCGCTGATCCGCCGCGGCGTGGACGCCGGGGCCGAGCAGCGGGCCGTCGCCGCGTTCCTGGCCGCCCGGGAGTCGGGGACGCGGGGCGCGCGCACCCGGAGCCGGGACGACTGGCGGGCCCGGCGGAGCCGGTTCGGCCGTCACTCGCTGAAGGCCACGCTCTCCGTGGTGGTCGCCGGTCTCACCCTGAGCGGGGTCGCGGTCGCCGGCATCGGCGCGACGGACTCGTCCACGGACGGTCCGGCGGAGGACGGCAGGCGCACCCACGCCCCCTCGCCCGGCACCACCGGCCCGTCCACCAAAGACTCCGCGGGTCCGGGCGCGGGCCCGGGCACCGGTATCGGACGGCCGGGCCTCCCGGGGACCGCCGGGGGGACCGAGGCCCACTGCCGCGCCTACGAAGAGGTACGGGGGCGCGGCAAGGCGCTGGACTCGACGGCCTGGAAGCGGCTGACGGAGGCGGCGGGCGGTGCGGCGAACGTCGACGCCTACTGCGCCGGGCGGCAGGGAGGGACGGCGGGGGCCGAGGAGCGGCCCGGCGGCACCCCGGCGCCGGAGAGGAAGGACGGCGGTTCGGCCGACCGGTCCGGAAACGGATCTTCCGGCGCCCCGGGCGACAACGCCACGCGCAGGGCGGGCAACGGCTCGGGCGCCGGGGGCAACGGCTCGGGCAACGGTTCCGGCACCGCGGGCGACAACTCGGGCAATGGTTCCGGCGCCACGGGCAACGGCTCGGGTGGCAGCACGGGGAAGTCCGGGAACCCGGGAGCCGATCGCCCGTAGCGCACCCGGCCGGCCCGCCGGCCCGCCGGCCCGCCGTCACGGTGTGCGGCTCGCGGCGGCCGCGCCGGACGCGCGCGGGCGGCGGATCGTGTGACCCGCCGCCCGCTTCACCACTCCGTCAAAGACCTGTGCCCTACGGGGCTCCTGTGGTCGAATGCCGGTTTTGAGACCGAGGCTGTCGATTTCAGGCCGAAACCCTTTCGACGCTTTACGAACTCGGTCACCGCTGGCTGAGGATGAGTTCGGAGGTAGAGCGTCCGATTCACTGCGTGGTGGTGCTCAGCACTCCGCTCACGTTCAAGACCTCATGACACTCCGAAGCCTGACGACCCGTCGCCGGAGTACCGGGCTTCGCGCAGGTCACGTTGATGGTCACCGTATCGTTCTCGGAGATCTTGATGGGGGTGACCCAGTGGTAGTCCTGGTTGCGGAACGTCTCCAGCGCGATCGTGGTGATCTTGCGGTCGCCGAAGCTGATCGTCATCACGCCCTCGTCGCCCTGGAAGTTGGCGACGACGATGTCCGTGACCCCGAAGACGCTGTTCTCGGGCACCTTGTAGGTGCCGGTCCTGGTCGCCCCGGTGCCCGTCTTCAGGTCGATGGTCGCCGAACTCTGCTGGCCACCGGCCAGGGTCCCGCCCCCGGCCGGGGCACCGCTCCCGTCGCCGCCCGACCCGGCAGCGCCCGCCTCCGCGCCCGCACCCGACTCCTGGCCGCCGCCTCCGGGCCGGCTGTCCGCGCCGGTGCCGGGGGACCCTCCGCCGGCCTCCTGCTCCCCGGCCGGCGTCGGCCGCGGCTGGACCGCCTCGGTGGCCGCCTCCTCGGCGGCGCTGCGCACCGCGGGACGGACCAGCGTGAACCAGGCGAGCAACAGCGCGAGCAGCGCGGCGAGCAGCACCAGCAGCCACTTGGGGAAGATCGGGATCTGGACGAACTCCGCGTCCAGCGGCGGCCGTACGACGGGATCGTCCCAGCGGGCCTCCGCCGGCTCCTCCTGCTCGCCGGCCTCCGTGGTGTCCACGGTGAACGGCCACACCACGGGGTCGCCGAACCACACCGGCTTGGCGGTACGGACCCGCAGCCCGACCTCCGCCGACTCGCCGGGCTCCAGCTTCGGCTGCGCCGGGGCGAAGGCGAACCCCAGCTCCTCACCCGCCTGTCCGGGGGTGAAGCGCACCTGCACGGCGGTGTTGCCCTGGTTGCGCACGGCCAGCCGGTAGCGGCCGCGCAGCCAGCCGCGCCGACGGCGCGGGGACAGCTCGGTCTTGAGCTCGTGGAACTCCCCGATGTGCACGGTGGTCTCGAGGACCCGCACCGCGTCGGGGTGCTCGTTGGGCAGCACCCGCACACCGAGGGGCATCTCGCCGGCCCGGATCTCCGGGGACCGCGGCGGCTCCAGACGGAGCGTCACCGTCTCGGAGGTGCCGGGATACAGGGAGACGCGCGCCGGTTCCACCGTGGTCCAGGCGGCGCAGTCCCCGACGACCCGCAGGTCGTACGCCTCGACGATGTCGCTGTCGTTGCGCACCGTCAGGGTGGTGGTGGCGGTGTCGCCCGGAGTCACCGTCACGGCCGGGATGTCGAGGCCGGGCGCACCGGGACCGGAAGAGGCTGTGGAAGGCGTCACGCCCCCACCGTAGGAGCGCGCCCCGAAGCGCGGCCAGGAACGCGAGGGCAACGTGCGGGCAGTGACGCTGCCCGGCCGGCCAATGTCAACTCACCTGTAACGGCGGCTCCTTAATGTGGCGAGCCGCCTCCCGCGCACCTCCCGCCCCGTGATCGCCTCCCCTTGCATTCCTTACCCCCCACCGACTCATGAAACAGGTAGTCATGCTCCACGTGGAAGAGAACAGATCCGCCTTGTCCGATGCCGCACCCCGTGACTCCGTCCGGGCCGGCTCGGTCCTCCACGGCTCTCGCACCGAGCGCCCGGCCAGGGTGACCCTGGCCGTCTACGCCGCCGACCCCGTGCTGCGGGTGGGCGTCGTCCAGCAGTTGCGGCACCGCCCCGAGATCGACCTGGTCGACGCCGACGACGCCGACTCGGCCCAGGTGTCGCTGGTGGTGGTCGACACCGTCGACGACGAGGTGGCCGCCCTCCTCAACCGGCTGCGGCACAACAGCGCCACCCGCACCGGACTGGTGATAGGCACCCTCGGGACCGGCGGGCTGCAACGCGTCATCGAGTGCGGTGTGGCGGCCGTGCTGCGCCGCGACGAGGCCGACCAGGACCAGCTGCTGCGCCTGGTCCTGGCGACGGGCAACGGCGAGGGGATGCTGCCCGGCGACCTGCTCGGCGAACTGCTCAACCACGTCGGCAGCCTCCAGCGCTCCGCGCTCGACCCCGGGGCCCTGTCCCTGTCCACCCTCACCACGCGCGAGGCGGACATGCTGCGCCTGGTGTCGGAGGGCCTGGACACGGCGGAGATAGCCCGCAAGACCTCGTACTCCGAACGCACCGTCAAGAACGTCCTGCACGAGGTCATCACCCGGTTGCAACTGCGCAACCGGGCGCACGCCGTGGGCTACGCGCTGCGCAACGGGCTGATCTGAGGGACGGCCGGGCGACCCCGTCGACGACGCCGGGGAACCCCGCGCTGCCCGAAAGCACACCCCGCGCTTCCCCCGGGTGCGGACCCACCGCCCTGCCGCCGTGCGCGCGGCCGGTGCACGGTGGGGAGGGCACATCCAGCTGCCGCACCAGACTGCGAAGGGGACCGTGATGGAAACCGCTGGCTCCGGCGGGCGGTACCGCCTGGGGAGACTCGGCATGTCGCTGCTGCTGGTCGTACCCCTCCTCGGGGTGACGGCGGCGGCCGGCCCGGGCAGCGCCGATCCGCGGCCGACGGACGCGGCGGACGCCGCCCAGACCCGGATCGCGTACGCCGGCACCGGGCACCGCAGTCTCGGCGAGGTCACCACCACCACCTCCAGCACCGCGCTGTCCGGCGAGGGGCCGGTCCACTACGACGTGCAGCCGTCCGCCCTCGGCGACCGGCTGGTCTTCGCCAGTCGCCGCGACGAGAAGAACCCGCAGATCTACCTGCGGGCCGCCGACGGTTCGACACTGCGGCTCACCACCGGCATGGACGCGGCACACCCCCAGCTGACGCCCGACGGGAAGTCCGTGGTGTTCGACGCGGCCGAGTCCGCCGCGGGCGGCGGGACGCAGCGCGACCTGTGGCTGGTGCACACCGACGGCACCGGTCTGGACCGGCTGACCGACACCTCGACCGTCGACGAGGAGGACCCGACGGTCTCCCCCGACGGGAAGCGCATCGCGTACGTCTCCGACCGTGACTCGACGGCCGGCCGCCAGATCTACGTGGAGGACCTGGACGGCGGCACCGCCACCCGGTTCACCGACCCCGCGAACGGCACCGCCTCCGAACCGGCGTGGAACCCGGTCGACGACGGCGTCAACCGCGGCTGGATCGCGTACACCTCCACCAAGACCGAGTACGGGAAGCCCGAGCGTCAGTTGCGGATCACCGACGGGACGGCCGACGAGCCGCTGTTCGGGGGCGCGACGGCCGACTGGGAGGCCCACGGGGCGGCGTGGCTGCCCGACGGGGACGGTCTGGTGTTCCTCAGCCCCGAGAACACCTGTGAGTGCCAGAGCGACTGGGACCACGTGTTCCGGTCCACCGCCCACTCCGACCGGGTCCCCTCACTGGTCCTCAACGAGAACCGGGACGTCCTCTCGCCCACCTGGTTCGGCTCCCTCGACGGCGGCCACGCGGTGGTCGAGCGCACCTCCGCGGCCGGCCCGCACACGGTGACGCTCCAGGACGCCCGGGCGGACGGCTCCGACCCCCGCGACCTGGGGCTGACGATCCTCGAGGAGGACCCGGCGGCCGACACCAACATCGACCCCGCCAAGGACCCGCTGTTCGATCCCGGGTCCGGCTACGACCCGTGGACCGAACGGCAGAACTACACGCCCGACGGCCGCCGGATCGTCGTCACCCGCTTCGAGACCGACCCCCAGGGCCGCCGGATCCAGCGGATCTGGACGGTGGACGCCGACGGCTCCAAGCCGGAGCCCATGAACCTCCAGGGACGCGCCGACACGGACTGGGACACCGACCCGACGTTCTCCCCGGACGGCAAGTACCTCGCCTTCACCCGGATCTCGCCCGGCGGCGTCGGCAAAGACAGCCGCATCCTCATCGCGGACGTCGACGACGGCGCGATCATCGGCGAGGTCGTCCCGCCGGACGGAGAACTCACCGGCCGGGACGCCCAGCCCACCTGGTCCCCCGACGGCACCACCCTGGCCTTCACCCGCGCCATGGAGATCAACGGGGCCGGCGGCAACAAGCACGTGTGGACCGTGTCGGTGGAGAACCTGCCCCAGCAGGACGGCCTGTCCCAGCAGGACGACCTGAGCGAGGAAAACTGCCCGGACGACTGCGAGGTCATCGACGACAGCCCCGCGTTCTCCCCGGACGGCCGCGGCATCGCCTTCAACCGCAAGAACGGCGCCGGCCTGATCGACGAGAAGAACGGCATCCTGCTCACCTCCCTGTCCGGCGACACCTGCCAGGTGCTGCTGCCGGCCGCCGCCCGCGGTGTGCCCGGCGCCTGCGGCCGGGCACTGCCGGACACCTCGGTCACCGGCCCGCACCAGCCCCGCGACGCCGCCTGGACCGCCGACGGCAAGGGGCTCGTGTTCAGCTCCCGCGCCGCGGTCGCGGCCAACAGCCCCGAGAAGCTGAACCGCCTCGACATCGCCTCCGGCGACATCACCACGCTCACCGGCGACCTCGCGGGCCGGCAGAAGGAACCCGCCGTCCAGCAGTCCGTGGACCTCGTCGTCCGGGCGCCCGGCACCGCCCCGCCGGTCACCGTCGGCGACACCACCACGGTCACCGTGGAGGTGGTCAACAATGGCCCCGCCGCCTCCCCCGGCACCCGGCTGACGATCGCCCCGCCGGCCGGCGTGCGGGTCACCCGGATCAGCCGGCCCGACGGCACCTGCGACGCCGCCTCCCTCCAGTGCGACCTCGGAGTGGTGGAGCCCGGCACCACCGTCCCGGTGGACGTCACGCTCACCGGAGTCGTCCCCGGCGACGCGCCGGTCGACTGGTCGGTCGCCGGTACGGTCATCGACCCGCGGCCCAGTGACAACGCGGGCCGGACCGTGGTGCCGGTGGCCGAGGCCACGCCGACGCCCACCCCGACCCCCACGCCCACCCCGACCCCCACGACGCCGCCCGCGTCCCCGACCCCCGCGCCGCCCACGCCCCCCGCCCCGACGCCGACCCCCACGGTGCCTCCGGAGCCGGAGGAGCCCGAGGCCGGCCCCGGAGTGCGGGTCACCGCCCAGCCGAACCCCGGCTACGTCGGCGGACGCGTCGTCGTGACGTACACCGTCCGCAACGGCCGCAACGCACTCGCCACCGGACTGCGGCTGCGCGTCACCCTGCCCGCGGGCGTTCCCAACAGCGGGCGCCCGGCCGGCTGCGACCGGAACTGGGTGTGCGCGCTGCCCGACCTCACGCCCGGCGCGAGCACCGTCGTACGGGTCGTGCTCAGCCCGGACAAGGCGATGACCGGCCAGGTCAGCGGCGTGCTCACCACCACCGGCACGGACGCCGACCGGAGCGACAACACCGCCCGGCAGCGGCTGCGCGTCCTCCAGCCGCGCATCGTCGCGGTGCCGGACATCGGCAAGCCCGGCTTCGTCACCTCCGTGCGCGGCAAGGACTTCCCGCCGGGAGCGCCGGTGCGCTTCAAGTGGAAGCCGGGCATCACCGCGGCGGCGGCGCCGACCGTCCCGCTGGCCGACGGCACGTTCACCGGCCAGCTGCTGATCCTCGCCAAGGACCAGACCGGACCGCGCGTCATCACCGCCAGCGGCCCCGGATTCTCCCCGGTGAAGACCGACTTCCTGGTCGTCAGCGGCAGCGTGCAGCCGCCGGACGAGGTGACCCGCCGGTGATCCACGAGGTCGACGAGGGGCTGCGCCGGCTGCTCGCCGGAAGCGGTCTCGAGGCGTCGGGCGTCGACGTGGTCTTCGACGCCCCCACCCGGGACTGGGCGGCGCGGCGCAGCGCCCCGACCGTCTGCGTCTTCCTGTACGACATCCGGGAGGACGCCCTGCGGCGCGGCACCGGCGCCGGGGAGGTGTACGACGAGGACGGGCACCTCGTCGCCCGGCGCTCCCCACCGCGCTGGTTCCAGCTGACGTACCTCGTCACGGCGTGGGCGAGCCGCCCGCAGGACGAGCACCGGCTGCTGTCGCAGGTGCTCGGCACCCTGGTGGCCCACGACGTGCTGCCCCCGGCGCTGCTCACCGGCTCGCTCGCCGAACTCGGCCTGACCGTGGGCCTGGACACCGCCGGGACCGGGATGGACGCCCCGGCCGCCGCCGACGTGTGGTCGGCGCTCGGCGGGGAACTGAAGGCGTCCCTCGGGGTCCGGGTGCTGGCCCCGCTCGCCGGGGTGACCAGAGCCGTCGCGCCGCCGGTCACCGAAGGCCTCGTCGTGCGCTCCGCCGCCGCGCGCGAGGGCGCGGCGGCGAGCCCGGGACGCCGGCTGCGCTACACGGAGGCGAGCGACCCGGGCCCGGACGGCTTCACCGGCCCGCGCGAACGCCCGCCGGCCCCGGCCCGACGCCGCCGCAAGGGAGACCGCCAGCCGTGACACACACCGTGGAACCCGCGCTCGACGACGACCACGTCGGGGGAGGGGACGGCGGAACCGGCCGGGACGGTGACGCCGACGTCCCCTTCGCCGGTCCCGACGCCCTCTGGGTGCGGCTCGGGGCGGTCGAGAGGCGGGTGCGGGAGGCCGTGGCGGTGCGGCGGGACGCCGACCCGGATCCCGACGACCCCTACCGCGGCCAGTACCTCACGCCGGAGGCGGTGGCGCGGATCCTGGACGGGCCGGGCGGGCTCGACGTGCCCGCGCGGGAGCCCTGGCAGCCACCGGACGGCTCCGTCCTCGGCACGCTCGCCCGGCGGTTCGGGCTGTCACCGCTCGACCTGGACCTGCTGCTGATCGCCCTGGCGCCCGATCTGGACGCACGGTTCGAGCGGCTCTACGGCTACCTCAACGACGACCTGACACGCCGTCGGCCCACGGTCGGGCTCGCGCTGGAGCTGTGCGGGCTCGGCGGCGCGTCGCCCGCCCGGTTCCGCCTCGCCCCCGGGGCCCCGCTGGTCGCGGGCGGCCTGCTGGAGGTCACCGAACCGGAACGGCCCCCGCTCTCCCGCGTCCTGGTGGTCCCCGACCGGGTCACCGGCCACCTCCTGGGCGACACACGGCCCGACGCCCGGCTCACCGGTGTCCTCGACGAGGTCCGGGAGGACCCCACCGCCGAGGCCGCCGAGGTCCACCGGGCGGCGGCCGCGGCCGGGACCGGGACCGGCCTCGTCCATCTGCGCAGCCGGGGCGGCGACGCCGAGGGACTGGCCACCGCGGCCCTGCGCCTGGCCGGCCTGCGCCCGCTCGTCCTGGACGCGGCGGCGCTCGCCCGGCGCCCGGCCGACGTGCCGGCGCTGGCCCGGGTGATCGCCCTCGAAGCCCGTCTGACCGGCGCCGGTGTGGTGCTCGGCCCGCTGGCGGCACTGCCCGGCGAGCCCGCCGAACGGACCCGCACGCTCAGCGCGCTCTGCGCCGGACTGCGGGGCATCCCCCTGTTCACGCACGGCACCACGGGCTGGGACCCGGCCTGGGCGGCCGACACCCCCGTCGTCCTGACCGTACGGGCCCCCTCCCCGGACCGCCAGGCCGCCCGCTGGCGACACGCCCTCACCCGGGCGGCCGGCACGGCCGACCCGACCGGCGAACCCACCGTGAGCGGTGCCGCCGGGACCGCCCGCCGCCCGGCCCCCGGTGACGTCGTCCCGGTCGGTGACGTCGAGGAGCTCGCGCGAGCCGTCGCCGCGCACCGGCTGGACGCCGGGCAGTTGCGCCGGGCCGCCGACGCGGCGGTGCGCACCGCCGCCCTCGAAGGCCGCCCCGTCGGGCCGGACGACCTGCGCGTCGCCGTACGCGCCCAGAACGGCGCGGGACTGGACCGGCTCGCCCGGCGGCTGGAGCCGGGCGTCGGCTGGGACGACCTGGTGCTGCCGCCCACCACCCACCGGCGGCTGCGGGAACTCGCGCTGCGCGCCCGCCACCGCGAGCAGGTGCTCGGGCAGTGGGGGATGCGGCCCGGCGGCGGCCGGGGGCGCGGCGTCATCGCGCTGTTCGCCGGCGAGTCCGGCACCGGCAAGACCATGTCCGCCGAGGTCATCGCCGCGGACCTCGGCATGGACCTGTACGTGGTGGACCTGTCCACGGTGGTGGACAAGTACATCGGGGAGACCGAGAAGAACCTGGAGCGCATCTTCACCGAGGCGTCGGCGGTCAACGCGGTGCTGCTCTTCGACGAGGCCGACGCGATCTTCGGCAAGCGCTCGGAGGTGAAGGACGCGCACGACCGGCACGCCAACATCGAGTCGGCGTACCTGCTCCAGCGCATGGAGTCGTTCGACGGGATCGCGGTGCTCACCACCAACCTGCGGGCCAACCTGGACGAGGCGTTCACCCGCCGCCTGGACGTGGTGGCGGACTTCCCGATGCCGGACACCGGCCAGCGCCTCGCCCTGTGGGAGCGGTGCCTGGGCGACCGGCTGCCCCGGGCCGACGACCTCGACCTCGCCTTCTGCGCGGACCGCTTCGAACTGGCCGGCGGCTCCATCCGGGCCTGCGCGGTCACCGCGGCCTACCTCGCCGCGGAGTCCGGCGAACCGCTCACCATGCGGCAGACGGTCACCGCGATCGCCCAGGAGTACCGCAAGCTGGGGCGCCTGGTCCTGGAGAGCGAGTTCGGTCCGTACCTGGCGGAGGCCACCGGTGCCTGAACGGGTGCCCGGGAGCGCCGGGCCCCGCGGGGAGCCCGCCCGGGCGGGCGGCGAACCCCGCCTCCACGGACGGCGTCCGCGCACCCCGGGCGGCGCTGTTCCCGGACGATGCCGCCGTCAGGGCAGAACCGTGAGCCGACCGGACGGCCGCCGGACGAACCGGTGCGGGCCGAGACGGAGGCCCGCCCCGACCTCGACGATCCCGGTGATCCCGAAGACCCGGACACCTCGGCGCCGATCGGCGCCAGGACAGCGGGCGACGGGTCGTGGACGGCCGACCTGACGACCGTGACCGTGCCGTCCCGTCGCGCACGTCCGTCCCGTCGCGCACGTCGCGGCGGCTCCCCGTCCGGATGCCCGTGCGGCCCGGCGGGGCGTCCAGGTCCGTACGGGCAGTGCGGGGGCAGGGGCGGGTGACGCCCGGACGGTCAGCGGGGGGCGCCCGGAAAGGCAGACGTCTTGCCCCCGGGCAGGTCCGCACGTCCCTGCCGCCCCGCCCGGCGCACCGCGCAGACTCGGCCTGGACACAGGTGACCGCAAGGACGTTAAGGAGCGAGCATGCCGACGTACCTCACCCCGGGCGTGTACGTGGAGGAGGTGCAGTCCGGTGCCCGGCCGATCGAAGGGGTCGGCACGGCCGTCGCCGCGTTCGTCGGTTTCGCCGAGAAGGGCCCGTTCCACGCGCCGACGCTGGTCACCAGCTGGGACCAGTACTCCCAGCTGTTCGGCGGCTTCACCGAGGGCACCTATCTGGCCCACGCCGTCTACGGGTACTTCGCCAACGGCGGCGGCGCCGCGTACGTGGTGCGCATCGGCGGGTCCGCCGAGGACACCTCCGCCCCGGCGGCGGGCGACGGCCGTCCGCGCGGAGCCGGCCGGGCCGTGCAGCCGGTGGAGCTCGGCGGCTTCCTGATCGCGGCCAAGCCGGGCGTGACCGGGGTGTCGGTGGAGATCGCCGACGCGGACGGCGAGAACCCGCCGGAGGACCGCTTCAAGGTCCTGGTCCGCCGCGGCGACCAGGTGGTGGAGACCTACGAGGCCTCCACCCGCAAGAACGTCAAGGGGTACCTGGTAACCCAGGCCCGCTCCTCCGCGCTGATCGAGGTCACCGAGCAGCGCGGCGCCGGCCAGACCAAGCCCGCCGCGCAGACCGTGGCGGTCCCCGACGCCCCGGGCGCGCCGGCCGTGAACGGCTCCGGCGAACCGGCCCGCCTCGACCCCGCCGAGTACGTCGGCGACGCGGCGGCCCGCACCGGGTTCGGCGGCCTGGAGACCATCGACGAGATCACCATGGTCGCGGTGCCGGACCTGATGGGCGCCTACCAGCGCGGCGACATCGACGCCGAGGGCGTGCGCACCGTGCAGCTCGCCGTCATCTCGCACTGCGAGCAGATGGGCGACCGGGTCGCCGTCCTCGACGCCCCGCCCGGGATGTCCGCCCAGCAGGTGCGCACCTGGCGCAACGACGAGGCCGGCTACGACTCCCGCTACGCCACCCTGTACTACCCGTGGGTGCGGGTCTTCGACCCGGCCCTCGGACGCAACACCACCGTCCCGCCGAGCGGTCACGTCGCCGGTGTGTGGGCGCGCAGCGACGCCGAGCGCGGTGTGCACAAGGCGCCCGCCAACGAGGTCATCCGCGGCGCGGTCGACCTGGAGCTGCGGCTCAGCAAGGGCGAGCAGGACCTGCTCAACCCGATCGGCGTGAACTGCATCCGGGCCTTCCCCGGCCGCGGCATCCGGATCTGGGGCGCCCGTACCCTCTCCTCCGACCCGGCCTGGCGCTACCTGAACGTGCGCCGTCTGTTCAACTACCTCGAAGAGTCCATCCTGCTCGGCACCCAGTGGGTGGTGTTCGAGCCGAACGACGACCGCCTGTGGTCGAGCATCCGGCGCAACGTCACCGCGTTCCTCCAGGAGGAGTGGCGCCGGGGCGCGCTGTTCGGCCGGACCGCCGCCGAGGCGTTCTACGTGAAGTGCGACCGCGACAACAACCCGCAGGAGTCCATCGACCAGGGCCGGGTCGTCTGCGAGATCGGCGTCGCGCCGGTCAAGCCCGCGGAGTTCGTGGTGTTCCGGCTGGCCCAGTTCTCCGACACCACCAGCCTCATCGACGAGTGACCCGCGGGTCCGCAAGGGAAGGTTGACAGACAGTCATGGCAACGGGCGACGCTCTTTCCACCCACGTCTTCGGCGTGCAGCTCGGCGGGTACCTGGTCGAATCGATCCAGGAGATCAGCGGGTTCACCGTCGAGGAGGATGTCGTCGAGGTCAAGCAGGTGACCTCGGAGGGCAAGCAGATCATCCGCAAGCAGCCGGGCGCCCGGCAGGCCGGCGAGATCACGATCACCCGGGGACTCGACCAGAGCAGCGAGTTCACCAACTGGATCAAGGAGACCCTGAACAACGGGGCCGTGAACTCCGCGCGCCAGAACCTCACGATCGAGATCAAGGACACCGAGGGCAACACGGTCCGCCGCATCCAGCTGCTGCAGGGCTGGGCCTCCAAGTGGGAGGGCCCCTCGCTGAAGGCGGGCGAGTCCTCCCCGGCCACCGAGTCCGTCACGATCGTGTTCGAGGAGATCGTCGTCGAATGAGGCGTCGTACGGTCACGGCGGGCAACCTGGAGGAACTCCTCCAGGCGACGGCGCCCGCCCAGGCGTCGGAGCAGGCGGCGGCCGCCCCGGCCCCCGCCGCCCCGCCGCGCCGGGAGGACCACGGACTGCGCACCGAGTTCGAGTTCGAGCTGCCGCGCGGCTACGTGGACGACGAGGGCACGGTGCACCGGCACGGCACGATGCGCCTGGCCACCGCCCGCGACGAACTGCGGCCCCAGATCGACCTGCGGGTCAAGGAGAACCCGGCGTACCTGAGCGTGGTGCTGCTGAGCCAGGTGATCACCCAGCTCGGCTCGATCACCGATGTGCACGCCGGGGTCGTGGAGCGGATGTACGCCACCGACGTCGCCTTCCTCCAGGACTTCTACCGCCGCATCAACAGCGAGGGCCACACCCGCGCGGCGGTGACCTGTCCGCACTGCGAGGGCGGCTTCGAGGTCGACCTCTCGGGTGGGCGCCTGGGGGAATCGTGACGTACGCGCTTCCCCGGCTCCGGGAGGAGATCGCGTACATCGCCTACCACTTCCACTGGCAGCGCGAGGAGATCCTCGACCTGACCCACGGCGAACGCCAGCAGTGGGTGGCCGAGATCGCCCGTATCAACACCCGCATGAACGAAGGCGGTTGAGCACATGGCATGGCGGGACAGGCTGCGCCGCCGGGCCACGGGCCCGTCGGCGGGCGGCCGGTCCGGCGCGTCCGGCGCGGGCGCGGACCGGGGCGCCGACGGCGTCCCGGCCGCTGCCGCGCCCGGCGACGGCCCGGGTCCCGCCGCGCCCGGCGGTTCCGGTCCCGCCGTGCCCGCCGACTGGGACGGCGGCTGGCGCCGCACCGCCGCGCCCCCGCTCACCGTCTCCCGCGCCCCGCTGGGCGTGAGCGACGGCCTCTCCTTCCGCGCGGGGCTCGCCGCCTGGCAGAACCCGTCCTTCGACGGCGGCCTCGGCCACGCCCTGCTGCCCGACGCCCCGACCGGCCTGGTACGGGGGGTCACGCGCCCGGCCACCCCGCGGGCCACCGGCACAGGCGGGGGGCCACTGCTGCTCCGCGCGGTACGGAGGGAGGGGGACGGCCCGCAGGACGGTGCGCCGGACGCGGTACGGCCGGACACGGTGCGTGCGGACGGCGCGGCGTCGGCCACACCGGTCGCGCGCCGGGGGCGCTCGTCCGGTCCGGGGTCTTCGGGCTCCGGGTCTTCGGGTTCGAGGACCTCGGGCTCTGCGTCTTCCGGCTCTGCGTCTTCCGGCTCCGGGGCTTTTGGCCCCGAGCCGTCCGGTCCGGCGCCCTCCGGTCCGGCGTCCTCCGGTGCGGGGGCGTCCCGCGGTGGCTCGGGTGGTGCGCGGGCGGCGGGTACGGGTTCCGGGGCGGAGACCGTGGTGGCCCGTTCCGCCGACGGCACCGGCAGCGGTTCCGGCACGGGGAGTCCGGACGGCGCCCCGCGGACCCGCGGCATCACGTCCACGGCGTCCCCCGCCGTGCTCTCCTCGTCGGCTCCCGCCGTGCAGCGGGCCGTGGCACCGGGCAGCCCCCCGGTCGTGGCCCCCTCCGATTCCGGCCGCCCGCCGGCCACTCCGCCGATTCCACTCGTACGACGCGTCTCCGTGGTCCCCGGTGCGTCCGCCGGGGGAGCCGGCGCACGGCCCGCTTCCGGCGCCGCCGCCTCCGCTTCCTCGCGGACTCCCTCAGGGGGACACGCCGCGAACCCCGGGTCCGCGTCCGGGCCGTCCGCACGGCGCACCGTCACGGGGGAGTCGTCCGAACGGAGCGGCGGCGGCCTCCCGGAGGCCTCCCGGGCCCTCGACGCCGAGGCGTCCCGCCCGGTCGCCCGGCCGCGACCGGTGGGCCCCCGGCTGACCGTCGCCCGCCGCGTGGCCGTGCCCGTACGCCGGGTACCCGCCCTGCGCCCCACCACGACCGCCGCCGCCACCACCACCGCCCCTGCGCCGGGCGACGCCACGGCCTCCGGACCATCCGGCTCGGCCGCCCCCGCCCCGACCGCACCGGCCGCCCCCCAGGCACCCCCGGCCGCCCCCGTCCAACGCGCGGCCGGCCGGCCGCCCCTGGGCGCTCCGCTCACCGAACTGCCGCCCACGGCGACGCCGTTGGCGAAGGACGCTCCCGCCGTGTCCGCCACGGGGCCCGCTTCCGGCCCCGCGCTCCCCGTCGTCCAGCGCCAGGCCGAGGACACGGCCGGCGCCCCGTCCGACAGGGGCGTACGGGGAACGGCTCCGGGCGCCGGCCCCGACAGCAGTCCCTCGGAGCCGGGTTCCGTTCCCCGTCGTTCCGGTGCCCGCGCACGCGGCGGTCTGGGCGCGCCCCTGCCCGCGCTGCCCCCCAGCGCCGACCTGCCCGGTGCCACCGCGTCCGGCGCCCGGGCCCCCCGTACGACGTCCGACGCCCGGACGCCCGCCGAGGCGTCCCCGGCACGGGAAGGGGGTGCGGCGGCCGCCGCACCGCTGCTGGGGACCGTCGGCGTTCAGCGCAGCCTCGCGGACCACTCCGCCCCGCCGAGCACACCGAGTACGCCGAGCACCCCGTCACCCGGTCCCGCGGGTCCTCACGGCAGCGGGCCGACCACGCCTCTGGTGACGCCGGCTCCGTCCGCCGCGTCCCCGGGTCCGGCACCGGAAGGCCCGGCCGGGAACGCCGTACGCCCCACGTCGGCAGCGGCGTCGGCGTCGGCCGGACCGGGCCCGGGTCCTGTCGTCGCCCGTGCCGTGAGCCCCGCCGCGGGAGCGACCCCCACGGGCGCCCGCACCACACCCGGTGGCACGACGAACACGGGCTCCACGGCGCGCACGGGCTCCACGACCGGCGCCGGGAGGACGGCGAGCGCGGGTTCCACGACAGGCGGCCCAGGAGCCACCCGTCCCACGGCCAGGAGCACCGCGCCGGCCCGACCCGCCACCATCCCCGCGGCCCCCCGCACCCTCGCGCTGCTCCCCGCCCGCCCGCTCAGCCTCAACACCCGGCTCCCCGAAGGCGCGGCACCGGCGGCCGCGTCCCGTACCGGCGGCGGCCGTCCCGTCGTGGCCGCGCGTTGGACCACGACCCCGGCCGTCCCCGGCGCCGGCCCCGCCGCGCCCACCGGCGCGCCCGCGCGCCCGGCACCCGCCCCGTCGCCGGGCTCCCCGGCGACCCCGCCGCACGTCCAGCGGGCCGTGACGACGCACCGGCCGCAGGACCCGGGCGCGCGGCGCCCCGACCCCGCGGCACGGGCCGGCGGACCGACCGGCCCTCGGAGCACCAGTACCGGTACCGGCTCTCGGGGCACCGGTACGGCTCCTCGGGGCACCGGTACCGGCCGGCGCGTCCCCGTCGTCAAGCCCGAGCCGCCCCGCACGGCCCCCGGTACGGCCCCCGGTGCGGCGGCCGCCCCCGCACCGGCGCGGTCCCTCCCCGTGACCGCCCTCCAGACCGCCCCTCTCGCCCACGGCCCGTCGGCCACGACGGCACCGGCACCCGCGCCGGTGGGACCCGTCCCCGTGGTCCGCCCGAGGACCGTGACGCCGGGACCGGCGGCGGGCGGCGGCACCGGCCGCGCGACGCCCCCGGTCCAGCGCGACGTCTCCCCCGCCGGTGACCTCGCCGTGGCCAAGGGCGTACCGGTCAAGGCCGGACCGGCCACGTCGGGCCCGGGACGCGCCCGTTCGTCGTCGGTCTCCGCCGCCGGCGACCTCGCGGTGCCCGAGGGCCACGGCAGGGGCGCGGACCGGTCGGCCGATTCCCCGCAGAACCCCGGCGCCGACCTGGACGACCTGGCGCGCCGCCTGATCGACCCGCTGGCCCGCCTGCTCCGCACCGAACTGCGACGCGGCCGGGAACGTACGGGCCGCCCCTACGACGGACGCCGCTGAGGGCACGGCACGGAACGGATGACGGACTGATGACGGACAACATCTTCGCGAGCAGCGTGTTCTTCCAGCTCACGATCGGCGGCAACGACCTGGGCGCCTTCAACACCTGCTCCGGCATGGGCGCCGAGGTGGAGATCGAGAGCTACGCGGAGGGCGGCAACAACGGCTTCGCCTGGCAGCTGCCCGGCCGCGTGACCTGGTCGAACATCACGCTCACCCGGCCGGTCACCGCCGACACGGCGAAGATCGGCCGCTGGCTGGACGAGACCCTGAAGCGGGTGCGGCCCAAGGACGGCGAGATCGTGGCGCTGAGGCCGGACCTCAGCCGGATCATCAGCTGGCAGGTGTTCGGGATCGTGCCGGTGCGCTGGCAGGGACCGTCCTTCGACCCCAGCAACTCGCAGGCCGCGGTGGAGACCCTGGAGATCGCCCACGAGGGACTGCGCCCCTCCTGACCCGGCCCCGCCGACCACCCCGCCCCACCCGCACTCCCGCACCCGCCCCACCCGCACCCGCCCCGGAAAGGAAGTCCCGGCATGTCCACCGTGTCCCGCGCCAGTCGCGCCAGGGCCCAGCTGACGCTGAAGGAGCCCCCGGCCTCCGTCGGGGCGAAGCCGGGCGGGACGATCGCGCGGCTGAACCTCCAGTTCAACCCGAACACGCTCCAGTTGCAGAAGACCACCGAGTGGCGGCGCACCCCGTCCCGGATGGCCGGGCAGTCGGCGCTGCCCGAGTTCGTCGGCAGCGGCCCGCGCACGCTGTCCCTGGAAGTGTTCCTGGACGCCACCGCCAAGCACGACAACTCCGTGGAGCAGGCGGTGGAGAAGCTGATGAAGGGATGCGTGCCGACCCCGGCGAGCATCGGCCGCAAGAAGCCGGCCAGTCCGTGGGTGCGGTTCGAGTGGGGCACCGCGCGCACGACCTCGTTCGACGGGGTGCTCTCCAGCCTGTCGGTGTCGTACACGCTGTTCGACGTGGACGGGAAGCCGCTGCGGGCCACCTGCCAGCTGTCGATCGAGGAGGCGAGCGTCGACCCGGCGGGCCAGAACCCGACCTCCGGCTCCCGCACCGCCCGCAGCACGCACACCGTCGTGGCGGGCGACAGCCTGGCCCTGCTGGCCTGGCGGGAGTACGGCGACGCGACGGCCTGGCGGGTCATCGCGGAGGCGAACGGGATCGACGATCCGATGGCCCTCGTGCCCGGCACCGAACTGGTGGTGCCCGGGCTGCGGGACGCGGACGGTGAGGAGGAGCAGTGAGCACTGCCGTGGAACGGGGCGGCCGGTCCTTCGCCGCGGACCCGATCGTGGAGACGCCCGGCGAACTCCCGCAGATCTGGGCCGCCCAGCTGGTGAGCTGCGTGGTGGACGAGAACGTGGGCCTGCCGGACGCGGCGGTGCTCACCTTCCGCGACCCCGACCACGAGTTCCTCCAGAAGACCGGCATCACCATCGGCACCCCGCTGAAGGTGTCGGTGGAGACGGTGTCCGGGCAGGCGCGCGAGCGGCTGTTCAACGGCGAGGTGACGGCCCTGGAACTGGACCGGGACCGCACCGGCTCGTTCACGGTGGTGCGCGCCTACTCCAAGGCGCACCGCCTCCAGCGCGGCCGGAAGGTGGTGGCGTACCGGAACATGACGGCGGCGGCCATCGTCCGCAAGGTGGCCGCCGGGGCGGGCCTGACCTGCGGCACCGTGCAGGCCGCGCCGGTCACCTACCAGCAGCTGTCGCAGGCGAACGTGTCCGACTGGGACTTCCTCCAGTTCCTGGCCGCCGAGAGCGGCGCGCAGGTGCGCGTCGACGACCAGGGCCTGCTCCAGTTCACCAAGCCGGAGAAGGCCTCCGGCGCGCCCTCGCCGTCCACGTCGGCCACCCGGAACCCGATGGTGCTGGAGTACGGGCGGAACCTGCTGGCGATACGGGCCTCCCTGTCGGCCGCGGACGGGGCGCAGCAGGTGGAGGTGCGCGGCTGGGACGTCACCACGAAGCGGCCGCTGGTGGCCACCCGGCCCTCGGTGGACAGTGACGTGGTGGTGCCGGGACTGAGCCCGGCGTTCGCCGCCCGGTTCGGGAAGTCGAAGCTGACGGTCACCGACACCCCGTACCGCACCCAGGCCGAGACGAAGGCGGTCGCGGACGCGGTGGCCGACCAGGTGAGCGCCGGGTTCGGCGAGCTGGAGGTGCTGGCCGAGGGCAACCCGAAGCTGCGGGCGGGCAAGCCCGTGGCGCTCGGCAACGTCGGTCAGGCCTTCACCGGCAAGTACACGGCGACGGCCGTGCAGCACGTCCTCGAACCGCACGGCGGCTACCGTACGACGGTGTGGGTGAGCGCCAGCCCGGACCGCTCCCTGACCGGTCTGGTCACCGGCGCCAACGCGCCCTCCCGCGGTCCACGCATCCCCGGCCTGGCGATCGGCGTGGTGACCGACGTGCGTGAGCCCGGTGGCGCCGAGAGCGGCGCCGTGAAGCTCAAGTTCCCCTGGCTGGACGACACCTACGTCACCGACTGGGTGCGCACCGTGCAGTGGGGCGGCAAGGGCGGCGGGGGAGTGGTGAGCCCCGAGGTCAACGACGAGGTCCTGGTCGGCTTCGAACAGGGCCTGCTGGACAGCCCGTACGTCATCGGCGGGCTCTACAACGGCGTGGACAAGCCCTCGCCGCACGACGTGCCGCTGATCGACAAGACCACCGGGAAGGTCAACCGCCGTTCCGTCGTGTCGCGTTCGGGCCATCGGGTGGAACTGCTGGACGCGCGGGCGCCCGGCCGCTCGGGGGTACGGCTGCTGACCGCCGACGAGCACATGGAGGTGTTCCTCGACGACCGCCAGGACCGGATCGAGCTGACCGTGTACTCCGGCAAGGGCACGGCCCGCAAGCCCCTCAGTTCCGTCGTGCTCGACAAGAAGGGCATCACCCTGGACGCGGGACGGGGCGACGTGAGCGTGTCCGGCCGCAACGTGGACATCCAGGGCCGGGTCGACGTGAAGGTCGGCGGCCGCAACGTGAACGTCACCGGAAGCTCGGGCGTCACCGTCGACGGCGGCCTGCTCGGCGTCCTCAAGGCCAAGCTCATCCGGATCAACTGACCCCGCCCGACGCCCCCTTCCGACATCCTCCGAGGAGAGCCGCATGCCAGCCGCAGCCCGCACCGGTGACCCCACCGACCACGGCGGCCGGATCACCACCCCGCCGCCCGCCGCCGCGCGGTCGGTGGCGACCGTCCTGATCGGCGGCCGCCCCGCCGCCGTCGTGGGCAGCCTGCACGTCTGCGTGATGCCCCAGCACGCGGTCATGGGGCCCGCCAACGTGATCATGCCCAACCCGGCGGGGCTCGCCTCGGGACAGGTCCTCATCGGCGGGCTGCCGGCCGCGCGGGCGCGCGACCGGACGACGTGCGGCGCGACGGTCCTGCCCGGCGCCCTGAACGTCGTGATCGGCGGTGCGGTGTGAGCGAGCGGTTCATCGGCCGCGGCTGGGGGTTCCCGCTGCGGGTCGGACCCACCGGCGGGATCGCCCTGGTCGAACGGGAACGGGAGATCGAGGAGGCGATCCGGCTGGTGCTCGGCACCGCGCCCGGCGAGCGCCCCATGCGCCCGGAGTTCGGCTGCGGCATCCACGACTACGTCTTCGCCCCCGGCGACGGCGCCACCGCCGGACGCATCGCGCAGCAGGTGCGCGAGGCCCTGGAACGGTGGGAGCCGCGGATCGCCGTGGACGACGTGGTCGTCGCCTTCGACGCGGTCGAGGACGGCACCCTCTACATCGACGTGCACTACACCCTGCGATCCACCAACGACCGGCGCAACCTGGTCTTTCCCTTCTACACGATCCCCTCCGAGGAGGGGGCCGAGGAAGCGGGCGCGGACTGATGGCCCTGCCCTCCCCGAACCTGGACGACCGGCGGTTCCAGCAACTCGTCGACGAGGCCAAGCGGTACGTGCAGCAGCGCGCCCCGGAGTGGACCGACCACAACGTCTCCGACCCGGGCGTCACCCTGATCGAGACGTTCGCCTACCTCGTGGACCAGCTGCTGTACCGGCTGAACCGGGTCCCGGACAAGAACTACACCGCCTTCCTCGACCTGCTGGGCATCGGCCTGTTCCCGCCGACGGCCGCCTCCGCCGACGTCGACTTCTGGCTCTCGGCGCCGCAGCCCGACACGGTCGCGCTGCCCCCGGGCACCGAGGTGACCACGGCGCGCGGCGAGGCGGACGAACCCGTGGTCTTCACCACCACCGACGAACTGCGCATCCTGCCCAGCGAGTTGATCCGCCTGGTCACCGCGCCGAAGACGGGTGAGCAGAGCGACCGGACCGGCATGCTCGCCGACGGCCTCGACATCCCCTGCTTCCAGACGAGGCCCGAGCCCGGCGACGCGCTGCTGTTCGGCCTGCCGACGGCGGTGCCGCGCTGCATCGTCGCGGTCCGCCTGGACAGCCGGGTCGAGGGCATCGGCGTGGACCCGCGCCAGCCCCCGCTGGTGTGGGAGGCCTGGGACGGCGGTGGCTGGCAGCCGTGCGAGACCGGCGACGACACCACCGGCGGCCTGAACCGGCCCGGCGAGGTCATCGTGTACGTACCGGCCGGGCACACGGCGTCGGTGATCGGCGGCACCCGGGCCGGCTGGCTGCGCTGCCGGGTCACCGAGGCGGAACCGGGCCAGCCGTTCTACTCGGAGTCCCCGACGGTGCGCGAGGCGGCGGTGTTCACCGTCGGCGGCACCATGTCCGTCGAGCACGCCGAGACCGTGACCGACGTGCCGCTCGGCACCTCGGAGGGCGTCGCCGGACAGACCTTCCGGCTCGGCCGCCCGCCGGTCCTCCTCGACGCCGGGCCGCCCGTGGTGGAGGTCTCCTCCGACGAGGGGTGGCAGCGCTGGGAGGTGGTGGAGCACTTCGGCCGCTCCGGACCCGCCGACCGGCACGTCCGGGTCGACGCCACCACCGGTGAGTTCCTCTTCCCCCCGGCGCTGCGCGAACCCGACGGCACGCTGCGGCAGTGCGGCGCGGTGCCGCCCAAGGGCGCCCGGATCCGGGTGGCCCGCTACCGCACCGGCGGCGGACCCGCGGGCAACGTGGCCCGCGGCGCGATCTCCGTCCTGCTCAGCTCCGTGCCGTACATCGCCCAGGTCGTCAACCGGGAGGCGGCGCGCGGCGGGGTGGCCGGGGAGACCGTCGAGAACGCCAGGCGGCGCGCCCCGGAGGCGCTGCGCATGCAGGACCGCGCGGTGACCGCCGAGGACTACGAGATCATCAGCCGCCAGGCCGCGCCCTCGGTGCGCCGGGTGCGCTGTCTGCCGGCCGCGGACGCGCCCGGCGCGGTACGGGTCCTGGTGGTGCCGGACGCGGTGGCCGACGAGGGCGACGACCGGCTGCGCTTCGAGCAGCTGATCCCCTCGGACCAGGTCCTCGCGGCGATCACCGCGAGCCTCGACGAACGGCGGCTGATCGGCACCCGGCTCGTGGTGGAGCCGCCGGTCTACCAGGGCGTCACCGTGGTGGCCCGGCTCTCCGCGGCCCCCGGTGACACCGACCGGGTCCGTGCCGCCGCCCTCGACGCGCTCTACGCCCACCTCAACCCGCTGGTCGGCGGCCCGGACGGCACCGGCTGGCCCTTCGGACGGCCCGTCCAGTACGGCGAGGTCTTCGGCGTGCTGCAACGCGCCGCCGGCAACGCGCTGGTCGAGGAGATCCGGCTGTTCCCCGCCGACCCCGTCACCGGCCGGCGCGGCGCCCCGACGGACCGCATCGACCTGTCCGCGGGCGCGCTGGTCTTCTCGTACCAGCACCAGGTGGTCGTGACGGCGGTCGGGGCGGAGGGCCGGGGATGAGCAGGGCCGCGATACCCGGCCTGCCGAGCAGGTACCCGATCGGCGGGCAACTGCCCGCGCTGTACGCCGACGACGACTTCGCGCAGCGGTTCACCGCCGGGCTCGACACCGTCCTCGCCCCGGTGTTCTCGACCCTCGACAACCTGCCCGCCTATCTCGACCCCCGGGTGGCGCCGGTCGACTTCCTGGTGTGGCTGGCGTCCTGGGTGGGGGCCGGGGACGACCCGCAGTGGCCGGTGGAGCGGCGCCGCGAGGCCGTCGTCCGCGCGGTGGAGCTGCACCGGTGGCGCGGCACCCGGCGCGGGCTGGTCGAGGCCCTGCGGCTGGCGCTCGGCGTGCACGCCGACGTGACCGGCGACGGCGGCGCGGTGTGGTCGCGCACCGCCAGCTCCGGCCTGCCGCCGGAGCCGGCCGCCGAGGCGCTGGTCCGGGTCTGGCCGGCCGGCGGCACACCGGTGGACGTGGACGGGGTCCACGAGATCGTCCGGACCATGTGTCCGGTGCACACGGCGTTCCGGGTGGAGGTCCTGTCCGGCCCGCCCGCCGAGGAAGGGAACTGACGCATGCGCGCATGTCCCGCGTGCGGGGCGTCCAACGGCCCCACGGACGACTTCTGCGGCAACTGCGGCACGTACCTGGGCTGGTCGGACACACCACCCACGACGAACCGCACCACGACGCCGCCGATACCGGAGGTTCCGGCGGCCACGGAGCCCGCGGACCCTCCGGCGGGTACGGACCGTCCGACCGCTCGTCCGGCTGCCGCGGAGCCTCCGGCGGGCCTGGACTCGGCCGTCCCGGAGCGGCCGGCCACTTCGACGGGTGCGGCCGCCTCGGCCGGTACAACCGCTTCGGCGGGTACGGGTCGTCCGACTGCTGGGGAGCCTTCGGCGGACCCGGAGCGGTCGGCCACCTCGGCGGGTACGGGTGGTTCGGCCGCTCGTCCGGTTGCCGAGAAGCCTTCGGCGGGCTCGGACTCTCCGGCCGTCCCGGAGCGACCGGCCACCTCGGCGGGTGCGGCCACCCCGGCGGGTACGGCTGCCTCGGCCGGTACAGCCGCCGCGGGTACGGACCGTCCGGCCGCTCGTCCGGCTGCCGGGGAGCCCGATGCGGACCCGGCCCCCACCGACCTCTCAGCGGCCGTCCCCGCGCTCCCCGCGTCCATGGACCCTCCGGCCGTCCCGGCGCCCCCGGCGCTCCCGGACGTCACCTCGACGGAGGCGTCCGCGGCGGCCCTCGCGGAGGGCGGGCCCCTGGCGGCCGCGCGTGCCCTCGGAGCGTCGCTGCGCTCCCGGCTCACGGGCCGTGCGCCTGACGGGGCGAGCCTCCCGGACATCCTGGCCGCTCCTGCGGACCTCTTGGCCGAGGCTGTCCCGGAAACCCCGGCCACGGATCCCGCGACCTCCCGCACCGACGCCGACGACAGGCCCGACGCCGACGCCGACGACGGAGCCGGCACCGGTCAGAGGTCCGGCACCGACGAAGGCCGCGCCCCCGCCGCGCCCACCGCTTCCCGCACGGGCTCCCCGGCTCCCGTTCCCGGTGAGGAGGCCACGGCCCCCTCGCCGGAGGCGCCCGCGGCCGCCGTTCCCCCCGTTTCCCCGACCGCTCCCCGGCCCCCCACCGCCCCGGCCTCCCCGACGGCTCCCCGCCCCCCGGCCGCGTCGCCCACCGACCGCGACTCCGACTCCGACCCCGCCCCCGTACGCCCCGTCCTCCCGGCGAAGCCGGTGGCCCCCCGTCCCGTCGTACGTCCCGCGGCGGCGGTGGAGGGTGACGTGGCGGGACGGCCGTGTCCCGCCTGCGGTACGCCCAACCCGCCCGAGCGCCGGTTCTGCCGGCGCTGCGCGGCCGAGTTGAGGCCCGCCGAGAAGCCCGCCCCGCTGCCGTGGTGGCGGACGGTGTGGCCGTTCCGGCGCCGGACGAGGGCGGGTTCGGGCTCGGCGTTCCGGTTCTTCGTGATCCTGGCCGTGGTGCTGGCGCTGTGCGCGGCCGGTTTCCTGCTGCTGCCCGCCGGACGGGCCCTGATCGAGGACACCCGGGACAAACTGGGCAAGGCCGCACCCGTGACCCCGGCGGACATCGAGGCGAGCGGCGCGGTGTCCGGGCATCCGGCCACGGACACCACGGACGGCCTGAACAACCACTACTGGGGCGCGCCCGGACCGGGCGCCTCGGTGACCTACACCTTCCGCAAGCCGTTCCGGCTGGTCGACCTGATCATCACCAACGGGGCGTCCGCGTCTCCCGAGGAGTACGCCCGCCAGGCACGCGCGCTCCAGGTGGACATGGAGGTGACGGCGGAGGACGGCACGAAGCACGACAAGGAGATCACCCTCAGCGACAAGCCGGGCCCGCAGACGATCCCCACCGGCATCAGCGACGTGAAGGCGATACGCCTGGTACTGCGTTCACCCGTTGGCCTGACTTCGGGACGTCATCTGGCCCTGGCGGAGGTGGAATTCTTCCAGCGGAGTTGACGAAGCGCCGTCCGTGGCCGGGCCCGTCTTCCCGGCGGGGGGAGAGGCCAAGGCAACGGCCGGGGCCGCCACCCCCCACAGGAGAGGCCCCGGCCGTCGCGCGGCACGGGCCGCGCGGCGACCCGTACTTCCTACAGCGCCATGAGTACGTTTTCTGTCACACCCGCCTGTGTCACGGGTTAGTTGCATCTTGGACGGATGTGGACGGGGAGAGGATTCAGGCCGTAACGTGCCTTTCGCGCCAGGCCACGACGGACACATGACCACGAACCGCCCGCGGCCTCGAGACCGCAACCACTGATCGAACAACCACGACGGCGAGAACCCGGTCCGCGAGAGCGGTGCCGGTTGAGGCGCAGAAGGGCGCGCGCGTGTGCTGGGGGACGACGCGGAGCTGACCGCCGCGGTGCGCGCGGCACAGGACGGGGACGAGACCGCGTTCCGGACTGTGTACCGCGCTGTGCACCCGAGGCTGCTGGGATACGTACGGACACTGGTCGGGGAGCCCGACGCCGAGGACGTGACGTCCGAGGCGTGGCTGCAGATAGCCCGCGACCTGGAGCGGTTCACCGGCGACGCGGACCGGTTCCGCGGCTGGGCCGCCCGCATCGCACGCAACCGCGCGCTGGACCACATACGCATGCGCGGACGCCGCCCCGCGATCGGCGGCGACGAGACCGAACTGACCGGGCGGGCCGCCGAGTCCGACACCGCCGGTGAGGCCATCGAGGCGCTGGCCACCGACGGCGCGTTCTCCCTCATATCCCGGCTGCCCCAGGACCAGGCCGAGGCCGTCGTCCTGCGCGTGGTCGTGGGCCTCGACGCCAAGTCCGCCGCCGAGACCCTGGGCAAACGACCGGGCGCCGTACGGACGGCCGCACACCGGGGGCTGAAGCGCCTGGCCGAGCTGATCGGTGGTGATCCGGAAGCCCGATCGGAATCCACCGGGGTGCTCGACGCCCTGCCTCCCCAGAGAGAACCACGCCGTCGTACGGTGACGTCCGCGGGTGTCGCGCAGACGCGAACGCGGACGCAGAAGGACATGTGATGGCCGACGAGCAGCACAGGTGGCTGGACCGCGGGACCGCGGAGCGTTTACTGAGCGGAGAGCCTCCGGAACCTGCCGACCCCGTCGCCCGTGACCAGGCCCGAAGGCTCGCCGGAACCCTGCGCGCGCTCTCCGCGCCGCCCCCCGCGGACGGTGCGGAACTCCCCGGAGAGGCGGCCGCCCTGGCCGCCTTCCGCGCGTCGCGCGAGGAACGGGAGAAGCGGGCCGAGACGGCCCACGACGCGGGCGAACCAGCCGGAACACGGTCCTCCGACATCGGGCCGATCCGTATCGGCGCCCCGCACGGTGATCGTTCCGGAATCGCGAACGGACTCCGGCGGGGGAGCCCCCGGTACCTCGGGCTGGCCGCCGCTCTGGTCGCCGGCATGGCCGGGGGCGCCGCGGTCCTGACCGGAACCGGAGTCCTGTCCCCGCCCGAAGGCTCCCGGTCCGACCCGGCGGCCTCCGTCACGCACCCCGAGCACCCGCCGGTGTCCCCTCCCTCCAAGGGCGGCGCACCGGGCGGAGGCACGCCCGGGAGCCGGCACTCCGAGAGCGCCGCCGGGGACGCCGCCGGGTCCCGCGCCTCGGAGGAGCCCGGTGCGGACACGGGGGACGCCGCGGCCCGCTCCGGCCGCGGCGGGAAGCAGATCGCCGCGGCCTGCCGCGCGTGGCGCGACGGCAAGGCGCTGAACGGCAAGCGCGAGCACCTCCTCGAGGACGCGGCGGGCGGCTCCTCCCGGGTCGGCCCGTACTGCGAGGACGTACTGTCCCCGCCGGACACGTCCGGTGCGTCGTCCGGTGCGTCGTCCGGCACGCCCGGCACCGACGCGGGAGCCCACAAGGGCAACGGCGACGGGAGAACCGGCGGCGAGAGCAAGGGCGGGGGCCAGGGTCAAGGGCAGGGCCAGGGCCAGAGTCAGGGCCAGGGTCAAGGCCAGAGCCAGAACCAGAACCAGAGCCAGGGCCAAGGCCAGGGCCAGAGTCAAAGCCAGGGCCAGGGCCAGGGCAACGGCGGCAGCAACGGCGACAACGGCAACAGCGCCAAGAAGAGCGACAACGGTGACGGTGAAAGCGGCACGAGGGGCAGCAACGGCACGGGCGGCGGGAAGAGCCCGTGACCGCCCCTGACCGGCTCTGACCTGCTTTCTTTGTTGACCGCTAAATTTTTTTCCGGCAGGTGTGACACTTTCGGCCCTCGTGACGCAGTAATGAGTGAGCCGACTGGTCATCGGCTGTCGCACGGAGCCGGGGTTCCCCCCGTACCCAGGGCTCGTGCATTCGGCGCGGGCGGGGCACGTTCCCCCGGTCCCGCCCGCGCCCCGTCTCACCAGTGCACGACGACCTTGTCCCCGTTCCGCACCTGCGCGTACAGCCGGGCGACGGCCGCCTCGTCCCGTACGTTGACGCAGCCGTGCGAGGCGCCGGCGTATCCCCGCGCGGCGAAGTCGGCCGAGAAGTGCACGGCCTGGCCACCGCTGAAGAACATGGCGTACGGCATGGGCGAGTCGTAGAGCGTGGACACGTGGTGCCGGGACTTCCAGTAGACCTGGAAGACACCCTCACGGGTCGGCGTGTACTCGGAACCGAAGCGCACCGGCATCGTCGACACCGTCCGCCCGTCGATCATCCAGCGCAGGGTGCGGCTCGACTTGCTGATGCACAGCGCGCGGCCGGTCCGGCAGCGCGGGTCGGGCGCGTCGGCCGGCTGACCACCCATCAGGTACAGCTCCCACTTGCCCGGTTCGCGCGTCATGCCGAGCAGCCGCTGCCAGGTGACGGAGTCGGTCACCCCGGTCATCGGCAGTCCGCGCTTGCCCTGGAAGCCCCGGACCGCCTTCACCGTCAGGTCGTCGTACGTCCCCGTCGGCCCGTGGAAGATCCAGGCGACCTGCCGCAGCCGGGCCTGGAGTTCGCGTATGTCGCGCCCGGAGTCACCGGGGGACCACAGCACGCGCGGTGCCGGGGCGCCGGGACGGGAGGACTCCCCGCCGCCGTCCGGAACCCGTGACGCCGGGGCCGGTGACTTCGGGGCCGGTGACTTCGGCGTCGGCGCGGAGGACGTCCGGCTCGGCACCTCGATGCGCACCGGCGGCCCGGACCTCCCGTCCGCCCCGGCCGGCCGCACCGTGCAACCGGCCGCACCCCCCGCGAGGACGGCCAGCGCCGCGAGACCCGCGATCCCTTTCCTCCCCATGCCCCTCCTCCGCCCACCGGCCGCCCGGCCGTCACCTGAGATGTTCCCCGGAAGTGACCACCGGCGAACAAGGGGGCATGGTGGTGAGTGACCGGAAGAGGACCGCCGCGGCGGTACTGTGAGCGGGGCCCCGCCGGGGCTGTGAGGAAGGTCCCAGCGTGCGCCCCTCCACCGGACCGCGCGCGCACCGCTACAGTCCGTCGAGGGGTCGACCCGTACCGACGAGTAACCGACGAGTGACCGACGGGTACCGGGCGACCGAGTCGAGCAACGCCGCTCAGCGGGAGGCATCACACCATGGCGCGCGAGTCGGGCAGTGCCCGATCCACCGAGAGTGGACTGCCCATCGAACCGGTCTACGGTCCGGAGGCCCTCGAGAACTGGGACCCGGCCGAGAAACTGGGTGAGCCGGGGGCGTACCCCTTCACCCGGGGCGTGTACCCGACCATGTACACGGGCCGGCCCTGGACGATGCGCCAGTACGCCGGTTTCGGCACGGCGACCGAGTCCAACGCCCGCTACCAGCAGCTCATCGCCAACGGCACGATGGGCCTGTCGGTCGCCTTCGACCTGCCCACCCAGATGGGCCACGACTCCGACGCCCCCATCGCGCACGGCGAGGTCGGCAAGGTGGGCGTCGCCATCGACTCGATCGACGACATGCGGGTGCTGTTCGACGGCATCCCGCTGGACAAGGTCTCCACGTCGATGACGATCAACGCCCCCGCCGCCCTGCTGCTCCTGCTGTACCAACTGGTCGCCGAGGAGCAGGGCGTTGCGGCCGACAGGCTCACCGGCACGATCCAGAACGACGTGCTGAAGGAGTACATCGCGCGGGGCACGTACATCTTCCCGCCCAAGCCCTCCCTCCGCCTGATCGCCGACATCTTCAAGTACTGCAAGGCCGAGATCCCGAAGTGGAACACGATCTCGATCTCCGGCTACCACATGGCCGAGGCGGGAGCCTCTCCCGCGCAGGAGATCGCCTTCACCCTCGCCGACGGCATCGAGTACGTCCGCACGGCCGTCGCGGCCGGCATGGACGTCGACGACTTCGCCCCGCGCCTGTCCTTCTTCTTCGTGGCCCGTACGACGATCCTGGAGGAGGTCGCCAAGTTCCGCGCGGCGCGCAGGATCTGGGCGCGGGTGATGAAGGAGGAGTTCGGCGCGAAGAACCCCAAGTCGCTGATGCTGCGCTTCCACACGCAGACGGCCGGGGTGCAGCTGACCGCCCAGCAGCCCGAGGTGAACCTGGTCCGCGTCGCCGTCCAGGGCCTGGCGGCCGTCCTCGGCGGCACCCAGTCGCTGCACACCAACTCCTTCGACGAGGCCATCGCGCTGCCGACCGACAAGTCCGCCCGCCTCGCCCTGCGCACCCAGCAGGTCCTCGCCCACGAGACGGACGTGACCGCGACCGTCGACCCCTTCGCCGGCTCCTACGTCGTCGAGAAGATGACCGACGACGTCGAGGCGGCGACGCTGGAACTGATGCAGAAGGTCGAGGACCTCGGCGGCGCGGTCAACGCCATCGAGCACGGCTTCCAGAAGAACGAGATCGAGCGCTCCGCCTACCGCATCGCCCAGGAGACCGACTCCGGCGAACGCGTCGTCGTCGGCGTCAACCGCTTCCAGCTCGACGCCGAGGAGCCCTACGAGCCGCTCCGCGTCGACCCCGCCATCGAGGCCCAGCAGGCCGAACGCCTGGCGAAACTCCGCGCGGAACGCGACCAGCAGGCGGTCGACTCGGCGCTGACCGCCCTGAAGAAGGCGGCGGAGGGCGAGGACAACGTCCTCTACCCGATGAAGGACGCCCTGAAGGCACGGGCGACGGTGGGCGAGGTGTGCAACGCGCTGCGGGAGGTGTGGGGTACTTACGTGCCGTCGGACGCCTTCTGACCTGGCCAGTTGCCCCGTATGAGTGATCACGGGCGGAAGCCGTCCGTCCCCGGTTACTCTCGTGGAGAGTGGACCCCGAAAAGGAGGACGCCATGGCCGTACTGCAGCAGGAGCTGACCCTGGGCGAGGCTGCCGACCAGCTCGCCCGTGCACTGCCTGGCCACCGCGTGGAGATTCTCCAGGGGAGGCTCACTGTGACACCGCCGCCGGACAGCTCGCACGGGATGTCGCTGACGAAGTTCTGCAGGGCGCTCGAGCGGGCCGGCATCGAGGGAAGCGGTGCGGACTGGATCCAGGGCGTGGGCCTGTGGCTTCCCGCGTTGCCGCAGGACTTCGCGATCCCTGACCTGTCCATCGTGGACGAGGACATTCACGACGCCCACGTCACGAAGAACTACTACTCTCCAAACGTCTTCCGCATGGTCGTCGAGGTCACGTCGTCGAACTGGTCCGACGACCTTGGCCCCAAAGTCGAGTGCTATGCCCAGGCCGGTATTCCGGCCTACCTGATCGTGGATCGCAAACACGACGAGGTCCTGCTCTACGCCGATCCGGCCGATGGCAAGTACCCCGACCCCCGGCGCTTCAAGCGGGGCCAGGACGTGACCGTGCCGGATTCGGTCGGCGTATCCGTCGAGATCCTGGCGGACACCCTTCTCGACGGCTGAAACACCGGAGCGGAGTGTCGAACCCCGTGCGACACTCCCCCCATGTTCGGCGTCATCGACCTCCCCACCTACCTGGCAGGACTGATCCTCATCGTCCTGCTGCCCGGCCCCAACTCCCTCTACGTCCTCTCCGTCGCCGCCCGTCGCGGTGTGCGCTCCGGATACACGGCCGCCGCCGGCGTCTGGTGCGGGGACACCGTGCTGATGACCCTCTCGGCCGCCGGGGTCGCCTCGCTGCTCCAGGCCAACGCCGTACTGTTCGGGATCGTGAAGTACGCGGGCGCCGGATATCTGACCTGGCTGGCCGTCGGAATGCTGCGGGCCGCGTGGGGGATGTGGCGGACGCGGCGGGACAAGGACGTGACCGAGGCCCCCGCCGCCGCCCCGCCCGGTGAGCGCCCGTTCCGCCGGGCCCTGGTCGTCAGCCTCCTCAACCCCAAGGCGATCCTGTTCTTCATCGCCTTCTTCGTGCAGTTCGTCGACCCGGCCTACGCCTACCCGGCGCTCTCCTTCGTCGTCCTCGGCGCCTTCGCCCAGATCGCCAGCGTGCTCTACCTCAGCGCGCTGATATTCGGCGGCACGAGGCTCGCCGCGGCCTTCCGCCGCCGCCGTCGCCTGTCGGCGGGGGCGACCTCGGCGGCCGGCGCCCTCTTCCTGGGCTTCGCGGCGAAGCTGTCGCTGGCGAGCGTGTAGCGGTCAGCACCCGCCGAACCGGGCCAGGTACTCCGGGAGCCCGGCCGGCGTGTCCCCGGCCCAGCCCACATGGCCGTCCGGGCGGACGAGGAACAGCCCTGCCCCGTACGTCTCGTGCGCCGGACCGCGCACCACCCGTACGGCGGCGGGCGGCTCGGGGGCGTCCGCGCCCAGCGCCAGCAACGTCCAGTGCGGCCCCCGGAACGCGTCGAAGAGCCGTACGCCGTCCACCGTGGCGTCCGGCGCCCGGTCGCCCGCGCGCACCGGGCCGGGCGCCGTCCGCGTCTCCGCGGTGAGCGTCGACGCGGGGTAGCCGAGGTCCAGTTGCCGGGTGGCCCCGCCCCGCCGGGTCTCCCCCCGGTGGACGCTGGTGGACAGGCCCAGCATCCGCGCGGCGACCGGGCGCCGCTCCTCCTCGTACGTGTCCAGCAGCGCCGCCGGGGCCCCGTCGCCCAGCACCGCGCCCAGCTTCCAGCCCAGGTTGTAGGCGTCCTGGACACTGGTGTTGAGGCCCTGGCCACCGGCCGGGGAGTGCACATGCGCCGCGTCGCCCGCGAGGAAGACCCGGCCCACCCGGAACCGGTCGGCGAGCGCGGCCCGCGGACGGAAGTCCGAGGCCCAGCGGACCTCCGTGACGTCCTCGGCGGCGAGGTGCGAGCGGGCGGCGACGACCCGCCGTACGCCCTCCAGGGAGAGGTCCACCTCCCTGCCCTCCGCGAACCGGGCGACCAGCTGGAAGTCCTCCGTCCCGGCCAGCGGGCAGATCGCCAGGAGGTCCTCGGCGCCCTCACCCTGCGGGAAGAAGTGCCAGTTGTCCCGGTCCAGGCCGGTGATCCGCACGTCCGCCACCAGCATGGGGAACGGATCCACCTCCTCCCCGGTCATGCCGACGCCCACCGCCCGGCGCACCACGGAACGGCCCCCGTCCGCCGCGACGAGGTACCGGGCGCGCACCGGCCCGCCGGAGGCGAAGCGCGCGGTCACCCCGTCCTCGTCCTGGACCACGCCGGTGACCTCCCGGCCGAAGGCGACCTTGCCGCCGAGCTCCTCCAGACGCTCCATCAGGATCCGCTGGGTGCGCCACTGCGGGACCATCCACGGCTCGTTGTACGGCGCGTCCTCGCTCGGCTCGGCCGGGTCGAACATGTGGTGCTCGCCGACCCGCTTCCCGCCGCGCCAGATCATCCCGGCCGGGTAGCCGCCGCCGGCCGCGTGGATCGCGTCCAGCACGCCCAGATCGTCGAAGACCTCCATGGTGCGCGGCTGGATCCCCTTGCCGCGCGAACCCGGGAACAGCCAACCCGCCCGCTCCACCACCAGCGCGGGAACCCCGCGCCGGGCCAGGTCGATGCCGAGGGCGAGGCCGGTCGGTCCGGCGCCCACGACCAGCACATCGGTGTCGCTCATGACCACTCTCCTTAACGTTGTTAAGTGGCGTGCGTCCAGAGCGTCTCCCTAACGGTGTTAAGTTGTCAAGCGTGAGCTCTGGACGACGCATCCCCCTGGACCGCCGACGGGTCGCCGACACGGCGCTGAGACTGCTGAACGAGGTCGGCCTGGACGGCCTGACGCTGCGCACGATCGCCAGGGAACTGGACGTCAAGGCGCCCGCCCTCTACTGGCACTTCAAGGACAAGCAGGCGCTGCTCGACGAGATGGCGACGGAGATGTACCGCCGGATGATCGCCCGGGACTCGCCCGACCCGGACGACACCTGGCAGGAGCGGCTGCTCAAGGCCAACCGGAACCTGCGCGCGACGCTGCTCGCCTACCGCGACGGCGCGAAGGTGTTCAGCGGCTCACGCTTCACCGGGATCGAGCACGCCGAGCAGATGGAGGACATGCTGCGGCTGCTCACCACGGCGGGCTTCACCCTCGCCCGGGCCACCCGCGCGTTCAACACGACCTACCTGTACACCCTCGGCTTCGTCACCGAGGAACAGGGCGTAGTTCCCCTGCCCGGGGAACGCCGGGAGGGCTTCGACCTGGAGGAACGCACCCGCATGATGGCCGCCTACCCCCTGGCGGCCCAGGCCGGCGGGGAACTCTTCGAGAACTACGACCGGAACTTCGAGGAGGGCCTCGCCCTGATCATCACGGGGATCGAGGCCCTCCACGGGGCGCGCTGAGGTCAGGAGGCGCGCAGGAAGGCCGAGAGCGAGGCCTTGCCGAGGTAGGTGAAGCGGGTGGTGCCCGCGAGGTGCTTGTCCAGCGCCTCCTCGATGCCGGGCCACTTGGGGTCGCCGAAGTCGTCCAGGACGACGATCGCGCCCGGGGCGGCGATCTCCTCCGCCCACGCGAGGTCCTTCGCGACGCCCTCGGCCGAGTGGTCGCCGTCGACGACGATCACGCCGTAGGACCGGTCCGAGACGGCCGCGCGGGTCTCGGGGTCCTCGGAGAAGCCCTTCCGGATCCGGGCGGCCACGCCCGCCGGACCGGCCAGCGCGAGGTTGGTGCGCACGGCGTGCTCGTCGACCGGGGTGCCGGAGGGGTCGGAGCGCCGCGGCGTGCCGGGCTGGAGCTGCACACCGGCGAACGGGTCGACGATCGTCACGCTCGGGCTGCGGCCGTCGCGCTCCATCATCCGGATCAGACCGGCGGAGAACATGCCGTAGAGGGTGCCGATCTCCAGGATCTCGTCGTTCGGCGGGTCGAGCAGCGGGATGGTGCCGAGCTTGCCGCAGATGTTCATGGTGCCGCCCGCGATCCGGCCCGACCCCAGGGACTCCAGCGCGACCAGCAGCCGGTACGCGGTGGCGACGTTGCGGACGGCGGCGTCCCGGTCCCCGGCCAGCTCCGCCACCTCGGAGTGCAGCCGGTTCAGCGGGCCGGGGCTCACGATCCGGGACAGCCCGCGGCCGGACGGACCGAGCAGCAGGTCGAGGGTGAGCTGCTGGCGCTTCACCGCCTCGACCGTGTCCCGGAGCTCCCTCCTGCCCGCCGCCTCGGCGGCGGCCGCCGCGCGCAGGCGCCGGTCGATGCGCCGGTCGATGAGCTCGGCGACCGGGCGCAGCAGACGCCGGGAAGCGGAACTGGTCAGCAGGGCACGGCTGTTCATGAACCGGGTACCTCAATCCGTCGGAAGGCAGGGTGAGAGTGGTGCGGTTCGCGGTGGGGAACAGGCTAGGCACGGGGCCGCTGTGCACAGGCGGTACGGAGTCGAGCGGCGCGCGAACAGGTGGTGAACTCCGCGTGGAGACCGCGGGTGCGCGCGCCGGCCGGGTCAGCCGAACAGCCGCCGCAGGTTCAGCTTCCCCCACAGCAGGCTGGCGGCGAACGACAGCGCCATGACCGTGGCGACCAGACCGACCAGCAGCAGCCCCGCCACCGGCCCGCTCAGATCCGGCGACACGAGCGGGCCGACGATCTCCTCGACGAACAGCACGTGCACCATGTACGCGCCGAGCGCGGCGTCGGCCAGCCGCTTCAGCGGCGGCTGCCACTTCTCGGGCACCCGGACCCTGCTGATCAGGAGCAGGACGCAGACGCTCATGGCGGCGACGAACAGGTGCGCGTTGGGCATCACATAGTGGATCTGGGTGTTGTACCAGAGGGCGCCCGCCATGGTGAGCGGCAGCACCACGTACAGCGGCCACCGCTTGCGCACGACCCCGGCGGGAAGGGCGAACAGCAGCGCGCCGCCGACCGCGTACACCAGCGAGTAGGTGCCGAAGCCCCAGGCCACCGGCGCCATCTCGCGATCCGTGAGCTCGCTGATCGTGGTCAGCACGCTGGGCAGGACCGCCATGCCGAGCAGCGCCGCTCCCAGCCCGTAGGGCCGCTTCCCCGCCTTGATCAGCATCGCGAAGGCGAGCAGCATGATGATCGGGATGTAGGTGTACATGAACCACAGGTGGTACGCGGGCTGCACGGAGCCGAAGAGGGAGTGCTCCGCCAGCTCGGCCATGGGGCGGTCGTTGCGGTTCCGCAGCCATGCCCAGACCAGGTAGACCGCCGTCCAGGCGAAGAGCGGGACGGTGTTGCGGACGACGCGCTGCCACATGCGGGCGCTGTCCCGCGGGGGCGCGCCGACCAGTACGGCCCAGCCGGCTATGGCGAAGTACAGGGGGACGGCGAAGGGGTTGATCGCCTCGGCGATGTGGCCCGCCCAGTACGAACCCGCCCCGTTGTCCGGGTCGTTGCCGGTGGCACGGATGAACTGGGCGCCCACGTGGCCCAGCATGATGGTGGCGGAGCAGACGAGCCGCATCAGATCGATGTCGAAGCGGTGTTCGCGCGCGGGGGCGGCGGTCTGTTCCTGGGCGGGGCTGCCCTGTTGCTGCGGCAGGCGTACGGCGATGTCGTTCGGCACCGCGCAACTGTCGGACGATGTGGTGTACGGGAGTTGACGGACGGGTGGCACTTCCGTGACCGGTGCGTCTCGGTTGCCCTCCCGTGCCGCGTGCGCCCCGCCACCCGCACACCGCCCCCTCGGCCTCCGGCACACCAGGCAGCGCCTCCCGGGCCCTCGGGGCGTCGGGCGTCGGGAGGCGCGGCGGCCGCGGTCGCGTGGGGTGGTGCGCTACTTCCTGCGCGTGTTCCGGCGCACCGCCCGGCCCACCACACGCTTCGCGCGCCCCGCCTGGACCCTCGCCCGGGCGCGGGGGCTGCTGCCGGGGAGGCGCAGCTCGGCCAGGCGCGACGCGGGGAAGTAGTAGGCGGGGGCGCCCGCCAGGTGGGCGCGCAGCCAGTCCGCGGTCGCCTCGCGCAGGGCCGGGTACGTCTTGGGCTGCATGCAGAAGCCGATCGCCCGGACCAGCGGCGACAACGTCTCCGGAGCCGCGCCGACGACCGTCGGGGTCTCCTCGCGCTCCAGGTCGGGCACCAGGTGGTCGACCACGGCCAGCGGGACGCGGTTGCTGTTCGGGTAGGGCTTCAGGCGCTGCATCACCAGCGAGGTCCCGACCCGGGCGACGGGCACGTCGTAGTAGGCGGAGGCGGTCACCATCGCCGTCGAGAAGCAGCCGACGACGAGCTCGGGACGGCAGCGGTCGTACAGCGTCTCGGCCAGCAGCGGGGCGTCCAGCACGGTGAGCCGCACCCCCGCGTCCGCCGCCGCCTTGCTCAGCGCCGCCGAGTAGCCGGCGGGAGCCGTCGGATGCGGCTTGAAGACGATGGACCGGTGCCCGGCCCGCACGGCCCCGGTGAGCATGCGGACGTGCAGGTCCTCCTCCTCCTGCGCGCTCAGGATGTTGATCGCCGCCAGGTACTGGCCGAGCAGGACCGCCGTCGGCGCCTCGTCGAGGACGGGGGCCAGCCGCGGGTCGTCCGCCGCCTCCACGGAGATCTCGTCGAGCATGCCCCGGAACGCCTCGTCCGGGACGATCTCGGGCTCCACCCCGTACTCGGACAGCAGCAGCGGCCGCAGACCGGGGATCAGGTCGAGGTGCAGCAGCCGCCGGATGCGGCGCGCGAGCGTCAGCGGCAGCTTCTCCCGGGTCGGGCCGTAGCTCATCAGCCCGTCGGCGTACACGTCGACGACGGCCTCGGAGAAGATCGCCGCCAGCGCGCGCGCCGGGTTGACCTGGATCGACTCGACGGCGAGCTCGATCGTGTCCCGCTCGTCGATCTCCCACTGGAGACGGAACGCCCGCTGCCACAGCACCGTGTCGTTGCCGCGCGGACCCCAGGTGCTCGGGTGGTACGGGCTGATCGACTCGTTCCAGCTGATGACCGAGTCGAACCGGCCGGCTATCGGCTCGTACCCGTGCATCTCGTCCAGGCGCAGCGCCGTCTCCGGCACGGCGGCGTTGTTGGAGACCAGCAGGATGCGCCGGGCCCCGCCGCGCGGTCCGTACCGGCCCGCGTCCAGCGCCGCGGCGAGGGTGGCCGCTCCGTACAGGGTCGAGACCTGGAAGATCTGGGTCGTGTGGGGCATGGATCAGGCAGCCTTCCGCCCGTCGCGCAGGCGGCTGAGCAACCTGCTCCGTGTGCTGTCGATGGTCTTGAGCGTCTCCTCCAGCGCCTGCTCGGGCATCCGCTGGAGGGCGGCCCGCGTCTCGCGCCGCAGCCGCTGCGCCGCCGCGGGCTCGTACTCGTTCGCCTTGCCGATGTGGAAGGCGATCATGGCGCAGTAGGTGCGCACGGCCTTGAGGAGGAACCGGTCGGCCTCCCGGTCCTGCCGCACCTCCCGCAGCAGCGTGTCGTACGCGGGGATGAAGTCCAGCTGGCGGTCGTCCTTGATCTGGGTGAGCGAGGTCGCCACGCCCCGCCGGTAGAACACCCCGTGCAGCCCCAGGGACGCGTACGTACGGGCCGTCAGGTGCAGCCGCCAGATCCACAACCGGTCCTCGGCCGTGCGGAGTTCGGTCGCGAAGCGCATGCCGCCGTCGGCGAAGAGGTGCCGGCGGTAGATCCCCGCCCAGACGAAGGGGTAGTCGACCATCGTCTCCGTGTCGGCCGGCGCGATCCCGTCGCGCGGGTCCATCACCGCGTTGCGGACCTGCGCCGGGGGCCGCCGGATCACCCGCTCGGTGCCGGTGGCCTGGACGTGATCGGTACGGGCGAAGTCGCAGCCCAGCTCCTCCATGGCCCGCACCATTCCGGCGAGGTGGCGCGGCCCGTACCAGTCGTCGCCGTCGAGGAACGTGACGAACTCGCCCTCGGCCGCGTCGATGCCGCTGTTGCGCGCCTGCGCGATGCCCCTGTTCGTCTCGTGCCGGATCACCCGGGCGCCCGGGAGCTTCTCCGCCCACCGGTCGATCACCCAGGGCGTGGCGTCCGTGGAGCAGTCGTCGACGAGCAGGAACTCGTAGTCCGGGTGCGCGTTGGCGGCGAGACTGCGCAGGGTGCTCTCGGCGAAGGCCTCCACATTGTGCATCGGGACGACGACGGACAGTTTCGGCACGTGGTTCTCTCTTTCGGAAGCTCGAAGCGGCGGTGGTACGGGGCTCAGGCCGGGCCGAAGGTCTCCCGGAGCCCGTCGAGGTTCGACCGGGTGGTCTCCCACAGGAGCTTCTGCGCACCGTGCACGTCCGCCACCGCGGCGGCGTGGTCGTCGAGGAGCGCCGCCGCCCGTTCCGCGAGCCGGGAGCCGAGGTCCCGGTCGTGCACGGACAGCCCCCACTCCTCGCGCCCGATGTCGGACAGGAAGTAGGCGAGCTTCGGGTGGGAGACGAGGCTGAGGATCGGGGTGCCGCAGCCGAACGGGATCATCCCCGCGTGCCCGCGCATCCCGATCACCAGCCGCGACCGGCGGTACAGCTCACGGATCCCGTCGTTCGTCATGTCGTACAGCTGCTCCACGGGCAGCGCGACGCCGTGCTCCCGGCGCAGGTCGTGCACGAACTTCTCGTCGGCGGGCATGTGGGCCGCGTACCGCACGTCGGCCCTGCCCCGCAGGGTCTTCAGCGCGGCGGCCATCTGGCCGAGGAAGTGGCCGTAGTCGTGGCCGAAGCGCAGTCCCGCGCGGTCGTACGCGCAGTTGACCAGGACGGTGTCGTCCCGCTCCACCGGGTCGAGCCAGCCGGGGACGAGGTACCGGGCCACCGTGGTCGGGCAGGGCTGGTAGCGGACCCGGTCCCGCAGCTCCCCGGGCAGCAGCTCGCGGACCCGCTCGATCGAGCCGTGGTTGCGCAGCCCGAAGAACGCCGACCGCTCGACGAGGACCCGCAGGCTCTCGGCGAACCGGCCGCGGCGGTAGAGCTGCCCGTCGAACACGTTGTAGCCGACCGCGAACACCGCCAGCGGCGCGGTCAGCCGGGCCAGCACGTCGTCCGGGACGTTCCACTGCCAGTGGCTGTTGCCGTTGGGGGAGGTGTCCGGCAGGAAGAGCCCGCCGCCGCCCACGACCACCCCGCGCCGCGCGTTCAGTTCCTCCAGCGCCGCCTCGTCGACCAGCCGGTGCACCGGCTGCTGGTACCAGCGGCGCGGGCCGGTGTCGGTGTCGAAGCACATGCGCACGGCCTCGGGCAGGACCTTGTCGCCCGCGTTCTCCTGGCCCTCGGCGAACAGCGCCACGTGCGCCAGCTGCTCCGCGGCGGGCAGCGGCTCCGCCTCCGGGGCCTTCGCGCGGGTACGGACGTACCAGGCGTGACACCCGGCGTCGGTGGGGTCGGCCTCCAGCCCGTCGCGGGCGTAGGCGTGCGCGTCCTCCTCCCGCCCGCACAGCCACGCCAGACGGGCGAGCTGGGCGAAGGCGCGCGGAGCGACGTCGGGCGAGGCCGCCGCCAGGAGCAGGTGCGCCTCGGCCTCGTCGTAGCGGGACAGCGCCATCAGGCAGACGCCGAGCGTCTCCTGGCAGCGCGGCGCGTCCAGCCGGTCGCCGACGACCGGGGCGAGGACGTCGACGGCCTCGTCGTAGCGGCCCTGCCTGCGGTACACGTCGGCGACCGTGCGGGCGAGGCCGAGCGAGGGGCGGGCCCGCAGCAGGGGCGGCGCGAGGTGCGCCAGGAGGTCGGGGTGCTTCTCGCCGGGCAGGGCGCAGTAGGCGGCCCGGAACTCCTCGTCGCCCATCTCGAAGCGGCGCCGGGCCTCGGCGGCCGGACCGTACCCGGGCTCGTCGAACGGGCCGGTGAAGTGCAGGACGGCGACCCGCGGGGGCACCGGGGCGTCGTCGTACAGCCGGCGGGTGAGGAAGTCGTACCGCGCGTCGAGCGGAGCCAGGACCTTCTCGGGCACCGGATCCGGCCCGGCCGCCGCCGTGCCGTCCGCGTCGGCGCGCTGCACGACCAGCAGCCCGTCCGGCAGGACCGCACGCCGCTCCCGCCCCTCCTCGTCGCAGAGCAGCTGCGGTACGGCGCCCACCCCGTGCCGCATCCGCAGCAGCTCGCCGATGTCGCCCAGCACCACCATGGCCGGGGTGAACGCGACGACGGTGTCGTAGCCCTCCAGCCGGAGGACGTCACCACGGCCGTCCGCCCGGCGCGTCACCACACGCGGGTGCAGCCGGCGCAACTCCTCGAAGGAGGAGTCCGGCAGGCCGGGGTGCAGCACCACGAAGTCCTCGCACACGCCCGGATTGGTGAGCGCCAGGCTGCGCAGCAGCGTGGGCAGGGCGGGCAGGCCGTCGGTGCCGGTGTGGACGGCGAAGGCGATCCGGCGCCTGCCGGTGACGGTGCTCCGGTCGTCCGCGGAGGAGGCGTGGGTCATCGCAGGGCGATCCTCATCTTGCTGTCGTCGACGTGCGTCGCGCGGTCCATGACCCACTCGGCCTCGTCCGGCCGCAGCCGGCCGGGCTTGTCGAAGCCGATGAGGTCCAGGCGGGGGCTGACGTCCAGGAAGTCCAGCAGCCGCAGGACGGTGAAGGCGGTGGTGACCCCCGGACCCCAGTGGTCCTCGCCCAGCAGCGCCGGGTCGCTGAGCGGCCGGCGCAGGGAGGCGTCACCGATGTGCTCCTGCGCCCCGGCCACGAGCCGCTGCCGCGTGGCGCGCCGCCACGCGGCGGCCGGGTCGCCGAACACCAGCCGGATACCGGCCGGTTGCGCCCAGGCGGGCCCGTCCCACGGGGTGTCGCCCCGCAGCGAGACGGCGTGCAGACCGGTGCGCGCGCCGGTGCCCTCCGCGTGGAGACGGAAGGAGTCGCAGCGCACCACCAGGTCGTAGCGGTCGATCTCGGCGCCCAGCGCGCTCTCGGCGACCTCGGCGGCGTTCGACACCAGGCACACCGTCCGCCCCGCGATCAGGCCGCGCAGCCCGCCGACCCCGACCGGGGTGCTCCCACCGAGCAGCGGGTCGGACATCCCGGACCGCTCGACGAGCCGCCGGTGGGTGCCGTACAGCGCGAGCAGGCGCCGTACGGCCGGGTCGCCCGCGCCGTGCTCGGCCACCCGCGCCCGTACGTGGGCGTCGAACTCCGGTGCCGCGACCGCGGTGGGCTTCCGGGACAGGCCGCGCAGCGCGTCGCCCGAGCCGGGGAACAGCGCGGCGGCCTCCTCCAGGCACTCCTTCCGGCGCCGCAGCGTGCCGATCCTGCGGGAGACCTCCTCGGCCGCCTCGCCGTCCCGCAGCAGCGCGAGGTGGCGTTCGTAGCACTCCAGCGCCTCGTCGCCGCGGCCGAGCCCGTCCAGCGCCCGGCCGCGCAGCCGCCACGCGCCCCGGGACCGCTGCCGGATCCCGGTCGACACCTCGGCGATGTCCAGGGCCAGGGCGAGTCCGTCGTCCCCACCGGCCTCCAGCGCGCGCTCGCCGACCTTGAGCAGGGCGTCGAAGGGATCGGCCGACGGGTCGTCGAGCGAGCCGGTGAGGACGCCGATCGCCTGCACGAGGCGGGTGTCCCGGGCGGTGGGACGGCCCTCCCGCGACGCGAGGTACTCACCGCACAGGCGCAGGCTCCGGGCGTACAGATCCCGCCTGGCGGCCTCCTTCTGCCGTGCCGTGAACAATCCCGCCAGGGGGTTCGTCATGCTTCCACCGTCCTCCGATCGGAGGCCGAATGTGCCCCAGCGCGGCGGGCCGGCGGTGGCCTCCGGGTGGACAACGGGTGAACACTCCCTTTTGAACAGGCGGCCCGGCGTCGTGGGTTCCTCAGCGCCGTACGGCCTTCCTCAGGGTCCGCGCCCGCCGCACCACCCGGCGCGCGGCGGCGCTGCGGGGCAGGAACGCCAGCCGTTTCGGAATGCCGCCGGGAAGCCCCAGCGAGGTGAGCCGCTTGCGCTTGAACCAGTGCCGGGTGCGCGGCCCGAAGCGCCGTGCGAGGTAACGCTCGGCGACCGGACGCAGGGAGGGGTGGATCTGCGGCTGCATGGTGAAGCCGAGCGTGGCGACCAGGTCGTCCAGCTCGTCGGCGGGCACGGCGCTCCCGCCGCCGGGCTCCAGGGGCGGCAGCAGCGCGTCGGCCAGGACCGCCGGTACCCGGTCGCCGTTCTGGTAGGGCGTCAGCCGCTCCAGGACCCGCTCGGTACCGGTACGGGCCACCGGCAGGCCGTAGAGCGCGGACGCCGTGAACAGCGCGGTCGAGAAGCAGCCGACGACCAGCGCGGGCCGGGACCTCTCGAACAGCACCTCGGCGGGTACGGGGGTGTCGACGACGGTGAGGTCCACCCCGAGCCGCTCCGCCTCCGCGGCCAGTACGCGGCCGTGGCGGAGCGGCGCGAGGGGGTGCGGCTTGAACACGACGGCGCGGTGGCCGCGTTCGACCGCCCCCCGCAGCATCCGCGCGTGCAGGCCGTCCTCCTCATCGGCGGAGAGGACGCCGAGCCCGGACAGGCACTGGCCGACCAGCAGCGCCGCGCCGTCCGGAAGCCCGGGCAGCCCGCCGGCCGCCTCGGACAACCCGCCGACCGCCTCGGACAGTTCACCGACCACCCGCCGGAAGGCGTCCGCCGGCACCACCCGCGCCGGCACGCCGAACTCGGTCAGCAGCAGCGGCGCGAGGCCCGGCACCAGGTCCGGGTGGAGCACCTGCCGCACCCGCGTGCCCACGAGCGGGTCGAGCCGGGCGCGGGTGGGACCGTAGCTCATCAGCCCGTCGGCGTGGACGTGGACCGGGGCCCCGGTGAACACCTGGGCCACCGCGAGGGCGGGGGCGACCGCGACGGACTCCAGGACCAGTTCCACCCGGTCGTCGCCGAGCCCCCACAGCCGCCGCAGGTGCCGCTCCAGGAGCGGGACGTCGGCGGGGCGCGGCGTCCAGGCCGCCGGGTGGAAGGGGGCGATGGCCTCGTTCCAGGAGAGCACGTCGTCGAAGCGGTCGCGCAGCGGCGCGAAGCCCGGCATCTCGTCCAGGGACGGAGCGCCCTCCGGGACCGCGGAGTCGTCGCACACCAGCAGGACCCGCCGCTCCGCGTCCGCGAAGCAGCCGGACTCGATCGCGGCCGCCAGTGTGGCCAGCCCGTACGGTGACGAGGCGCAGAAGATCTGGGTGGTACGGGACATCACGCGGCCCCCTTCCCCGCGCCGCTGCGGCGCCGCAGCCGCCGCAGCCGGGCGGAACGATCGATGTCCATGGCCCCCAGCACCTCTCCGAGCAGGTCCTGCGGCAGCCGGTCGAGCGCCGCCGCGCTCATCGCCCGCAGCCGCCTGGCCACGGCCGGTTCGAACTTGTCCTCCTCGGCCAGATGATGGGCCATGATCGCGCAGTACTGCCGCACCGCCTTGGGCAGCAGCCGGCCGGCGTCCCGGTCCGCCGCCGTCTCCTCGACGATCAGGTCGAAGGCGCGGATGAAGTCGAGCTGGCGGACGTCACCGATCCGGGTGAGGGAGGAGGCGACCCCGCGCCGGTAGAACACGCCCAGCAGGCCGACCACGGCGAACGACTCCGCCTCCCGGTGCAGCTTCCAGGTCCACGGCCGGTCCTCGGCCGTGTGCAGCCCCTCGGCGAAGTGCAGCAGCCCCCGCTCCAGCAGCCGCCGGTGGTAGGCGCCGGCCCAGACGGACACGTAGTCCACCGCGGTCGTCCGGTCCGCGGGCAGGATCGCGTCCCGCGGGTCCAGCACCTCGCCGCGCAGGCCGACCGGGACCCGCTGCACCGACCGGTCCCTGCCGGTCACCCGCACGTGGTCGGTGCGCACGAAGTCGCAGCCCAGCCCCTCGACGGCCGCCACCAGCTCGGACAGGTACCCCGGAGCGAACCAGTCGTCGCCGTCCAGGAAGGCCAGGTACTCGCCCCGCGCCGCGTCCAGCCCGGTGTTGCGCGCGGTGGCGATCCCGGCATTCTTGTCGTGGCGGATGTAGCGCACCTGAGCGACCTTCTCGAGGTCCTCGGCCGCACGCTCGAGGATCGCCGGGGTGCCGTCCTCGGAATGGTCGTCGACCAGGACGAACTCGAAATCCGGCCGGGCGTTCGCACGAAGACTCCGCACGGTGTCGGGGGCGTATCGCCGGACGTTGAAGAACGGGACGATCACGGAAAGCTTTGGCACCCGCGGAACACTAGGAGGCCCGTCCGGCCGGGCGACTTTCCGGTGGCCGTCCAGGGGGTGAACTCCATGTGTCCGTACGGTGCACCAGGCCTACGTACCGCGCCCCCACGAGCCGATTCGGCTCCCGGTGGGGCGTTGTTAACTCTTCGTTGATCCACGGTTGGGCCATACCTAGAATTCGCTTCCTAGCGTCTCCGGCGTGCCAGCAAGTGCAACGAAGCCCCTCAGGGTCGCGGTCCTCGCGGATTCCGACACCCGGTGGAAATGGGGCGCGCTCACCGCGAACCGCGTCGCGCCGTCGGAACCCGGAGCCCCGGGAGCCCCGGCCGGCCGGGACGTCCGTCTGGACGGATACCTCCTGCGGGGCCGCGCCACCCCCACCGCCCGCCAGCTCGGCGAGGTCGGCGTCACCGCGGACTCGCTCCGCGAGGTCACCGCCGTCGAGTTCCTGCGCGCCATGCGCGAGGAGTCGTACGACCTCCTCGTGCTCGCCCTGGTCGGCGGCGGCGTGCAGGCCATGCTGCACGGACTCAAGCGGGTCTGGGAGGACCGGCCGCGGCGGCCCGTCGTCGTCACCGGGTACGTCGGCGTCGTCTACGAGAAGCTCGCCGACGGCCTCCTGCTGCGCCACGGCGCCGACCTGGTGCTCGCCAACTCCCGCCAGGACGCGGACCGTTTCCGCGCCGTGTACGAGGGAGTGGGCGCCGACGCCTCCTCGGTGACCGAGGTCGCGCTGCCGTTCCTCGGCGGAGCCCCCTACGAGGGCGAACACGACCCCTACACGGTTGTCTTCGCCGCCCAGCCCTCCGTCCCGGAGAGCCGCAAGGACCGTACGTACCTGCTGAACCGGCTGGTGGAGCACGCCCGCCGGCACCCCGGGCGCGAGGTGCTGCTGAAGCTGCGCTCCAAGCCCGGCGAACACACCACGCACATCGAGGAACTGCCCTACCAGAAGCTGTCCCAGCGACTGGACCTCCCCCCCAACTTCCGCCTGGTCTACGGGCACATGGGCGAGGTCCTCGACCGGACCGACCTGCTCGTCACCGTCAGCTCCACGGCCGCCCTGGAGTCGCTGCACCGCCGCATCCCGACCGCGGTCCTCACCGACCTCGGCGTCCGGGAGTCCCTCGGCAACCACCACTTCCTCGGCTCCGGCTGCCTCGCCTCCTGGGACCAGCTCGACGACGGACACCGCCCGGTGCCCGACGCGGAGTGGGTGGCCCGGCAGGGTGTCGCGTCGGACGGCTCGTACGGGACGGCCTTCGACGCGGCCCGCGCCCGCATCGCCGGGCTGCTCGACCGCCCCGGCGGACTGCCGCCCCTCACCCCCTACTACACGCCCGTCACCGCGCCCGGCTACCTGCCCGGCATCCTCGCCCGCCACCACCTCGGCCCGGACGGCACCCCCCTGCCCGGCGCCCCCGCCGCCGACAAGGAGCCCGGACCGGTCCGGCAGATCGTGCGCCGGGCGGCGCGCGGCGCCTACCGGCACGGCGTGCAGCGCGTGGCCCCGGTGATCCGCCGGATGGGGGAGCTGTGACCGGCCCGACCCCTGATCGAGGAGCTGATCCCATGTCCCACCCGCCGACGGTGCGCCGCGTGCTCGCCGTGATCCCCGCGCGCGGCGGCTCCAAGGGCGTCCCCGCGAAGAACCTCGCCCCCGTCGGCGGCGTCCCGCTGGTGGCGCGCGCCGTGCGCGAGTGCCGGGCCACGCGGTACGTCACGGACGTCGTCGTCTCCACCGACGACCAGGCCATCGCGGCCGCCGCCCGGCAGGCCGGCGCCGAGGTCGTGCTGCGGCCCGCCGCCATCGCCGGCGACACCGCCACCTCCGAGGCCGCCGTCCTGCACGCGATGGACACCCACGAGGCCCTGCACGGCGCCCCCGTGGACGTCGTCCTGCTCGTGCAGTGCACCAGCCCCTTCCTGGTCCGCGAGGACGTCGACGCCGTCGCCGGCGCGGTCGTCGACCAGGGCGCCGACACGGCGGTGACGGTCGCCCCGTTCCACGGCTTCGTCTGGCGCGACGGGGCGGACGGGACGGACGGGGCCGCCGCCGGAGGCCACGGCGTCAACCACGACAAGTCCTTCCGCCCCCGCCGCCAGGACCGCCCCCAGGACTTCCTGGAGACCGGCGCCGCCTACGCCATGGACGCGGCCGGCTTCCGCGAGCACCAGCACCGGTTCTTCGGCCGCACCGAACTCGTGCGCACCGACCCGGCCCGCGTCCTGGAGATCGACGACCCGCACGACCTCGCCCGGGCCCGTGCCCTCGCCCCGCTCTTCGACGCGGAGCGGCCCGGCGCCCTCCCGACCGCCGACGACATCGACGCGGTCGTCCTCGACTTCGACGGCACCCAGACCGACGACAGGGTGCTGATCGACTCCGACGGACGGGAGTTCGTCTCCGTGCACCGCGGGGACGGACTCGGCATCGCGGCCCTGCGCCGCAGCGGCCTGAGGCTGCTGATCCTGTCCACGGAGCAGAACCCGGTCGTCGCCGCCCGCGCACGCAAGCTCAAGATCCCCGTGCTGCACGGCATCGACCGCAAGGACCTCGCCCTCAAGCAGTGGTGCGAGGAACAGGGCATCGCGCCCGAGCGCGTGCTCTACGTCGGCAACGACGTCAATGACCTCCCGTGCTTCGCCCTCGTCGGCTGGCCCGTGGCGGTCGCGAGCGCCCACGACGTCGTACGCGGCGCCGCACGCGCGGTCACCACCCTCCCCGGCGGCGACGGCGCGATCCGAGAGATCGCCGGCTGGATCCTCGGTCCCTCTCTCGACTCCCTCCCCAAGTAAGGAAACCCCGGACAATGAGCACCAACTCCCGCATCCGCACCCTCGGTTCCCGCGAGGCCGGCCCCGGCCGCCCCGTGTACGTCACCGGCGAGATCGGCATCAACCACAACGGTGACCTCGAGAACGCCTTCAAGCTGATCGACGCCGCCGCCGAGGCCGGCTGCGACGCGGTCAAGTTCCAGAAGCGCACCCCCGAGATCTGCACCCCGCGCGACCAGTGGGACATCGAGCGCGACACCCCCTGGGGCCGGATGACGTACATCGACTACCGCCACCGCGTGGAGTTCGGAGAGGACGAGTACCGCCGGATCGACGAGTACTGCAAGGAGAAGGGGATCGACTGGTTCGCCTCCCCGTGGGACACCGAGGCCGTCGCCTTCCTGGAGAAGTTCGACGTCCCCGCCCACAAGGTGGCCTCCGCCTCCCTCACCGACGACGAGCTGCTGCGCGCCCTGCGCGCCACCGGCCGCACGATCATCCTCTCCACCGGCATGTCCACCCCGAAGCAGATCCGCCACGCCGTCGAGGTCCTGGGCAGCGACAACATCCTGCTCTGCCACGCCACCTCCACCTACCCGGCGAAGGCCGAGGAGCTGAACCTGCGGGTCATCAACACCCTCCAGCAGGAGTACCCGAACGTCCCGATCGGTTACTCCGGCCACGAGACCGGCCTGCAGACCACCCTCGCCGCCGTCGCCCTCGGCGCCGTCTTCGTCGAGCGCCACATCACCCTCGACCGCGCCATGTGGGGTTCCGACCAGGCCGCCTCCGTCGAGCCGCAGGGCCTCACGCGCCTGGTCCGCGACATCCGCACCATCGAGGCCTCCCTCGGCGACGGCGTCAAGAAGGTCTACGACTCCGAGCTCGGCCCGATGAAGAAGCTGCGCCGCGTCAGCGGCGTGGTCGCCGAGGCGGAGATCGCGGCGGCGGCGGGCGAACCGCTGTCGGTCTGAGCGAACCGCTGTCGGTCCGCTCGGACCGCCGCCGGTCTGAGCGGACCGCACCCCCCACCCCCTACGACGACGGGAATGGTCGTACGTCGATGAGCCCCCGCGCCGGCCGGCCCGGCCCCCACACTCTCGCCTTCGTCGAGAGCCCGGTACAACTGCTCAACGTGCTGGAGTGGGCGCACACGCGTGCGCCCGGCGTGGGGCTCACCCTCGTGGTGCTGTCCCCGGTCGACCCCATGACCCGGGGCCAGCTGCGCCGCATGGCGGAGCTGGCCCGCGAGGAGGGCCACGAGGTCCGCTGGGAGGAGGCGCGGGGAGGAGCGGGCGCACCGTTCCAGACGGTCGGCGGTCTGACCGCCCCGCTCCGCCGGGCCACCCGCGTCGTCCTGGGCGACCCCTTCTCCCGCTACGTCCAGCTGCTGCTGACGATCACCAGCGCCCGTGAGGTCGTCGTCGTCGACGACGGCACCGCGACCATGGAGTTCGTCGGCCAGCTGGCCCGGGGCGAACGCCTGGTGCGCTGGCACCGCAAGGGCGGCCGCCCGGGCCCCCGCGAACTCGTCCTCGCCCCCGTGTCCGCCGCCGCCCGGCGCCGGCTCACCCCCGGGGGGAAGCGCACGGTGGAGGTCTTCACCTCCATGCCCATGCAGGACGTCCCGCCCGGGGTCACCGTCAGCCCCCACACCTTCGCCTGGACCCGGGACCGCTTCGGCCCGCCCGGCGTCACCCGGGGCGCCGACCTGGTCGGCACCTCCCTGGTGGAGACCGGCGTGGTGGACGCCGACGCCTACCTGGAGGCCGTGGGCGCCCTGGTCGCCGCGCACGGCGCCAAGCGCTACTTCGCCCACCGCCGCGAGAGCACGGAGAAACTCCACCGGCTCGCCGTCGGGACGGGACTGGAGATCGTCCGCCCGGAGCTGCCGCTGGAGCTCATCGCCCGGCGCGGCCCCATCGGCCGTACGATCGTCAGCTTCCCCTCCACGGTCGTCCACACCCTGCCCCTCGCCCTCGCCGGCACCGGCGTCCGCGTCGCGGTGTGCGACATAGACCCCGCCTGGCTGACCAAGAACGCCTCCCCCCGCGCCCAGGGCTTCCTGGCCAACGTCACCGACACGGCCAGGTCCGCCCACCACCTGCGGACGGTACCGGCGGTCTGAGCCCCGGCCGCCGGAAGGGAGCGGATGTTCGAGCGCCCGCTCGTGTCGGCGAAACCCGATGGCACCAGGTGAGAGCGCCCGTATGCTGGCCGTTGAGCCGGTTCTCGCCTTGCTGGAGGTCCCGATGAGCATGTCCGCATCCGACGGCCTCGACCACCCGCAGCCGAGGCCACGCGTGTCGGTCGAGGAACTGCTGTCGGCGAAGAACACCCAGCCGATCCGTTCCCTGGAGGACCTCGCCGCCGACACCTTCGAGTCGGACGAGGAGCTGGAGGAGTTCCTCGCCTTCACCTACGCCGAGCGCCGGCGCGACGCCGCCTGAGCCCGCCGCATGCAACCCGTCGTCCTCGACACCGACGTCGCCTCCCTGCTGCACAAGCGCAAGCTGACCGGACCACTGGCGACCCGCCTGATCGGCCGCAAACCGCTGATCACCTTCGTGACCTACGGCGAGCTCACGAAGTGGATGGAGATCCGTCACTGGGGCACCCGAAGCCGCCAGGAACTCGCCGACTGGCTCGCCGACGTCCCTGTCCTTCCCGGTGACGAAGCCGTCGCCGCCACCTGGGGGCGACTGTCCGCCGCCGGGATACGGCGTGGCCGGCCCCGCCCCACCAACGACATGTGGATCGCCGCCAGCGCCCTCACCTACGACCTGCCGCTGGCCACTCCCAACCTCAAGGACTACGAGGACTTCCGCCTTCACCACGGCCTTCGCGTCCTCGGTGCCGAATAGCAGCCGTCGCCTGCCGGCATCCGCCGAATGAACCGGCCCGCGTGCCTTCGGCCGAGCGTGGTAACCGTGAGGAGTGGACGGGTGCCGGAACCATGTCCCGGATTGTGATCGGCCTCATGGACCGGCAGGCCAACGGCCTATACCCTCGCAAAAAGGCGGTGAGTGTACCCACCTCAATACACAACTATGCGTAGGGCAGCCGGTTTTTCTCCCTCCAACGGATTGATTTTTCTTGATCGGGGGGCGGCGAACCACTCCGGCGCCCTACCCTTCAAAGGGTGAAACCACTGATGTCACTGGAGTCCGAGATCGATCTCCCCGGGGGAGCGGTACTTCCCGGCGCGTTGCCCGAGGCCCTGCGTGCCGAACTCGTGGCCTTCCGGCGCGACCTGCACATGCACCCGGAGCTCGGTCACCAGGAGTTCCGCACCACCGCGGCGATCAAGGAACGACTCGAGCAGGCCGGTCTGCGGCCGCGCGTCCTCTCCGGCGGCACCGGCCTGATCTGTGACATCGGAACCGACGACGAGGCCGGCACGGACTCGGCGATGCTCGCCCTGCGCGCCGACATCGACGGCCTGCCCATCCCCGACATGAAGGCCGGCTGCCCCTACCGCTCCACCGTGCCCGACCGGGCCCACGCCTGCGGCCACGACGTGCACACCACCGTCGTGCTCGGTGCCGGCCTGGTCCTCGCCGAACTGCACCGCCAGGGCCTGCTGCCCCGCCCCGTGCGGCTGATCTTCCAGCCCGCCGAGGAGGTGCTGCCCGGCGGCGCCGCCGAGGTCGTCGAGGACGGCGGACTCGACGGCATCGGCCGGATCCTCGCCGTGCACTGCGACCCCCGCGTCGACGCCGGGAAGATCGGCCTGCGCGAGGGTCCCATCACCTCCGCCTGCGACCGGCTGGAGATCGCCCTCGACGGCCCCGGCGGCCACACCGCCCGCCCGCACCTGACCACCGACCTGGTCACCGCCGCCGCGCGGGTCGTCACCGACGTGCCCGCCCTGGTCGGCCGGCGCGTCGACAGCCGCAGCGGACTCGCCGTGACCTGGGGCCGGGTCGAGTCGGGCCACGCGCCCAACGTCATCCCGCAGCACGCCGAGCTCTCCGGCACCGTGCGCTGCCTGGACCTGGAGACCTGGCGGCAGGCCCCCGACATCGTGGTCGCCGCCATCGACGAGGTGGCCAACCTGCACCGCGCCAAGTCGGAGATCACCTACGTGCGCGGCGTCCCGCCGGTCGTCAACGAGGCCGGCGCCACCGAGCTGCTGCGCGACGCCATGATCGCGCGACGCGGGGCGGAGTCCGTCGAGGGCACCGAGCAGAGCCTCGGCGGCGAGGACTTCTCCTGGTACCTGGAGCGCGTCCCCGGCGCCATGGCCCGCCTCGGCGTCCGCCCCCCGGGCGAGCGCACCGTGCGCGACCTGCACCAGGGCGACTTCGACGTCGACGAGCACGCCATCACCGTAGGAGTGGAACTCTTCACCGGCGCCGCCCTCCTGGACGCCCTCCGCTAGCCACCCCACCCCAGCCTCCCTCCGCCCGCCCAGCCCTCCGCCCGCCCCAGCTCCTCCGCCCCGATCCAGCCCCTCCGGCGTTTGAGGAGCGGGGTCTGGGGCGGAGCCCCAGGGTCGGGACGGGAAGGGGCGGCGGGGGCGAAAACCCGACCCGGCACCCACCCGCCCCACCCGCCCCACCCACCCCACTCGCACACCCCCGCTTGCGCCCCCCGCACACCAGAGGCAGCGTGGGCCCCGTGCACCCACGAACCCCGCACCGATCGCCCGGTTCGGCCCCGTACGGCCCTCTGGTTCACAGGGCTGTAACCGGCCACCGGCACGAATGGATAACGGCCCCGCCCGATCCCGTTCCCAGGAGTGTCTACGCGCGTTAATGTGCGCCGAACCGAGCGCCCACTGCGGGGCTTTGGAGAATGGGGAACTTCAGATGCGTCGGATATCCAGACTGACCCGCGTCGCGGTGGGGGTCGCCTCGCTCGCACTCGCCGCCACCGCCTGCGGCGGCACCAGCGGTGACAACGGTGACAGCGGCGGCTCCAAGGAGAACCTCGGCCTCGCCATCGCCTACGACATCGGGGGCAAGGGCGACCAGTCCTTCAACGACGCCGCCTTCGCCGGCCTCACCAAGGCCAAGGACGAGTTCGGCTACAAGACCGCCGACGTGGAGCCCACCGAGGGCGAGACCGACGCGGACAAGGAGCAGCGCCTGGCCTCGCTGGCCCGCCAGGGCTACAACCCGGTCATCGGCGTCGGCTTCGCCTACGGCCCCGCGATGAAGGCCGTCGCCGAGAAGTACCCGAAGACCACCTTCGGCATCGTCGACTCCGTCGTCGAGGGCGACAACGTCGCCTCCCTCGTCTTCGCCGAGGAGCAGGCCTCCTACCTCGCCGGCGTCGCCGCCGCCAAGGCCACCAAGACGAAGACGGTCGGCTTCGTGGGCGGTGTGGACATCCCGCTGATCCACAAGTTCCAGGCCGGCTACGAGCAGGGCGTCAAGGCGACCGACCCCAAGGTCAAGGTGATCCCGCAGTACCTGACGCAGACGGCGGAGGAGGGCGGCTTCTCCAGCCCCGACAAGGGCAAGGCCGCCGCCGAGGGCCAGATCGAGAAGAAGGCCGACGTCATCTACCAGGCGGCCGGCCTCTCCGGCCAGGGCGTCATCGAGGCCGCCGCCAAGGCGAAGGTCTGGGCGATCGGCGTCGACTCCGACCAGTACAAGCAGGAAGCCCTCGCCGCGTACAAGGACTACATCCTCACCTCCGCCCTGAAGGACGTCGGCGGCTCGGTGTACGCCCTGGCCAAGTCGGTCGAGGACGGCAAGCCGCTGACCGGCACCCAGGTCTTCGACCTCAAGGCGGACGGCGTCGGCCTCTCCGAGAGCAACCCGAAGATGGCCGAGGTCCCCGGCCTGACGGACGCCGTGACCAAGGCCGAGGAAGGCATCGTCGACGGCTCCATCAAGGTGAAGACCGAGTAGGGGAGACCGTGCGGGGGAGACCGGGTGACGGACCCGGCGCGGACCCACGGAGCGGGCGGGCACTCACAGGTGCCCGCCCGCTCCGCCGTCCCCGCCTCCGCTCACCCACCGCCACCCTCCGTTCGCGGTCGGCGATGCGCCGACCACGGCTCGGAGTGGTGTTGGCCACGGCCGCATAACAAGGTGGACAGAAGGGGTTTTCAGGCAGGTCTACGCGCGTTAATCTGCGGCAGAGCCAGCGCCGTAGCTGAACACGTCCCGGCGCTTGTACGACTAGGAGCACCACACATGCGCCGGATTTCCCGGATCACGGTCGCAGGCGCGGCGACCGCCTCCCTGGCCCTCGCACTCTCCGCCTGCGGTTCCACCTCCACCTCCTCGAGCTCCTCGGAGTCGAAGGGTGACAAGGGTCTCGCCATCGCCTACGACGTCGGCGGCAAGGGCGACCAGTCCTTCAACGACGCCGCGTACGCGGGCCTGGAGCAGGCGAAGAAGGAGTTCAGCTACGAGACGGCCGACGTCGAGCCCACCGACGGCGAGACGGACGCCGACAAGGAGCAGCGCCTGGTCTCGCTGGCGAAGCAGGGCTACAACCCGGTCGTCGGTGTCGGCTACGCGTACGCCGCCGCGGTGAAGGGTGCCGCCGAGAAGTACCCGGACACCACCTTCGGCATCGTCGACGACGCCACGATCGAGGCGAAGAACGTCGCGGACCTGGTCTTCTCCGAGGAGCAGGCCTCCTACCTCGCCGGTGTCGCCGCCGCGAAGAGCACCAAGACGAAGACGGTCGGCTTCGTGGGCGGTGTGGACATCCCGCTGATCCACAAGTTCCAGGCCGGTTACGAGCAGGGCGTCAAGGACACCGACCCCAAGGTCAAGGTGATCCCGCAGTACCTGACGCAGACGGCGGAGGAGGGCGGCTTCTCCAGCCCCGACAAGGGCAAGTCGGCCGCCGAGGGTCAGATCGAGAAGAAGGCCGACGTGATCTACGCGGCCGCCGGCCTGTCCGGCCAGGGCGTCATCGAGGCCGCCGCCGCCAACAAGGTGTGGGCGATCGGCGTCGACTCCGACCAGTACAAGCAGGAAGCCCTCGCCGCGTACAAGGACTCGATCCTCACCTCGGCGATGAAGGACGTCGCCAAGGCGGTGTACAACCTGGCGAAGTCGGTGGAGGACGGCAAGCCCACGACCGGTATCGTCAAGGGCGATCTGAAGACGGGTGAGGTGAGCCTGTCGAACTCCAACCCGAAGTTCGCGGACGACGCCGAGCTCCAGGAAGCCATCGAGACGGCCAAGGAGAAGATCGTCAGCGGCGAGATCAAGGTCAAGTCGAGCTGAGGCACGTCACCCCGAACAACCCGGGGTCGCGTCCGCTCGACGGGGTACGAGGAGCCCGGCTCCTCGTACCCCGTCGGTCGAGTGCGCCACCCCTCTGCATGCCGTAGGGGCACTACGCGCGTAGACGGCCCCCGTCCCCAGGAGAGTGCGTCATCAACGCGTCCAGCAGCCCTCCGGCCGGAGCGGCGGTCAACGATTCGGTGACCGCCGTCGAACTCGCCGGCATCACCAAGCGCTTCCCGGGTGTCGTGGCCAACCACGACATCCACCTCACCGTCCGCAAGGGCACCGTCCACGCCCTCGTCGGTGAGAACGGCGCCGGCAAGTCGACCCTGATGAAGATCCTCTACGGCATGCAGAAGCCGGACGAGGGCACCATCGCGATCCACGGCGAACAGGTGAGCTTCTCCTCGCCCGCCGACGCCATCGTCCGCGGCATCGGCATGGTGCACCAGCACTTCATGCTCGCCGACAACCTCACCGTCCTCGAGAACGTCGTCCTCGGCAGCGAGAAGCTCTACGGCATCGGCTCCAAGGCCCGCCGCAAGATCAAGGAGCTCTCCGACCGCTACGGCCTCGGCGTCCGCCCCGACGTCCTGGTCGAGGAGCTCGGCGTCGCCGCCCGCCAGCGCGTGGAGATCCTCAAGGTCCTCTACCGCGGCGCCACCACCCTGATCCTCGACGAGCCCACCGCCGTCCTCGTCCCGCAGGAGGTCGACGCGCTCTTCGACAACCTGCGCGAGCTGAAGGCCGAGGGCCTGTCGGTCATCTTCATCTCCCACAAGCTGGGCGAGGTCCTCTCCGTCGCCGACGACATCACCGTCATCCGCCGCGGCACCACGGTCGGCACGGCCGTCCCCGCCGAGACGACCCCGCGCCAGCTCGCCGAGCTGATGGTCGGCAGCGAGCTGCCCACCCCCGAGACGGCCGAGTCCACGGTCACCGACCGCCCGGTCCTCACCGTCGAGAAGCTGCGCCTGGCGGCCCCCGGCGGCAAGGCCCTGCTCGACGACATCAGCTTCACCATCCACGCGGGCGAGGTCCTCGGCATCGCCGGTGTGGAGGGCAACGGCCAGACCGAGCTGGTCGACGCGCTCATCGGCCTGCGGCACGCCGACTCCGGCGTCATCCGGCTGGCCGACGAGGAGATCACCTCCTGGGCCACCCGCAAGCGCCGCGAGCAGGGCATCGGCTACATCCCCGAGGACCGCCACCGCCACGGCCTGCTCCTGGAATCCCCCCTCTGGGAGAACCGCATCCTCGGCCACGTCACCGAGAAGCCCAACGCCAAGGGCGTCTGGCTCGACCCGAAGGCCGCCCAGGAGGACACCCGCCGGATCGTCACCGAGTACGACGTCCGCACCCCCGGCATCGACGTCACCGCGGCCTCCCTGTCCGGCGGCAACCAGCAGAAGCTGATCGTCGGCCGCGAGATGAGCCACAAGCCGCGCTTCCTGATCGCCGCCCACCCCACCCGCGGTGTGGACGTCGGCGCGCAGGCCGCCATCTGGGACCACATCCGCGAGGCCCGCCGCGAGGGCCTGGCCGTGCTGCTGATCTCCGCCGACCTGGACGAGCTCATCGGCCTGTCCGACACCCTCCGGGTGATCTACGACGGCAAGCTGGTCGCGGACGCCGACCCGGCCACCATCACCCCGGAGGAACTCGGCACCGCCATGACCGGCGCCGCCTCCGGACACCTGGAGCACGAAGAGACCCCGGCCGACGGCGGCCCGGGTGCGGAAGACGAGGCCCGCTGATGAAGAAGTTCGACAAGGAGCGCGTGCTCCTCGCGGTGGCCGGGCCGGTCATCGCGCTCGCCGTGGCCTTCGTGCTCAGCGCGATCGTGCTGCTCGCCTCCGGCAAGAACCCGGTCGAACCGTTCGCCCTGATGTTCGAGCAGGCCGGTTTCTCCGACATCCAGGTCCTGATCATCAACCAGGCCTCGATGTACTACATCGCCGCCCTCGCGGTCGCCATCGGCTTCCGCATGAACCTGTTCAACATCGGTGTCGACGGCCAGTACCAGCTCGGCGCCTTCATGGCCGCCGTCGTCGGCGCCCACGCGAACCTTCCGGCGTTCCTCCAGGTCCCGCTGCTGCTGCTGACCGCCGTGCTCACCGGCGCCTTCTGGGCCAGCATCGCCGGCGTCCTCAAGGTCACCCGCGGCGTCAGCGAGGTCGTCGCCACGATCATGCTCAACGCGATCGCCACCTCGCTCATCGTCTACATGTGGAAGCCGGACGTCTTCGGCGTCAAGATCGGCAACAACAGCACCACCGGCGAGATGCACGAGTCCGGCTGGATCCCCGGCATCGACATGGGCGCGGCCGGCGAGATCTACGGCCTGGTGATCCTCGCCGCCCTGCTCGGCATCGGCTACTGGGTCACCCTCAACCGCACCCGCTTCGGCTTCGACCTGCGCGCCTCCGGCGCCTCCGAGTCCGCCGCCTCCGCCAGCGGCGTCGACCCCAAGCGCATGGTCCTCACCGCCATGCTGCTCTCCGGCGCCATCGCCGGCCTCGCGGGCCTGCCGATCCTCCTCGGCGACTCCCACACCTACAACCTCAACTTCCCCACCGGCATCGGCTTCCTCGGCATCGGCATCGCCCTGCTCGGCCGCAACAGCCCGGTCGGCATCGCCTTCGCCGCCCTGCTGTGGGCCTGGCTCGACAAGGCCTCGCCCGAGCTGGACTTCCACGGTTACGACAAGGAGATCGCGGTCATCATGCAGGGCCTGATCGTCCTCTCGGTGGTCGTCTCCTACGAGGCCGTCCGCGAGTGGGGCCTGCGCCGCCAGCAGCGCCGGGTCGGCGCGGAACTCGCCGCGGGACACGTCCTGGGCGCCGACAACAACACCACGAAGGAGGTGGCCGGCCGATGACCGCTCCGACCACAGCGACCGACGTCAACCAGCCGTCGCTGGAACACGCCCCGCCGACCGGCCGCCGCATGTCGTGGCCCGTCCTGCTCCTGGTCGTCGCCGGAGCCCTGGCCCTGGTCTCGATCGTCCGCATCATCACCGGCGCGGACGGCATCACCAACGTCAGCCAGATGTCCACCGCCCTCCAGCTCGCCGTCCCCATCGGCCTCGCCGGTCTCGGCGGCCTGTGGGCCGAACGCGCGGGCGTCGTCAACATCGGCCTCGAGGGCATGCTGATCCTCGGCACCTGGTTCGGCGCCTGGGCCGGATTCCAGTGGGGCCCGTGGACCGGCGTCCTCGTCGGCATCATCGGCGGCTGCCTCGGCGGCCTGCTGCACGCGATCGTCACCGTCACCTTCAACGTCAACCACATCGTCTCCGGTGTGGCCCTCAACATCCTCGCCCTCGGCGCCACCCGCTACCTCGCCCCCCTCGCCTTCGAGGGCCACCAGGGCGGCTCCGCCAAGCAGTCCCCGGCGGTCGAGTCCCTCGGCCACTTCACCGTGCCGGGACTGTCCGACGGACTCAGCGACCTCAACGACAAGGGCTGGTTCCTCGTCTCGGACATCGCCGGCCTGCTCGGCGGACTGGTCACCGACGTCTCCTGGCTGACCCTGATCGCCGTCGCGCTCATCCCCGCCTCCTGGTGGATCCTGTGGCGCACGGCCTTCGGCCTGCGCCTGCGCTCCTGCGGCGAGAACCCGGTCGCCGCCGAGTCCCTCGGCGTCAACGTCTACAAGTACAAGTACCTGGCCGTGATCATCTCCGGCGGCCTGGCCGGCCTCGGCGGCGTCTTCCTCTCCATCGTGGCCAACCCCTTCTACCTGGAGGGCCAGACCAGCGGCCGCGGCTACATCGGCCTCGCCGCGATGATCTTCGGCAACTGGATGCCGGGCGGCCTCGCCATCGGCGCCGGCCTCTTCGGCTACACCGACAGCCTCAACCTGCGCGGCGGCTCCGCCAACGTGCACGCCCTGCTGCTGCTCGGCGCGCTGCTGCTGGTCATCGGCGCGATCTGGCTGGCCGTCCGCAAGAAGTACGTCCACGCGGTGGTCACCCTGGTCATCGGCGCCCTCGTCTGGACCTGGTACGCCACCACCAACGAGGTCCCCAACCAGGTCGTCGCCGCCACCCCGTACGTCATCACCCTCGTTGTCCTCGCCCTCTCCGCCCAGCGGCTGCGCATGCCCAAGGCGGACGGCATGCCGTACCGGAAGGGACAGGGCAAGTGACCTCCGCCGGGCCCACCGCGGCCGACACCGACTGGGAGGCGCTGCGCGCCGTGGCACGGGACGCCATGACCCACGCCTACGCCCCCTACTCGGGCTACCCGGTCGGCGTGGCGGCCCTGGTCGACGACGGACGCACGGTCTCCGGCTGCAACGTCGAGAACGCCTCGTACGGGCTCGGCCTGTGCGCCGAGTGCGGACTGGTCTCCGAGCTCCAGCGCACCGGGGGCGGCCGGCTCACCCACTTCACCTGCGTGGACGGCGACGGCGAGATCCTCGTCCCGTGCGGCCGCTGCCGCCAGCTGCTGTACGAGTTCGGCGGCCCCGGCCTGCTCCTGGAGACCCCGGCGGGCATCCTGCCGCTCTCCGAGATGCTGCCCCAGGCCTTCGGCCCGCAGCACCTCACCAAGTAACTCCCGTACGGCCCCTCCGAGCGGCTGCCGGTATCCGCCGATACCGTCGTCCGGAGGGGCCGCACCCTTCGCACCTCCGGAAGGAACGCCAGCCATGGCCATGGACGCCATCTCCGTCATCCGCACCAAGCGGGACCGCGGCGAACTCAGCGACGAGCAGATCGACTGGGTGATCGACGCGTACACCCGCGGGGAGGTGGCCGACGAGCAGATGTCGGCCCTCGCCATGGCGATCCTCCTCAACGGCATGAACCGGAGCGAGATCGCCCGCTGGACGGCCGCGATGATCGCCTCCGGCGAGCGCATGGACTTCTCCTCGCTGTCCCGCCCCACCGCCGACAAGCACTCCACCGGCGGCGTCGGCGACAAGATCACCCTCCCGCTGGCCCCCCTCGTCGCGGCCTGCGGCGCGGCCGTCCCCCAGCTCTCCGGCCGCGGCCTCGGCCACACCGGCGGCACCCTCGACAAGCTGGAGTCCATCCCCGGCTGGCGCGCGCTGCTCTCCAACGAGGAGATGCTGTCGGTGCTGGACGGCACCGGCGCCGTGATCTGCGCGGCGGGCGACGGACTGGCCCCGGCGGACAAGAAGCTGTACGCCCTCCGGGACGTCACGGGCACGGTCGAGGCGATCCCGCTGATCGCCTCCTCGATCATGTCGAAGAAGATCGCGGAGGGCACCGGCTCCCTCGTCCTGGACGTGAAGGTCGGCACCGGTGCCTTCATGAAGACGATCGACGACGCCCGCGAACTGGCCCGCACCATGGTCGGCCTGGGCACCGACTCCGGCGTGAAGACCGTCGCCCTCCTCACCGACATGTCCACCCCGCTCGGCCTGACCGCCGGCAACGCCCTCGAGGTCCGCGAGTCGGTCGAGGTCCTGGCGGGCGGCGGCCCCGCGGACGTCGTCGAGCTGACCCTCGCCCTGGCCCGCGAGATGCTGGACGCGGCCGGCCTGAAGGACGCCGACCCGGCGAAGGCCCTCGCCGACGGCTCCGCCATGGACGTCTGGCGCCGCATGATCAGCGCGCAGGGCGGCGACCCGGACGCGGCCCTCCCGGTCGCCCGGGAACAGCACGTCGTCAAGGCCCCGTCCTCCGGCGTCCTGACCCGCCTCGACGCCTACGACATCGGCGTCGCCGCCTGGCGCCTCGGCGCGGGCCGCGCCCGCAAGGAGGACCCGGTGCAGGCGGGCGCGGGCGTCGAACTCCACGCCAGGCCCGGCGACACCGTGACCGAGGGCCAGCCCCTCCTCACCCTCCACACGGACACCCCGGACCGCTTCGACTACGCCCTCCGGTCCATCGAGGGCTCCTACGACATCGAGACCCCCGGCACGGCCTTCACGGCCACGCCGGTCGTACTGGAACGTATCGCCTGACCTGGAGTTTCCCCATCCGGGTGAACGGGACCGGTGGACCCCCACCGGTCCCGTTCCACGTCACCCCAGCAGCGCCGCCACCACCACCAGCACCGGCACCGACAGCACCGTCGACACCAGGATCGCCTCCCGGGCCAGCTTCTCGCCCACCCGGTAGCTGCTCGCGTAGGTGAAGAGGTTCTGGGCGGCCGGGAGGGCCGAGGTCACCACCACGTCCAGCAGGTGCGCGCCGCGCAGCCCGAAGACGCCCACCGCCAGCGCCCAGGCGGCCAGCGGCTGGCCCACCGCCTTCAGGCCCACGGCGAGCAGGACGGCGCCCCGGTCACCGCCCCGCAGGGGCAGCGTGCTGCCGCGCAGCGAGATGCCGAAGGCGAGCAGCACGGCGGGGACCGCCATGTTGCCGATCAGGGTCACCGGGTCCCACACCGGCCCCGGTATCCCGACCCCGGCCGCCGACACCGCCACTCCCGCCAGCGACCCCACCGCGATCGGATTGCGCAACGGGGTCAGGATCCGCCGCCACAGCGGCTGCTTCTCGCCCGCCGTCGACAGGTCGAGGATCGTCAGCGCGACCGGCGTGACCCCGACCAGCTGGAACAGCAGCACCGGCGCCACCAGCGAGGCGTCACCCAGCACGTACACGGCGATCGGGATGCCCAGGTTGCCGGAGTTGACGTAACTGGAGCACAGGGCGCCGATGGTGGTGCGGCCCACGCCCCAGCCCCGTACGACACCCACCGCGACGAAGACGCCCGCCACCGCCGCCGTGCTCAGCGCGGTGACCAGCAGCCGGCTGGAGAAGACCACCGACAGGTCGGCCCGGGCGAGCGTGGTGAACAGCAGCGCGGGCGACGCCACGTGGAACGCCAGCTTCGTCAGGACCTCGCGGCCCTGTGCGCCGAGGTACCCCCGGCGGCCGATGACATAGCCGACGCCGATGACGACGGCGATCACCAGGAACCCGCTCAGCACCCCCTGCACGGCAGCTCCTCGCGCAGGCGAAGGGCACCGGACACCGCGGGCGGGGATGATCTATGGCGCATACACCCAACCCTCCGGGGAAGGGCGTGTCCAGGTCAATGTGATCCTTGCGGCGCCGACCCCCGCGATGAGTTACGCGCCGCCGCCCGGTCTACCGGTCGTGGACGCCATGACACCGCCCGTACTCGTACTCAGCGGCCCCCTCACCCGGGACGAGGTGAGCGGGCCCTGCGACGAGCTGCGGGCGCTGCTGGACGGGGGAGGCGGCGGTGGCGGCGGTGGTGGCTCGGGCAGGGTGGTCGTGTGCGATGTCGCCGGGCTGGGGCCGGCCGGTCTCGCCGCCGTGAACCTGCTCGCACGGCTCCAGCTCACCGCCCGCCGGTCCGGCGGCCGGATACGGCTGCGCGACCCTTCCCCGGCGCTATGCGCTCTGCTCGATTTGGTCGGCCTCCGCTTCGAGACGGAGGGGCAGCCCGAACAGCGGGAACCACCGTTGGGTGTCGAGGAAACAGTGGAACCCGGTGATCCGGCCGCCTGATATCTCCAGCACCTGGACCGCCCAGGGCATGAAACCGCCGGTCTCCGGGTCGGGCTTGTACTGCGCGAACCCCGGCAGTCCGTTGACCTCCACCGGCACCAGCCGCGAACCCGCGCACGGGGCGCCCAGCGTCGTCATGAAGCCCGTGATGTCGTCGACGCCGGTCAGCCAGAGGTCGAACGGCGGCATCGTCATGAGGGCGTCCTCGTGCAGCAGCGCGGTCAGCGCCGACATGTCGTACCCCTCGAACGCCGCCACATAGCGCTCGAGCAGCTTCTGCTGCTCCTCGTCCAGCGGGTCGGACACCGACGCGTCGGCGCCCGGTTGCCGCTGCTCCGCCAGTGTGGCCCGGGCCCGCTGGAGCGCGCTGTTCACCGACGCGACCGACGTGCCCAGCAGCTCGGCGACCTCGCTCGCCTTCCAGGCCAGCACCTCCCGCAGGATCAGCACCGCCCGCTGCCTGGCCGGCAGCTGCTGGAGCGCGGCCATGAAGGCGAGCCGCACCGACTCCTTGGCGACCGCCGCCTCCGCCGGGTCGGCCGGCGTGGGCAGCACCCGGGAGTCGGGCATCGGCTCCAGCCACGTGCTGTCCGGGCGGGGGGAGAGCGCCGCCTGCGCCAGCGGGGTGGACTCGGTCAGATCCATCGGCCTCGCCCGCTTGTTGCCCGCCGCCAGCATGTCCAGGCAGACGTTGGTCGCGATGCGGTAGAGCCACGAGCGCAGGCTGGAACGGCCCTCGAACCTGTCGAAGCTGCGCCAGGCGCGGATCATCGTGTCCTGTACCGCGTCCTCCGCCTCGAAGGAGGAGCCCAGCATCCGGTAGCAGTACCCGGTCAGTTCGACCCGGTGCGCCTCCAGCCTGGCGTCCAGGTCGGTCGTCGTCGCGGTGCCGTTCGTCATCGTCCACTCACCCCATGTGGCCTCTCGTGGCGCACCATCGCACCCACCACTCCGGAAGCTACCCCAGCCCACTGACAACGGCCCGCCACGCGAACGAAGGTGCAGGTCAGAGCTGTTGACGCAGAAGTTCCCTCGACCCGCTCCCCAGCTGAGACCCAGCCCCTCCGGCGTTTGAGGAGCGGGGGTCCGGGGGCGGCGCCCCCGGGACGGGACGGGAAGGGGCGGCGGGGGCGAGGAAATCAGGCCGGCCGGACCACGGCAGCCCGCGCCGCCGCCCGCGTCCCGGCCAGGGTGATCGCCACGACCCCGGCCACCGCCACCAGCCCGACCGCCACCGTCCCGCCCCAGCCCCCCGAGTGGAACGCGAGCGCCCCCACCGTGCTGCCCGCGCTGGACCCGACGTAGTACGCGGACTGGTACAGGGCCGACGCCTGCGCCCGCCCCACCGTCGCCGTCTTCCCGACCGCCGACGACGCCACCGCGTGCCCCGCGAAGAACCCCGCCGTGATCAGCACCAGCCCCAGCAGCACCACCGGCAACGAGCCCGCCAGCGACAGCAGCAGCCCCGCCGCGGTCGTCCCGCCGCCCGCGTACAGCGCGCCCCGGCGGCCCAGCCGGCCCACCAGCCGCCCCGCCGCCGACGCCGAGACCGTGCCGACCAGGTACACCAGGAAGATCGAGCCCACGATGCCCTGCGGCAGCGAGAACGGCGCCTCGGTCAGCCGGTAGCCGATGACCGTGTAGACACCGCCGAACACCGTCATGAACAGCGCGCCGATCGCGTACAGCCGCCGCAGCAGCGGGTCGGCGAGATGGCCGCGGACGGTCCGCACCAGCACACCCGGCCGCAGCGAGCCCGCCCGGAAGTGCCTCGGCGCCGGCAGCAGCAGCCGGAACGCCACCGCGCACGCCACCGCGACCACGCCGATCACCCCGACGGCGACCCGCCAGCCCCACTCCTGCGCCACCCAGCCGGTGATCACCCGGCCGCTCATCCCGCCGACGCTGTTGCCGGCCACGAACAGCCCGATCGCGGTCACCAGCGCCTTCGGCGTGACCTCCTCCGCGAGGTACGCGGTCGCCGACGCCGGCAGCCCGGCCAGCGCCGCCCCCTGCAGCGCGCGCAGCGCCACCAGCGCGCCCAGCGACGGCGCGAACGGCACCAGCAGTCCGACGGTCACCGCGACGGCCAGCGAGGCCGTCATGACCGTACGCCGTCCGTAGCGCTCCGACAGCGCGCTCATCGGCAGCACGAACAGGGCCAGGCCGCCGGTGGCCGCCGCCACCGTCCAGCTCGCGTCACCCGCGCTCACCGCGAAGTCGCCGGAGATCAGCGGCAGCAGGGCCTGGGTGGAGTACAGCAGCGCGAAGGTCGCGACGCCCGCGAGGAACAGGGCGAGACTCATCCGGCGGTAACCGGGCCCGCCCGGGGACATCCGGGACTCGGAGACGGGCGGCTGGACGGAGGGAACGGATGCGACGGCGCCCACACTGGTGGACGCCCCGGTACTGGCGGGAGTCATGCCTCGAAGCTACGTACGCCCCCGCTCATCCGTCCAATGCACGGAATCGTCATAATCGTTCCCATGGCGCATGAGCAGAGGTCACGGAGCCGGCTGTCACGGAGCAGTGACACACGAGACACGGACGACATGGCGAGGCTGCTCGCCCCCCGCCTCGCCCACTTCGCCGGCGTCGCCCGCACCGAGCACGTCACCCGCGCCGCGCAGGAGATGCAGGTCCCGCAGTCCACCCTCTCCCGCGCGATGGTCCGCCTGGAACAGGACCTGGGGGTCGAACTGTTCGCCCGCCACGGCCGCACCGTCTCCCTCACCCCGGCCGGCCGCACCTTCCTCACCTCCGTCGAACGCGCCCTCGCCGAGATCCGGCGCGCCGCCGACGAGGTGCGCGCCGACGCCGACCCCGCCACCGGCAAGGTCGCCTTCGGCTTCCTGCACACCATGGGCGCCGAGACCGTACCCGGCCTGCTGCACGCCTTCCGCGCCGACCACCCGCGCATCCGCTTCAGCCTGGTCCAGAACTACGGCGAGGCCATGCTGGAACGCCTCCGCGCGGGCGAACTCGACCTGTGCCTGACCTCCCCGGTGCCCGACGCCCCCGACCTCGTCGCCCGCCGCCTCGACGAACAGAAGCTGCGCCTGGTCGTCCCCGTCGACCACCGCCTCGCCGGCCGCCGCCGCATCCGCCTGGCCGAGGCCGCCGACGAGACCTTCGTGACCCTGGAACCCGGCTACGGCCTGCGCCGCATCACCGACGACCTCTGCGCGCAGGCCGGTTTCGGACCCCGCATCGCCTTCGAGGGCGAGGAGGCCGAGACCCTGCGCGGCCTGGTGGCGGCGGGCCTGGGCGTGGCCCTCCTCCCCCCGCCGGCCTTCCCCCGCCCCGGGGTGGTGGAACTGACGGTCACGGCCCCCAGGGCGGCCAGGGAGATCGGCGTGGCCTGGCTGGCGGGCCGTCCGGACACACCCCCGGTGGCGGCCTTCAAGAAGTTCCTGCTCGGCAAGAGGGGCACCTTGCTGCCCACGTGAGAAGGGGGCGACCGGCCGCCGACGCGGGGGCGGCGCACCCAGGGGCGCGGGGCTGTACCGGTCCGCGGCTCCGCCGCGCGGGCGCGGCGAGCCACAACGGACCCGCACCCGCCGACAGGCGGAAACCCCACCCGCGCTACCGCCGCAGAGACTTCCCGAACCCGACAGCCAACGGCATCCGCAACCCCAGCGGCGGAGGCGCCGCCAAGGCGTCCCGCACGGGCCGCGAGAACGCCCGCCCGAACAGCACCCCCATCACGAAGTCCTCGGCCAGCGCGAGCACTTCGTCCCGGTACTGGTTCAAGGCGTGCCCGTCCGAGTGGACTTCGAACCGGCACACCTCCCGGTTCGCCTTCTTCGCCCGCGCCGCCAGCCGGAACGACAGCTCGGGATCGCTGCGCGTGTCGTTCGTGCCGTGCACGATCAGCACCTGCCGCCCGGCGAGCTGTTTCACCGGTTCGGGCGGTGCCGCCACGTCCTCGTCCGGCAGCCAGGGGGCCAGTGCCAGAACGGAGTTGACGGCCTCGTGGCCCCCCGCGCGGAGCGCGGCCCTGCCGCCCATGCCGATCCCGGCGAGGCAGACGGGGACGTCCCCGTAGCGCCGTACGGCCTCGTCGGCGGCCCATGCGGCGTCGCGCGCGAGATGTGCCTCGCTGCCGTTCCAGCCCCGGTAGCGGTAGTGGACGACATGGGCGGCGAGCCCCCGGTCCCGGCCCGCGCGGGTGAGGCGGCGCCCCAAGGCGCGTACGGAGGCGGCCGCCAGCACGGCGGACGGTCTGCGGCCGGACACCTCCTCGCCGCCGGGGAGCAGCAGCACCACTCCGCCCACCGCTGTCGGCTCCGGGCCGAGCGCCCTCCCCAGCCGGGCCGTGCGAACCGGCGTCGCTTCCTGTGCCATGACAGAACATTCTCAGAAGTGCGGGTGTACTCCACCCGACCGTGCGGTCACCGTTGCGTATCGACGCGTTCGCCCGCCAAGCGCTCTACGCGCACAGGGGGTTGGGGCGTGGAAGCGACGAGCCGTGCCGTCGCTTCCGCACCCGACGCCGGAGCGGATCCGCCGGACGTCCCTCGACCTGTCGCACCGGCCGCGCTTCCGGTTCACGGCGAGCACCGCCGGCCGCCCGATGCCCCGCACCACCGTGAGCCGGGAATTCGAGCACCCGGCCGACGCATTCGCTCGCGCGCGCGACGACCTCCGACGATTCTCCGTCAATTCCGTGAAGTACGCCTTCATCCCTTTCGATGAACGGCCGGCCGCGAACGATGACGTCGGAAAGCCCGGACGCGCCGATCAGAAACCCGAATAATTGTTCCACCAGACGGCTTCCACCAGCGGTTCTCCGGTAAAGGAGAACTGAGGTCGACGCCTGCGGAAAACGCGGACACCGTCGGCGTTCACAAGTCGTCCGTATTTCGATGTTTGCGGCGGGAGGGGCCCCGTGCTTACGGTCTCAGCACCGCTCACCCCCCGTATTCCATTTCGAGGACGCGTTTACATGAAGCAGTCTGCTGCCAAGACCCTCGGTGTCGCCGTGCTGGGTGCCGCCTTCGCCGCCGCCGGTGCCGGCGCCGCCACCGCGGCCCCGGCCGTCCCGGACGCCGCTCCGGTGCTGGACACCGTCGGTCAGGCCGTACCGGCGGAGAAGGTGACCGCCACGCTGCCCGACTCGGAGAAGGTGCTGGCGACAGGGCAGGAGCTGGCCGACAGCGGCCTGGAGACCGTGCAGCCGGTCGCCCAGCAGGCGAGCCCGCAGGAGGCCCCGACCACCGGTCTCCTCGGCGGCCTGCCGCTGCAGGAGCTGCCCACCCAGGGCCTCTCCCTCAACGGGATGCCGGTCGGCGCCTGACCCGCCAGGCGGAAACGCACCGATGGGGCGCGCCCGGAACCGGGTCGCGCCCCATCGGCGTGCGTACGCGCGGGAGACGGCGCCGCGGAGTCACCAGGCCGCGCGGGCCTTGCCCTCCGACGGCAACAGGATCCACAGCGCCAGGTACAGCAGGAACTGCGGCCCCGGAAGCAGACACGACAGCACGAAGATCACCCGCATCGTGGTCGCCGAGGTGCCGAAGCGCCGGGCCAGCGCGGCGCACACTCCGCCGATCTTGCGGTCGTTGGTGGGGCGGGCGAGGCGGCTCATCGCGACTCCTTCGTGAGCGGTACGAGGCCGCCCGGACGGCTGCCTCCGTACACTCCACGCTACGGAGACGAAGGGGGCAAAGCGTCACTCCACGGGGCGATCCCGACCCTGGTAATCGTCGGGGTCCTCCCCTGAGACGGCTCCTCCGCGAGGAGGGCCGTGACGGACCGCCGTACCGCCCGGCGGTGCAGCCGGGCACGGCCCGCCGGCACCACCGCCACATGCGCGAGCGCCGCGCCCGCCGTGTTGAGCAGCAGCGAGTCGACGTCCACGACCTGGCCCGGCACCGCCGTCTGCAACATCTCGACGGCCAGCGACACCAGCGCGGTCGCCGCCGCGGTGCGGATCAGCGAACCCAGCCGTGAGACGACCAGCCGGCCCCCGGCCATCGGCAGCAGCACCCCCAGCGGCGCGAGCAGCGCCAGCCCCTCGCAGACCCGGCGCACCCCCGTCGCCCAGCCCAGCGCGAAGTCGCCCCGGATGCCGTCCAGCGGCCGCAGATTGGCGGGCATCACCCAGGGGACGTCCAGGGGACGCAGCGTGTACCAGGCGACGAACGCGAGATACGCGGCCAGGAGGAGACCCCCTGTCACACGGATACGGGTCGCGGCGGAGCTGCCGATGAGGCCTTGACGCTGCACGCCCCCCTAGACGCGGCCTCCGGCACGATCGGTTCCGGGACGTCACCCGTTCACCGCATGAGGCGTGCGCCACAACGCGGGCTCACCCGTCGGTGCCCTCCGAGGACGGCGGTTCCTCGTCGTACGGACGGGACCGGACCTCGTCCGTGCACGCGTAGCGCAGCGGCCGGGCGTCGTCGGGGCCGCCCAGGATCACCGAGCCGTCGCCCTCGGCCGCCGCCGAGTCGGAGAAGGTGCACACGACCTGCGCGAGCCCGGCGGGGGTGAGGTTCCCGGGCGCGGTGCTCAGCCGCAGCGTGTCCTCCGGATCGCCGGACCGCGGACCGCTCACGGTCGTCCCGCTCCGTACCCGCGTGCCGTACCCGGCCTGCTGCTCGGCGGCCGACGGCTCCCGCGACAACTCGTCCAGCAGCCCCTGTGCCACCAGCACGCGCCGCGCGTCCGCCGCCCCGTCCGGCACCCGCACCGTCCGGTCCACGGCCACCAGCGACGACCCGCACAGCAGGAACACCCGCACCGGCAGTCCCCGCTCCGCCTGCGACGGCGCCTCCTGCCCGGCAGGGGAGCAGCTCACCCGCGACGGCGCGGGACCGAAGTCGGTCGGCACCTCCGTGGCCCGTATCCCGCACCCGGCGAGCAGCGCCCCGAGCGCTCCCGCGGCCAGCAGTACCGGCACACGGCGCACGGCAGTCCGTCGTACGTTCATCAGGCCCCCTCAGCGCCCTCGTCCCCGGTCTCGCCGTCCTTCTCCGAAGCGCTCCGCGCGGACACGTCCCGCGGCAGCCGCAGGGTGAACACGGCACCGCCCTCGGGGGAGTTGGCCGCGGTGATCTCGCCACCGTGGATGTGGGCGTTCTCCAGCGCGATGGACAGGCCCAGGCCGCTGCCCTCGGAACGCGGCCGTGAGGCGCTCGCCTTGTAGAAGCGGTCGAAGACGTGCGGCAGGACCTCCTCCGGGATGCCGGGACCGTGGTCCCGCACCTCGATGACCACCACGCCCCCGTCCTCGGCGCCCTCCGCGCCGTCCTCCCGCACCGAGACCCGCACCGGCGACCCGCCGTGCTTGAGCGCGTTCCCGATCAGGTTCGCCAGGATCACGTCCAGCCGGCGCGGGTCGATCCGGGCGTGGATGCCGCGCTCGGCGTCCAGGTCGACCGCGTCCAGCCAGGCGCGCGCGTCGATGCAGGCGGTGATCTGGTCGGCGATGTCCACGTCGTCGAGGACCAGCCGGGCGGTGCCCGCGTCGAAGCGGGTCACCTCCATCAGGTTCTCCACCAGGTCGTTCAGCCGCCGGGTCTCGCTCACCACCAGCCGCACCGCGGGCTCGATCATCGGGTCGATGCCGCCGCCCTCGGACTCCAGCTCCTCCTCCAGGACCTCGGTCACCGCCGTGATCGCGGTCAGCGGCGTACGCAGCTCGTGGCTCATGTCCGCCACGAACCGCCGGGACGCCTCGTCGCGCCCCGCCATGTCCGCCACACGCTTCTCCAGCGCCTCGGCCGCCTTGTTGAACGTCCGCGACAGGTCGGCCAGTTCATCGGTGCCCGACACCCTGAGCCGGGTGTCCAGCTTCCCCTCGCCGAGCCGCCGGGCGGCCACGCCGAGCCGCTGCACCGGCTTCAGCACCGTCGTGGCCGCCGCGTGCGCGAGCAGCGCGGCGCCTATCAGCGCCAGCCCGGTGGCGATCCCCAGCGACCAGGCCAGCGAGTTGAGGTCCTTGGCCTCCGGCTCCAGCGACTTCAGCATGTAGCCGGTCGGCCCGCCGCCGATCACCCGCGTCCCCGCCACCAGGTACGGGGTGTCGCCGTCGACGATCCGCTGCCAGTACAGGTGGTGCGGGTACGCGTTGTTCGATGTGATCTTCTGCCGCTCGGTCACCGCCTCGCGCAGCGAGACCGGCACGTCCCGCAGCGAGAAGCCGTTCAGCCCGCCCGAACTGCCGTACACGGTGTGCCCGTCGGGGTTCTCGGCGACCAGCAGCACGGTGAAGCGCTGACTGCTGGTCGCCATCTGTCCGGCGGTGCGCTGCAGTTCGTCCTGTGTCGGACGCTCGGGCAGCGCGCCCGCCCGGTTGCGCATCTCCTGCTCGAAGTCGCGCAGCACCGCGTCCTGGGTACGGGTCAGCACCGACTCGCGGTTCAGCCAGTACGCGATGCCGGACGCGGACACCGCCGCGGTGAGCGCGACCAGCCCGAACACCACGACCAGCCGCAGCCGCAGGCTGGTGAAGCGCAGCCGTGACCAGACTCCCTTGCGCGCCGCGGACCAGCCGCGGGTCTCCCCGTCGTGCTCCTGTGTCACTGAGGCGGGTCCAGTCGGTAGCCGACACCGCGCACGGTACGGATCAGGGTCGGGGACGACGGCACGTCCTCGACCTTGGCGCGCAGCCGCTGGACACACGCGTCCACCAGGCGCGAGTCGCCCAGGTAGTCGTGCTCCCACACCAGCCGCAGCAACTGCTGCCGGGACAGCGCCTGACCCGGCCGCCGGCTCAGCTCGAGCAGCAGCCGCAGCTCGGTCGGCGTCAGCTGGAGGTCCTCGCCGTTCTTCGTCACCGTCATCGCCGAACGGTCGATGACCAGGCTGCCGAAGGCCGCCGAGTCGCTGGACTCCCGCTCCCCGCGCCGCAGCACCGCCCGGATCCGGGCGTCCAGCACCCGTCCCTGCACCGGTTTGACGACGTAGTCGTCGGCGCCGGACTCCAGCCCGACCACCACGTCGATGTCGTCGTTGCGCGCGGTCAGCAGGATGATCGGCAACTGGTCCGTGCGCCGGATGCGCCGGCACACCTCGAACCCGTCGATGCCGGGCAGCATCACGTCCAGCACGATCAGATCCGGCCGCTGCTCACGCAGCAGCTTCAGACCGTCCTCACCGCTGGCAGCGGTCGCCACCCGGTGGCCCTGGCGCGTCAGTGAGAGCTCCAGGGCCGTGCGGATGGCGTCGTCGTCCTCGATCAGCAACAGGGAAGGCACGGGCTCATTCTGGCCCATGGAGGGCCCCCTGTTCGACCCGTGGGCGACAGATGCCCATTGGGCCCGCATACGTGCCGCTACGTGCACGGACACCTGTGGGGAACCCGTGGACCCGGCGTGACCGACCTCTGTGACACGCCTGTGACAGTCGGCTGACACGGCCATGAAGGTCCCCGGGCAAGCTTTTCGGCACAAGCACAACAGCACGGCAGAACACCGGAAGTCCACGACGGGGGGCGCGAGATGAACACGCTGCACGGCACCAGCACCAGCGCAGTGATCACGCGACTGCACGACGTGCACCGGGGTTGTGAGAAGTCCGGTGCGGCGGGCATGCGGGGGTGCGCCCGCGGCACCGGGCGTCAGCACACCACGATCATGACGGTGGTTGACGCGCCTACGGGGGACACGGACGGGGGGAACGCGTACGGGGAGGGCTCGGGGGAGCAGCGCTCGCTGTCGGAGGCGGAGTTCACCGCCTACGTCCAGGAGCGCCGCGCCTCCCTGTACGCCACCGCCTACCACCTGACCGGCGACCGCTTCGAGGCCGAGGACCTGCTGCAGAGCGCGCTGTTCTCGACCTATCGGGCGTGGGACCGGATCAGCGACAAGGCGGCGGTCGGCGGATACCTCCGCCGCACCATGACCAACCTGCACATCAGCGCGTGGCGCCGCCGCAAGCTGAACGAGTACCCGACCGAGGAACTGCCGGAGACGGCCGGTGACACGGACGCGATGCGCGGCACCGAGCTGCGCGCCGTGCTGTGGCAGGCGCTGGCCCGGCTGCCCGAGCTCCAGCGCACCATGCTGGTCCTGCGCTACTACGAGGGCCGCACGGACCCGGAGATCGCGGACATCCTCGGCATCAGTGTCGGCACGGTGAAGTCCAGCATCTGGCGGTCGCTCCGCCGGTTGCGCGAGGACGAGGTCCTCAGCTTCGGCCGTGACGAGGAGAACGCCTTCGGGGAGCTTGTCGCCTGAGGGTACGGGGGAGTCGCGGGGGTGCCGGGGGGCGTCGCCGTGACGAACGGGGGAGTCGCGGGGATGTCGGGGGACGTCGCCGTGGCACGTGGGGGGAGCGCGGGGGCGTCGGGGGACGCCGCCGTGACGAACGGGGGGACCGGAGGGGGGAAGCACGAGGGGGTCACGGGGGACCTCCGCGGATCCGGGGGGAAGATCACGGGGGAACAAGAGGGATCCCGGGGAGAACACGGGGGAGTGCGAAACAGCGGGACTGGAGGGCCGGGGGGCCCGCCCAGTCCCGCCTTTCGTATGTGCGCCGGGGCCGCTAGGCCGGCGTGCTCGTACCCGTCGGCGCCGTGCGCCCGGCGACCGCCGCCCTCGCGAGGCGGCCCAGCGCCTCGTCCCGGTCGCAGGCGTACGCGCCCAGCGCCGTCTGGCGGGCCACGATCGACCGCTCCAGCCGCATCAGCCGCCAGCCGCGCCGCAGCAGGAACGGCACCGACTTGCGGCCCTCCTTCAGGTCCCGCAGGAACCGCCGCCGGAACGTCCGCACCGGACCGCGGTTCAGGCACAGCGCGTCGGCCAGCAGGCCGAGTTCACGGCAGCGCTCGACGATCTCCGCGGCGAAGATGCCCTCGGCGATGAACAGCGGGGTCCCGCCGATGTCGACGGCCGTCTCGCCGGTGCGGGCGCTCAGCGAGATGTCGTAGACGGGAACCGGCGTACGGCGCGTGCGGCACAGCCGCTCGATCGCGGCGACGGCGGTGTCCGCGTCCCAGGAGCCGGGGTGGTCCCAGTCGATGTCCGTGCTGCCCGCCACGAGGGGGAGGGTCGGGTCGTCGCCCTCCTTGTAGAAATCGTCGAGGCGCAGCACGGGCAGACCGGAACGGGCCGCGATGAGGGACTTGCCGGAGCCGGAGGGGCCACAGAGCAGCACGACTCGAGCGGACATGGACGACTGGGAGGAGCTCACGGGACACCAGTTTGAGGCATCGCCCGCACGACGTACGCCCCGCGGTACGGCTTTGAAGCGCGCGTCACACCTCGACTACTCTTCGCGTCGGTCCGATCACCCATTGAAGGCGGCAGGTGGCAGAGCGATGGCCCGACACAAGGCACCCAAGGCGCCGACCGCCCGACGCGCCCTGACCGTCCTCGCGACGGCCGCGGCGACGCTCGGGGCGGGCGCGTCGGCAGCGTCGGCCGCGGACTCCGGAACGCTCCTCGACGACGCACGCGGCTCCGTCGGCGCGCTCGCGGACCTCAAGCCCAACCCCCTGGCCGGTACGGGCGTCGACCCCCTCGACAACGGCGCCGGCACCCAGGTCGCCGACTTCGCGCCGGTGAACTCGCGGGAGGTGACGGGACCGGTCGCCCAGGCACGCTCGGTGGACAGCATTCCGGGGGTCGGCCGGGCGACGGACCTGTTGAGGGACTGAGCACCGACCCGGGCGGGGCGCGTTCCGCGTCACCGCCCTACAGGGAACCGCCCTTGACGCCGTCGACGAAGAACCGCCAGGCCACCCCGTCCAGCACCATCACAGGACCGGCCGGGTTCTTGCCGTCGCGAACGGGGACCGTACCGGGGAAGTCGTCGCCCTGGACACGCGCCCGGAGCGGCCCCGGTCAGTGGACCGGATGGTGTCGGTGCGTGCCGTCACCGTTCGGTGGTGGGAGCGTTTCTCCAAGCGAAATGCCGCGTGAGCGATATCGCGTCTGGAGGAACGCTCCCATCGTGGTGCCGGGGCGGAGGTCTGGCCGTTGTCCGGGGAGTTCCCGGCGGTGTCGGGAGCCGCCGGGGTCACTCGGTCAGTAGGCGGAGCCCGACGCGCCCAGGGAACCCGTCGGGTGCCAGACCGTCTTGGTCTCCAGGAACGCCGTCAGGCGGTCCGTGCCGGGCGTTGCCGACCAGTCGTCCACAGGCTGTGGACGAAGGACGCGCTTGAGGTTGTCCGCCGCCGCGATCTCCAGCTCCTTCGCCAGCGCCTCGTCGGCGCCCGCGAGGTCGATCGCGTTGACGTCCTGGTGAGAGGCGAGCGGGGTGGCGATCTCCGCCGTACGGCCGGAGAGGATGTTGACGACTCCGCCGGGGAGGTCGGAGGTGGCCAGGACCTCGCCGAGGGAGAGGGCGGGGAGGGGGGACTTCTCCGAGGCGATCACGACCGCCGTGTTGCCCGTCGCGATCACCGGGGCCACCACCGAGACCAGGCCCAGGAAGGACGACTCCTGGGGGGCCAGCACGGCGACCACGCCCGTCGGCTCGGGGGAGGAGAGGTTGAAGTACGGGCCCGCGACCGGGTTGCCGCCGCCGACCACCTGGGCGATCTTGTCGGTCCAGCCCGCGTACCAGACCCAGCGGTCGATCGCCGCGTCGACCTGCGCCGCCGCCTTCGACTTCGACAGGCCCTCGGCGTCGGCGACCTCCGCGACGTACTGGTCGCGGCGGCCCTCCAGCATCTCCGCGATCCGGTACAGGATCTGGCCGCGGTTGTACGCCGTCGCGCCGGACCAGCCGCCGAACGCCTTGCGCGCGGCGACCACCGCGTCACGGGCGTCCTTGCGGGAGGAGAGCGGGGCGTTCGCCAGCCACTTGCCCTTCGAGTCGGTCACCTCGTACACCCGGCCGCTCTCGGAACGCGGGAACTTCCCGCCGACGTACAGCTTGTAGGTCTTCAGTACGGAAAGTCGTGCGTCAGACATCGAGGTACGCCTCCAGGCCGTGGCGGCCGCCCTCGCGACCGAAGCCCGACTCCTTGTAGCCGCCGAACGGCGAGGTCGGGTCGAACTTGTTGAACGTGTTGGACCAGACGACGCCCGCGCGGAGCTTGTTCGCGACCGCCAGGATGCGCGAACCCTTCTCCGTCCAGATGCCCGCCGACAGGCCGTACGGGGTGTTGTTGGCCTTGGCGACCGCCTCGTCCGGCGTGCGGAAGGTGAGGACCGACAGCACCGGGCCGAAGATCTCGTCGCGGGCGACCGTGTGCGCCTGGGTGACGTTCGTGAAGAGCGTCGGGGCGAACCAGTAGCCGGACGACGGCAGTTCGCAGACCGGGGACCAGCGCTCGGCGCCCTCCGCCTCGCCCTGGTCGGCCAGCGCGGTGATCCGGGCGAGCTGCTCGGCGGAGTTGATCGCGCCGATGTCGGTGTTCTTGTCCAGCGGGTCGCCGAGGCGGAGCGTGGACAAGCGGCGCTTGAGGGAGTCGAGGAGCTCGTCGTGGATCGACTCCTGGACCAGCAGGCGGGAGCCCGCGCAGCAGACCTGGCCCTGGTTGAAGAAGATGCCATTGACGATGCCCTCGACGGCCTGGTCGATGGGGGCGTCGTCGAAGACGATGTTGGCGCCCTTGCCGCCCAGTTCGAGGGTGAGCTTCTTGCGGGTGCCCGCGACCGTGCGCGCGATCTCCTTGCCGACGGCCGTGGAGCCCGTGAAGGCGACCTTGTTCACGTCGGGGTGGGCGATCAGCGCGGCGCCGGTGCGGCCGTCGCCGGTGACGATGTTGACGACGCCCTTGGGGAGCCCGGCCTGACGGCAGATGTCCGCGAAGAAGAGCGCGGAGAGGGGGGTCGTCTCGGCGGGCTTCAGGACCACCGTGTTGCCGGTCGCCAGCGCCGGGGCGATCTTCCACGCCAGCATCAGCAGCGGGAAGTTCCAGGGGATGACCTGGCCCGCGACGCCCAGCGGCCGCGGGTTCGCGCCGTAGCCGGCGTGGTCGAGCTTGTCGGCCCAGCCCGCGTAGTAGAAGAAGTGCGCGGCCACCAGGGGGAGGTCCGCGTCGCGGGTCTCCCTGATCGGCTTGCCGTTGTCGAGGGTCTCGAGGACGGCGAGCTCGCGGCTGCGTTCCTGGATGACGCGGGCGATGCGGAAGAGGTACTTCGCGCGCTCGGAGCCCGGGAGCGCCGACCACTTCTCGAAGGCCTTGCGGGCGGCCTTCACGGCGCGGTCGACGTCCGCCTCACCGGCCTCGGCGACCTCGGAGAGGACCTCCTCGGTGGAGGGGGAGACGGTCTTGAAGACCTTGCCGTCGGCGGCCTCGGTGAACTCGCCGTCGATGAACAGGCCGTACGACGGGGCGATGTCGACGACCGAGCGGGACTCGGGCGCCGGTGCGTACTCGAATGCGGATGCCATGGTGATCAGTCCACCGTCACGTAGTCGGGACCGGAGTAGCGGCCGGTGGCCAGCTTCTGGCGCTGCATCAGCAGATCGTTCAGCAGCGAGGAGGCGCCGAAGCGGAACCAGTGGTTGTCCAGCCAGTCCTCGCCCGCGGTCTCGTTGACCAGGACCAGGAACTTGACGGCGTCCTTCGACGTGCGGATGCCGCCGGCCGGCTTCACGCCGACCTGGACGCCGGTCTGAGCGCGGAAGTCGCGGACCGCCTCCAGCATGAGGAGGGTGTTCGCGGGGGTCGCGTTGACGGCGACCTTGCCGGTCGAGGTCTTGATGAAGTCCGCCCCGGCCAGCATGCCGAGCCAGCTGGCGCGGCGGATGTTGTCGTACGTCGACAGCTCACCGGTCTCGAAGATGACCTTGAGGCGGGCGCTCGTCCCGCAGGCCTCCTTCACGGCGGTGATCTCGTCGTACACCTTCCCGTAGTTCCCCGCGAGGAACGCCCCGCGGTCGATGACCATGTCGATCTCGTCCGCACCGGCGGCGACGGCCTCGCGGACGTCCGCCAGCTTCACGGCGATCGGGGCGCGGCCGGCCGGGAAGGCGGTGGCGACGGAGGCGACCTTGACGCCGGAGCCGGCGACGGCCTCCTTCGCCGTGGCCACCATGTCGGGGTAGACGCAGACCGCGGCCGTGGCGGGCGTGGTGCGGTCGGTCGGGTCGGGGCGGACCGCCTTCGCGCCGAGCGCCCGGACCTTGCCCGGGGTGTCCGCGCCTTCCAGCGTCGTCAGGTCGACCATCGAGATGGCGAGGTCGATGGCGTACGCCTTCGCGGTCGTCTTGATCGAACGGGTACCGAGGGAGGCGGCGCGCGCCTCCAGGCCGACCGCGTCGACGCCGGGCAGCCCGTGGAGGAAGCGGCGCAGCGTGCCGTCGGACGCGGTGACGTCGCTGAGAGCGTGTGGTGCAGTGGTGGGCATGGTCACCAGACGAGCATATCTACGCGCGTAGCGGCTGTACAGCCCCGTGCGGGATCGCGTACGGCTTCCACCGCGTACGGCGTCCTCCGAGGCGTCGTGCAGAATCGGGAGCATGACCTCCCCCGAGCACCAGTCGCCCGACCCGGAGCCCACGAAGCCGACCGGGTCCGCGGAGCCCCGGTACCAGGACCGCATCTACCGCTCACCCGCGGCCCTCGTCGGCGGTGTGCTGCTGCTCGCCGTCATCGGATGGCTCGGGGTCGACGCGGTGTTCGCCGGAGAGGGCCGCACCCCGTGGCTGGCCCTCGCCGCGATGCTCTTCCTCGTACCGCTGGTCGTCGCCTACACGCTGCGCCCCGCCGTGTACGTGAACGACGACCGGCTGCGCGTCCGCAACCCGTTCCGCGTGATCGTGCTGCCCTGGGGGCGGGTCGCCTCGCTGCGGTCCGGTTTCACCAACGAGGTCTTCACCGAGTCCGGCGCGAAGTACCAGCTGTGGGCCCTTCCGGTGTCGCTGCGGGCCCGCAGCAAGGCGCACCGGCAGGAGGCGCGGGCCGCGGCGCAGGCCGCCCGCGGGGGCGGTCGGGGCGGTCGGGGCGGCCGGGGTGCGGAGGGCCCGGCCGGGGGGCCGCGGCGGCACGAGAGCGACCTGGCGATGGACGAGATGCGTGAGCTGCACGAGCGGCGGCAGGGTGCCGAGGCCGCGCAGGGCGAGGTGACCGTGCGGTGGGCCTACGAGATCGCGGCGCCCGCCGTCGCGGGGGCGGTACTGCTGGCGGTCCTGTTCGCCGTCGGGTGAGGGTGGGGGTGGTGCCGGGCGGAGTGGGTTCGCCCCCGCCGGTCCTTCCCGTCCCGTCCTCGGGGAATGTGCCTCCGGGGCCCCGTCCTGGTAGTGCTTGGTCAGGTTCATCAGCCGGTGGCGGGTCCGTCTGACCGGGTGTGCCGGGTGAGGGAGTCGGCCGCCGTCCGGGGTGATCTGGAGGACTTCGCGGCGGAGATGTTCGATCCGTTCGCGCGGGTGGATCAGCGCCGGCGGGCGAGGTCTGTCTGTGACGTCCCGCATGAGCTGGTCGAGCATGTTGTCTGGCTGCTGTACGAGCATTGCCGCGCGCGGTACCCGCCGGCGGAAGCTCGGCTGCTTCGACCAGGCGCTGCTCATGCTCCTCCACCTGCTGCGTCAGCCGCACCGTCCAAGCCGTCCATGTCCTGCTGACCTGGGCTGTTCAGGATGAGAAAGGTTCACTGAGCGTTTTCAGGGTGCGGGGTGGGGTGGGGTGGCCGGGGTGCGTGCGACGGTCCAACTCCCCGTGAACCGGCGCATGCTCCGGCGTACGCCTCGATGGACGCCGGAGCATGCGCCGGGGTGTGCGCTCGTGCCGGTCTGCCGTGCGGCTCTCAGATACCGGCCGCGGTGGCGAAGTCGCGCTTCAGCGCCGCCAGCAGGTCGGCCGCGCGGGCCCGTGCCGCCGGGAGGTCGGCGTGCGTGCAGACCGGGACGACCACCTCCAGGTAGCACTTCAGCTTCGGCTCCGTGCCGCTGGGGCGGACGATGACGCGGGCGCCGTCGAGGGTGTAGCGCAGGCCGTCGGTGGGCGGGAGCGTCTCCGTGCCGCGGGTGAGATCCTCGGCGCTGGTGATCGGCAGGCCGGCGAGGCGGGTCGGGGGCCGCTCGCGCAGGCGGCGCATCGCGCCGGCGATGACGGAGAGGTCCTCGACGCGGACCGAGAGCTGGTCGGTGACGTGCAGGCCGTGCTCGACGGCGAGGTCGTCGAGCAGGTCGAGGAGGGTGCGGCCCTCCTCCTTGAGGGTGGACGCCAGCTCCGTGATCAGGAGCGCCGCGGTGATGCCGTCCTTGTCGCGCACGCCGTCGGGGTCGACGCAGTAGCCGAGGGCCTCCTCGTAGCCGTAGCGCAGGCCCTCGGCGCGGGCGATCCACTTGAAGCCGGTGAGGGTCTCGGTGTGGCGGAGGCCGGCCTTCCCGGCGATGCGGCCGAGGAGGCTCGACGAGACGATCGACTCCGCGAACGTGCCGGTCGCTCCGCGGCGCACCAGGTGGGCGGCGAGCAGCGCGCCGACCTCGTCGCCGCGCAGCATGCGCCAGTCCGCGCCGTCCTTGACGGCCGCGGCGCAGCGGTCGGCGTCGGGGTCGTTGGCGATGACCAGGTCGGGGTCGGTGGCGCGGGCCTTCGCGAAGGCCAGGTCCATCGCGCCGGGCTCCTCCGGGTTGGGGAACGCGACGGTCGGGAACTCCGGGTCGGGGTCGGCCTGCTCGGCGACGAGGACGGGCTCCGGGAAGCCGGCCCGTGCGAAGGCGGCGAGGAGGACGTCCTTGCCGACGCCGTGCATCGCCGTGTAGACGGTGCGGGCGGTGCGGGGGGAGTCCTTGGACAGGACCGCGTCCGTGCGGGCCAGGTAGGCGTCCAGGACGGTGTCGTCGAGGGTCTCCCAGCCTTCGGTGGGGCGGGGGACCGTGGTGAGGGACGCCACGGCCTCGATCTCGGCGGCGATCTCCGTGTCGGCCGGGGGGACGATCTGGGAGCCGTCGCCGAGGTACACCTTGTAGCCGTTGTCGCGGGGCGGGTTGTGGCTGGCGGTGACCTCCACTCCGGCGACGGCGCCGAGGTGCCGGATGGCGAAGGCGAGGACGGGGGTGGGGAGGGGGCGGTTCAGGACGGCTGCCCTGAGGCCTGCGCCGGTCATGACGGCGGCGGTGTCCTCGGCGAAGTCGCGGGACTTGTGGCGGGCGTCGTAGCCGATGACGACGAGGCCGTCGGTGTGGCCGTGCTTCTTCAGGTACGCGGCGAGGCCGGCGGCCGCGCGGATGACGACGGAGCGGTTCATGCGCATCGGGCCGGCGCCGAGTTCGCCCCTGAGGCCGGCGGTGCCGAACTGGAGGGTACCGCTGAAACGGGCGGCGATCTCGGTGTGGTCGCCGGTGTCGATGAGGCGGGCGAGTTCCTCGCGGGTGTCCGGGTCGGGGTCCTCGGCGAGCCACGCCTGGGCCTGTGCGATGAGGGCGTCGTCTTGCACGGTCGGTCGGCCTCTCTCGTTGGTCATCGGTCAGGATTTCATGGGGTGCGGGGGGTGTGCCTGCGGCGTGGTGTTCGGGCCGGTGGGGGGTGCGGGGCTTGCGCCTGTGGTGTGGCGTTCGGTCCGGTGGGGGTGCGGGTCTTGTGCCTGCGGCGCCGCTTTCGGTTCAGTGGGGGCGGGTGTAGCGCCCATGGTCGGTGGGTGGGTCGTGGCCGTGTCGGGGGTGTCCGTCCTCGGACCGGCGCGGATCACGTTTCTCGGAGGGGTGCGGGGTGCGGACGCGCCGGCCACTGCGGGCGGCCACCCCCGCCCCGTCCCCTTCCCGCCGTACGCGCCTGCCACTACCGCTACCGCCCCGCCACTCCCGCGGTCAGCCGCATGCCGCCGTTCCCGCGGGCAGTCGTGCCTCCCCCAGTGCCTTAAGGGCCTGGGAGGTACCCCCAGGGCGATGGGGGTACCTCCCGCTCATGGGGGTCCCCCCGCTCGAGCGGAGTCGAGAGTGGGGGAGAAGCCGAGAGTGGGGGAGGCACCCCGCAAGCGCCGGGCTGCGCGAACACCCCCCGACCCACCCCAGCGCGGGGCACGCTGCAAGCGCCAGGTGCGCGAACCGGCCCCGCGCCCTACAGCCGCCCGAGCACCTGCCCCAGCAGCGACCCCATCCGCGTGGCGGAGTCGCGGCCCGCCTGGAGGACCTCCTCGTGGTTGAGCGGTTCGCCCGTCATCCCCGCGGCCAGGTTGGTGACCAGGGAGATGCCCAGCACCTCCGCCCCCGCCTCCCGCGCGGCGATGGCCTCGAGGACCGTCGACATGCCGACCAGGTCCGCCCCGATCACCCGGGCCATCCGGATCTCCGCCGGAGTCTCGTAGTGCGGCCCGGGGAACTGCGCGTACACGCCCTCCTCCAGGGTCGGGTCGACCTCCTTGCACAGCGCCCGCAGCCGCGGCGAGTACAGGTCCGTCAGGTCGACGAAGTTCGCGCCGACGATCGGGGAGGTCGCCGTGAGGTTGATGTGGTCGCTGATCAGGACCGGCTGGCCGGGGCGCATGCCCGCGCGCAGGCCCCCGCAGCCGTTGGTCAGGACGATCGTCTTCGCCCCCGCGGCCACGGCCGTACGGACGCCGTGGGCGACGGCCGCGACCCCGCGTCCCTCGTAGTAGTGCGTACGGCCCAGGAACACCAGGGCCCGCTTCGCACCGATGGCGTACGAGCGGATCTTGCCGCCGTGGCCCTCGACCGCCGGCGGCGGGAAGCCGGGCAGCTCGGTGACCGGGAACTCGGCCTCGGGCGTGCCGAGGGCGTCCACGGCCGGGGCCCAGCCGGAGCCCATCACGAGGGCGACGTCGTGGGTCTCGGCGCCGGTGAGTTCGCGCAGGCGCGCGGCGGCGGCGTCGGCTGCGGCGTACGGGTCGCCCTGGATGTCGTCCGGAAGAAGAGAAGCGTTCACGCGAAGAGGGTATCCGGTATTCGCCTACGCGCGTAGATGTCTGGGCTGACGGGTTGGCGATCGTTGTCTTGTCGTTTCCTGCGAGGGGGCGTCAGCAGGGACGCTTGCGGAGCTCCATCACGTAGTCGTGGGGCGCGCCCGCGGACTCGGCCGCGTCGGCGATCTCGCCCAGGTAGCGGGCCGCGGGGAGGCCGCCCTCGTAACCGTTGAGGACGTACGTCCAGGCAGGCTCCTCGCCGTCCAGGGTGTGCACGCGCACCCGGGTGCGGCGGTAGAGGTCCAGGTCGCCCGCGCCCTCCCAGCGGTCCAGGGGCTCCTCGTCCATCGGGGCGATGTCGTAGAGGGCGACGAAGACCGTCGAGATCGGGTCCTCGACCAGAGTGGCCAGCGCACCCTCCCACCCCATGTGCTCGCCCCCGAACGTCAGCCTCCACCCGTTCAGCCAGCCGGTGGCGCGCAGCGGCGAGTGCGGGGCGCGGCGGGACATCAGCCGCGCGTCGAGATGGGCGGCGTACGCGGCGTAGAGCGACATGTGGGGAAGGGTACGGCAGCCGGAACCGGCGCCACTCCGGTAACAGGGGGGCCACGGCCGAGGCCCCCGGGCGGTCGCACGGTGAAGTGTGCGGGACAATGGAGTACGTGACTCGGATCGTGATCATCGGTGGCGGACCCGGCGGATACGAAGCGGCGCTGGTCGCCGCACAGCTCGGCGCGGAGGTGACCGTCGTCGACTGCGACGGCCTGGGCGGGGCGTCGGTGCTCACCGACTGCGTGCCGTCCAAGACCCTGATCGCCACGGCCGAGGTGATGACCACCTTCGACTCCTCGTACGAGGAGCTGGGCATCATCGTCGCCGACGACACCCCGCCCATGGAGCAGGCCGCCCGGGTGGTGGGCGTGGACCTCGGCAAGGTCAACCGGCGGGTGAAGCGGCTCGCGCTGGCCCAGTCCCACGACATCACCGCCTCGGTGACCCGGGCCGGCGCGCGCGTGCTGCGCGGCCGGGGCCGGCTGGAGGGCATGCAGGCGCTCGACGGATCGCGGAAGGTCGTCGTCCGCGCCGCGGACGGGACCGAGGAGACGCTCACCGCCGACGCCGTGCTGATCGCGACCGGCGGCCACCCGCGCGAGCTGCCGGACGCCCGCCCCGACGGCGAGCGGATCCTGAACTGGACCCAGGTGTACGACCTGGACGAGCTCCCCGAGGAGCTCATCGTGGTCGGATCCGGTGTCACGGGCGCCGAGTTCGCCGGCGCCTACCAGGCGCTCGGGTCGAAGGTGACGCTCGTCTCCTCGCGCGACCGGGTGCTGCCGGGCGAGGACCCGGACGCCGCCGCCGTGCTGGAGGACGTCTTCCGCCGTCGTGGCATGAACGTCATGGCGCGCTCGCGGGCCCAGTCCGCGAAGCGGGTCGGGGACCGGGTGGAGGTGACGCTCGCCGACGGCCGCGTCATCACCGGCTCGCACTGCCTGATGGCCGTGGGCGCCATCCCCAACTCCGAGGGCATGGGCCTGGAGGAGGCCGGGGTCCGGCTGCGCGAGTCCGGCCACATCTGGACCGACAAGGTCTCCCGCACCACGGCTCCCGGCGTCTACGCCGCCGGTGACGTCACCGGCGTCTTCGCGCTCGCCTCGGTGGCGGCGATGCAGGGCCGCATCGCCATGTACCACTTCCTGGGCGACGCGGTGGCCCCGCTGAACCTGAAGACGGTCTCGTCGAACGTCTTCACCGACCCCGAGATCGCCACCGTCGGCTACTCCCAGGCCGACGTCGACGCCGGCAAGATCGACGCCCGCGTGGTGAAGCTGCCGCTGCTGCGCAACCCGCGCGCGAAGATGCAGGGCATCCGCGACGGATTCGTCAAGATCTTCTGCCGTCCGGGCACCGGCATCGTGGTGGGCGGCGTGGTCGTCGCGCCGCGCGCCTCGGAACTCATCCACCCCATCTCGATCGCGGTCGACAACAATCTGACGGTGGAACAGATCGCGAACGCCTTCACGGTCTACCCCTCGCTGTCGGGCTCGATCGCCGAGGTGGCACGGCAGTTGCACACCCGGAAGGCCGGCGCGGAGGCCTGACGGTCCGGAACGACGGCCCTATACCACTTGGTGCGGGGCCGTGCGAACAACTTCTGCTATTCAGCGCAAACTGCTGAAAGCAGACGGTCGTCGGCGTTACTGTCAGTTTCGTGTTCGCTGCAGAACGTCGCCAATTGATCCTCGAAATGGTGCGAGCGAACGGGGCCGTGTCGCTCCGTGAGCTCGCCCGCGTCGTCCAGACCTCCGAAGTGACCGTACGGCGGGACGTGCGCGCGCTGGAGGCAGAAGGACTCCTCGACCGCCGGCACGGCGGTGCGGTACTGCCGGGCGGTTTCACGCGAGAGTCCGGTTTCCCGCAGAAGTCTCATCTCGCGACCGCCGAGAAGACCGCCATCGCCGACCTCGCCGCGAACCTCGTGGAAGAGGGCGAGGCGATCGTGGTCGGCGCGGGTACCACCACGCAGGAGCTGGCCCGCCGGCTGGCCCGGGTGCCCGGCCTGACGGTCGTCACCAACTCCCTGCTGGTCGCCCAGGCGTTGGCCCACGCCAACCGGGTGGAGGTCGTGATGACCGGCGGCACGCTCCGCGGCTCGAACTACGCCCTCGTGGGCAGTGGTGCCGAGCAGTCCCTGCAGGGGTTGCGGGTGTCCCGGGCGTTCCTCTCCGGGAGCGGCCTCACCGCCGAGCGCGGGCTGTCCACGTCCAACATGCTGTCGGCGTCGGTCGACCGGGCACTGGTGCAGGCCGCGGCGGAGGTGGTGGTCCTCGCGGACCACACCAAGCTCGGTACGGACACGATGTTCCAGACGGTGCCCACGGACCTGATCACGCGGCTGGTGACGGACGAGCCGGCCGGGCACGACGAGCGGGCGTCGACCGAGTTGCAGGCGCTGGCCGACCAGGGTGTGCAGATCACTGTCGCGGGGGCGGGGGGTGAGGGGGGTTCGGCGGGACGCCAGCGCCGGGACGTTCCTCTCCCCGGGCCGCGGCGACAGGGGGCCGGCGGGCTGCGTACGGCTGTGCCGCTGGGGGCGGCGGAGTCGGCCCAGGGGGCCGAGCGGGCTCGGGTGGCGGACCTGCGGAGGCGCTGACGGTTCGCTCGGGGGTGCCTCGTGGGCACCCTGCGCTTGCTGCGGGCCGGGGTGGCTTCACAGCCCGGCGTTTCATGGGTGCCCCATGTTGGTGCGGGTCGGGGAGTGTTCGCGCGGCCCGGCGCTGGCGGGGTGCCTCCCCCACTCTCGGCTTCTCCCCCACTCTCGACTCCGCTCGAGCGGGGGGACCCCCATGAGCGGGAGGTACCCCCATCGCCCACCCGTGCCGCCCCGGCGGTACGGCTGCCAGCGGGAGCGGGGGGACGGCGGTACGGCTGCCAGCGGGAGCGGCGGGGCGGCGTACGGCTGCCCGCGCGGCTGATGCGGCGTGCGGCTGCCCGCGGAGGACGGGAGTAGCGGCCGTCAGGCGCGTACGGCGGGAAGGGGGCGGGGCGGGGGTGGCCGCCCGCAGTGGCCGGCGCGTCCGCACCCCGCACCCCTCCGAGAAACGTGATCCGCGCCGGTCCGAGGACGGACACCCCCGACACGGCCCCGACCCACCCACCGACCATGGGCGCTACACCCGCCCCCACCGAACCGAAAGCGGCGCCGCAGGCACAAGACCCTCACCCCCACCGGGGCGAACAGCGGCGCCGCGAGCGGCAGATGCGTCAGTCCTTGATCTCGCAGATCGTCGCGCCGGACGTGATGGAGGCGCCGACCTCCGCGCTCAGGCCCTTGATCGTGCCGGACCGGTGGGCGTTGATGGGCTGCTCCATCTTCATGGCCTCCAGGACGACGACCAGGTCGCCCTCCTGGACCTCCTGCCCCTCCTCCACGGCGAGCTTGACGATCGTGCCCTGCATCGGGGAGGCGAGCGTGTCGCCCGAGACCGCCGGGCCCGACTTCTTCGCCGCCCGCCGCTTCGGCTTCGCGCCCGCCGCCAGCCCCGTACGGGCCAGGGACATGCCCAGCGAGGCCGGGAGCGAGACCTCCAGACGCTTGCCGCCGACCTCGACGACGACCGTCTCGCGGTCGGCCTCCTCCTCCGCCCCCGCGTCGACCGCGGCGGCGAACGGCTTGATCTCGTTGACGAACTCCGTCTCGATCCACCGCGTGTGCACCGTGAACGGTTCGGCCGAACCGGTGAGCTCGGGCGCGAACGCCGCGTCCCGCACCACCGCACGGTGGAACGGGATGGCCGTGGCCATGCCCTCGACCCGGAACTCCTCGAGCGCACGGGAGGCCCGCTCCAGCGCCTCCTTACGGGTGCGCCCGGTCACGATCAGCTTCGCCAGCAGCGAGTCCCACGCCGGCCCGATCACGGAACCCGACTCCACGCCCGCGTCCAGTCGTACACCCGGCCCCGACGGCGCGTCGAAACGGGTGACGGTACCGGGAGCCGGCAGGAAGTTCCGCCCCGGGTCCTCACCGTTGATCCGGAACTCGAACGAGTGCCCCCGCAGCACCGGGTCGCCGTACCCCAGCTCCTCACCGTCGGCGATGCGGAACATCTCCCGCACCAGGTCGATGCCGGCGACCTCCTCGGTCACCGGGTGCTCCACCTGCAGACGCGTGTTCACCTCCAGGAAGGAGATCGTGCCGTCCAGGCCGACGAGGAACTCCACCGTGCCCGCGCCGACGTAGCCGGCCTCCTTCAGGATCGCCTTGGAGGCGGAGTACAGCTCCTCCATCTGGGCGTCCGACAGGAACGGCGCCGGCGCCTCCTCCACCAGCTTCTGGTGGCGGCGCTGCAGCGAGCAGTCACGCGTGGAGACCACGACCACGTTGCCGTGACTGTCGGCCAGGCACTGCGTCTCCACGTGCCGCGGCTTGTCCAGGTAGCGCTCGACGAAGCACTCCCCGCGACCGAAGGCGGCGACCGCCTCGCGCACCGCGGAGTCGTACAGCTCCGGCACCTCCTCCAGCGTCCGCGCCACCTTCAGACCGCGCCCGCCGCCACCGAAGGCGGCCTTGATCGCGATCGGCAGCCCGTGTTCCTCGGCGAAGGCGACGACCTCCTCCGCACCGCTCACCGGATCGGGCGTACCCGCCACCAGCGGAGCGCCCGCGCGCTGCGCGATGTGCCGGGCGGCGACCTTGTCACCCAGGTCGCGGATCGCCTGCGGCGGCGGACCGATCCAGATCAGCCCCGCGTCCAGCACCGCCTGCGCGAACTCCGCGTTCTCGGAGAGGAAGCCGTACCCCGGATGGATGGCGTCCGCGCCCGACTCGCGCGCGGCGTTCAACACCTTGTCGATGTCGAGGTAACTGGTGGCCGGAGTGTCACCGCCCAGGGCGAACGCCTCATCCGCCGCGCGGACATGCAGAGCGTCCCGGTCCGGGTCGGCGTAGACGGCAACGCTCGCGATTCCGGCATCCCGGCAGGCCCGGGCCACGCGGACAGCGATTTCGCCACGATTGGCGATGAGCACCTTGCGCACGATTGAGGCTCCCTCCTTGAAACAAGCCGAGTTTAGGGACTGCCGACACGGCACTTCGACCCGTCCCCACTGGTGAGCTTGCCCACACGGAGCGTGATACGAGGCTCGCTCGACCCGCGAAAGCCCTTGTCGCACCTCGGTACGCAGGGCTCCTCCCGGAAACCCTAGCCGTCCTGTGTGGTCGAGGTCTCTGTGAGAGCGCGCTGCGGCCCGCTCCGTTTCTTTGTGGAGTCCCTACGAATGGCCCAACGATTCTTTGCCCCGCACAGATCCCTTGTGCCGAGGTTTACCGGTTAGTAGCCTTCGCGTCGCCCCGAACGTACTCGGGGTAACCGCAAGCGTGCTCGAAAGTGGGTGGGGGTCGGTGGTGCGCAGACCGGTGGCGGGGGTCGTGGCGCTCGTCCTGTTCGTGGAGGCGCTCGGCGTCGCGGCGCTGAACTGGGTCCTGGCCTCCGTCGTCGACCGCCAGGGCATGTCGCTGGCCGGGCTCGACCCGGACATGATGTCGACGGCCTCGAAGACCGGCGGCATCGTCTTCGGGCTCTACTTCGCGCTGTGCGGCCTGGTGGCCCTGCTCGCGGCCGTACGCGACCGGTCGCCCGCCGGGCTCGGCCGGGCGCTGCTGATCAGCGCGGCGGTGACGCACGCGCTGCTGGGCGCGGTCGCGTGGAGCCTGGTCGGCCCGCTCGCGTTCCTCTGGATGGTGGTCGTCCTCGGGCTGATCGTGCTGCTGCTGATGACGTACGACGGCCGCCCGGAGCGGCCGGCCGACGCCGCTCCCGGTGACGGCTCTCCGGTCACGCCCCCGGTCACTCCTCCGGCGGCGCCCACAGCTCCGTGATGCCGACACCGAGGTCGGCGAGGAGGCGCCGGACCAGGGGCAGGCTGATGCCGATGACGTTGCCGTGGTCGCCGTCGATGCCGTCGATGAACGGGGCGGAGCGGCCGTCCAGGGTGAACGCCCCGGCGACGTGGAGCGGTTCGCCGGAGGCCACGTAGGCGGCGATCTCCTCGTCGCTGGGATCACCGAAACGGACCACGGTGGAGGCGGTGGCGGAGACGTAACGGCCGCTGAGGGTGTCGTAGACGCAGTGACCGGTCTGCAGTGTCCCCGCGCGGCCCCGCATGGACTTCCAGCGCGCGGTGGCCTCCTCGGGGTCCGCGGGCTTGCCGAGGGCCTGGCCGTCCAGTTCCAGGACCGAGTCGCAGCCGATCACCAGCGCACCCTTGACCTCGGGCTTCGCGGCGACGACGGAGGCCTTGGCCTCGGCCAGGGCGAGCGCCAGTTCGGCGGGGGTGGGGGCGGTGACGGCGTCCTCGTCGACCCCGCTGACGATCACCTCGGGGTCCAGCCCGGCCTGGCGGAGCAGCCCGAGCCGGGCGGGGGACTGGGAGGCGAGCACGAGTCGGCGGCGCGGCTGATCTGTCATGCGATCAGCGTATCGACATGGCCCCGATGCCTCACCTCACGCCGATCACGAGCATGGCGAGCACCATGGCCAGCGCCATGAGAACGCCCAGCCGCCGCAGCATGTCCTGCGTGTTCCGCAGGTCCTCGGGCGGCTCGTTCTCGGGGTCGGACCACAGCATGTCACCAGCGTGCGGCCTGGCCGGCCGGGATGCCTGAGTACGCGTACTCAAGTGGGGACGCGGGGCCGCCGTGCCGTGCGCCCGCGCGCGGAACGGCTCAGGGGCACGGTCCCGCGTCCCTGAGCCGGTCGCCGCTAGCCCGGCCAGTAGGTGCGGGCCCAGGACGCCGGGCCCGGGCTCGGGACGCTCCGGGTCGCGAGGCGGGACGGGTCGGACCACGCGTCACGGGGGGCGGGCGCGCCGGGCGGCACGGCCGACGCCGCCGCGGCGCGCGCCCGGACCACCGCCAGTGCGGCGGCCAGCTCCTCCGGTGTGGGGTTGCCCCGTACGACCTTGATCACGTCGGCTCCTTACAGGGGGATGTTGCCGTGCTTCTTCGGAGGCAGGGATTCCCGCTTCGTCCGCAGCTGACGCAGCCCGCGGACGATGTGCCGGCGGGTGTCGGACGGCATGACCACCGCGTCGACGTAGCCGCGCTCGGCCGCGACGTAGGGGTTGAGCAGGGCGTCCTCGTACTCCCGCATCAGCCGCGCGCGGGTCTCCTCCGGGTCGTCCGCCCCGGCGATGGTGCGGCGGTGCAGGATGTTGACCGCGCCCTGCGCGCCCATCACCGCGATCTGGGCCGTCGGCCAGGCCAGGTTGAGGTCGGCGCCCAGGTGCTTGGAGCCCATGACGTCGTACGCGCCGCCGAACGCCTTGCGGGTGATGACCGTGATGAGGGGGACGGTGGCCTCGGCGTAGGCGAAGATCAGTTTGGCGCCGCGGCGGATGATGCCGTCGTGCTCCTGGCCGACGCCGGGCAGGAAGCCGGGGACGTCCACGAAGGTGAGCACCGGGATGTTGAAGGCGTCGCAGGTGCGCACGAAGCGGGCTGCCTTCTCGGAGGCGGCGATGTCCAGGCAACCGGCGAACTGCATCGGCTGGTTGGCGACGACGCCGACGGGGCGGCCCTCGACGCGGCCGTAACCGGTGAGGATGTTCGGCGCGAACAGCGGCTGGGTCTCGAAGAACTCGGCGTCGTCGAGGACGTGCTCGACGACGGTGTGCATGTCGTAGGGCTGGTTCGCCGAGTCCGGTACGAGCGTGTCGAGTTCGAGGTCCTCGTCGGTGACCGTCAGGTCCGCCTCCTCCGGGAACGCCGGGGGGTCGGAGAGGTTGTTCGACGGCAGGTAGGACAGGAGCTGCTTGACGTACTCGATCGCGTCCTTCTCGTCACCGGCCATGTGGTGGGCGACGCCGGAGGCGGTGTTGTGGGTGCGGGCACCGCCGAGTTCCTCGAAGCCGACGTCCTCGCCGGTGACCGTCTTGATGACGTCCGGTCCCGTGATGAACATGTGGGACGTCTGGTCGACCATGACCGTGAAGTCGGTGATCGCGGGGGAGTACACCGCGCCGCCCGCGCACGGGCCGACGACCAGGCTGATCTGCGGGATCACCCCGGAGGCGTGGGTGTTGCGGCGGAAGATCTCGCCGTACGCGCCCAGCGAGGCCACGCCCTCCTGGATGCGGGCGCCGCCGGAGTCGTTGATGCCGATGACCGGGCAGCCGGTCTTCAGCGCGAAGTCCATCACCTTGCAGATCTTCTGCCCGTACGTCTCGCCCAGCGCCCCGCCGAAGACGGTGAAGTCCTGGGAGAAGACGGCGACCGGGCGGCCGTCGACGGTGCCGTAGCCGGTGACGACGCCGTCGCCGTAGGGGCGGTTGGCCTCCAGGCCGAAGTGGGTGGAGCGGTGCCGGGCGAACTCGTCCAGTTCGACGAAGGAGCCCTCGTCGAGCAGGAGGCCGATCCGCTCACGGGCCGTCAGCTTGCCCTTGGCGTGCTGCTTCTCGACGGCGCGTGCGGAGCCGACGTGCGTCGCCTCCTCGATACGGCGCGTGAGATCCGCGAGCTTGCCCGCGGTCGTGTGGATGTCGGGCTGCTGCTCTTCCGGCTCGGACATCGGGATGCGGCTCCCTGCCTGCTCAAAAGGGGGGACGGTTACTCATCCGTAGAGTAGTGGGGGGCCCTCCGTTCGGCAGTGCGGTCTTTCCCACACTTAGTGTGGGTTGCATGACGCCCCGAGATGACTCCGAATCCGCCCACAGCCGGTGGTCCGACCTCGACCGCCCGCCGTTGAACGCCGCCGGCCTGCGCCGAGGGCTGGTGCGCGCGGGCGGACTGTGGACGCAGCTGGACGTGGTGCGGCGCACCGGTTCCACCAACTCCGACCTGGTGGCGCGGGCCGCCGGGGGGCCGCTCGAGGAGGGCGTCGTCCTCGTCGCCGAGGAACAGACCGCCGCGCGCGGGCGTCTCGACCGGCGGTGGACGGCGCCGGCCCGGTCGGGGCTGTTCTTCTCCGTGCTGTTGCGGCCCGCCGAGGTGCCCGTGGCGCGGTGGGGCTGGCTGCCGTTGCTGACCGGCGTCGCGGTGGCGACCGGGCTGTCACGGGTCGCGGGCGTCGACACGGCGTTGAAGTGGCCCAACGACCTGCTGGTCACGGTGGGCGGCGAGGAGCGGAAGGCCGGCGGGATCCTGGCGGAGCGGGCCGGTGACGACGGGGTGGTGATCGGTGTCGGGATCAACGTGAGCCTCCGGGACGACGAGCTGCCGGTGCCGACCGCGGGATCGCTGGTGCTGGCGGGGGCGGTGAGCACGGACCGGGACCCGCTGCTGCGGGGGGTGCTGCGGTCGCTGGAGGACTGGTACGGGCGGTGGCGGGCGGCGGGGGGCGACCCGGGGCCGAGCGGACTGCAGGAGACGTACGCCGCGGGGTGCGCGACGCTGGGGCGGGCGGTGCGGGCGGAGCTGCCCGGGGACCGGGAGCTGGTGGGGGAGGCGGTCGCGGTGGACGGCGACGGCCGGTTGGTGCTGGCCACGGGGGAGGGCGTGCAGGAACCGGTGGGCGCGGGCGACATCGTCCACCTGCGCGCACGCTGACGCCGGGGCGGCGGGAACGCCGGGTTCCGCGCCCGGTCCCGGCCTCCGGGGCGGCGCCGATCGCCCCGTACCGCGGCTCGACCCGACGACAGTGAGCTGGCGCACACCTGCCGTAGAGTTGAGCCCGGTCGATACCTGGCCATGGCAGATCGGAAGGGCACGCGTGACCGTCGACGACTCGGGTTCCACGGACGCGCAGGGCGCCGGCGAGGATCCGCTTGCCCTGCGCCTCGAACAGCTCATCCTGGGGGCCGAGCGCCGTTACACACCGTTCCAGGCGGCCCGCAGCGCCGGCGTCACCATGGAGCTGGCCACCCGCTTCTGGCGGGCGATGGGTTTCGCCGACGTGGGCCAGGCCAAGGCCCTCACCGAGGCCGACGTACTCGCGCTGCGCCGGCTCGCCGGTCTGGTGGAGGCGGGCCTGCTGAGCGAGGCCATGGCGGTCCAGGTGGCGCGGTCCACCGGGCAGACCACCGCCCGGCTGGCCGAGTGGCAGATCGACTCCTTCCTGGAGGGGCTGACCGAGCCGCCCGAGCCGGGCATGACCCGTACCGAGGTGACGTATCCGATCGTCGAGCTGCTCCTGCCCGAGCTGGAGGAGTTCCTCGTGTACGTCTGGCGGCGGCAGCTCGCCGCGTCGGCCGGGCGGGTCGTGCAGGGCGCCGACGACGAGGAGATGGTCGACCGGAGGCTCGCCGTCGCCTTCGCGGACCTCGTGGGGTTCACCCGGCTGACCCGGCGGATGGAGGAGGAGGAGCTCGGCGAGCTCGTCGAGGCCTTCGAGACCACGGCCGCCGACCTGGTCGCCGCGCGGGGCGGGCGGCTCATCAAGACGCTGGGCGACGAGGTGCTCTACGCCGCCGACGACGCCGGTGTCGCCGCGGACATCGCGATGCGGCTGATCGAGACCATGGCGAACGACGAGACCATGCCGGAGCTGCGGGTCGGCATGGCGTTCGGCACGGTGACCACCCGGATGGGTGATGTGTTCGGTACGACCGTGAACCTGGCGTCCCGGCTCACGTCCATAGCCCCGCGCGATGCCGTGCTCGTCGACAGCGCCTTCGCCGAGGAGCTGATCCGCACCGGTGACGCCCCCGCCTCCGAGGCGGCGGCGGCCGAGGCGGTGGCCGCGGCGGAGAAGGAGGGCGTGGAGCCGCCGGGCTACCGGTTCGCGCTCCAGCCGATGTGGCAGCGGCCCGTGCGCGGCCTCGGCGTGGTGGAGCCCTGGCTGCTCACGCGCCGGAACGGGGCTTCCGTCTCGTCCTAGTCCCGGCGGTCCCGGCGTGGTTCCGGCTGTCTCGGCCTGGTCCCGGCCGCCTCGTTCCAGTCCCGTCCTAGTCCCGGCCGCCGAGGTCCAGGCCGCCGCCCACGCAGAGACCGATGATCGGTACGCACAGGCCGCCGGGGTCGGCGTCGGGGTCGTGGCCGGGGCCGGGGTCCGGTCCGTCCGGCCGTTCCGGTGCCGGGTCCCGGGGTGCCGGCGGGGGTGTTCCCGGGGGGCTCGGTGACGGGGGCGCGGGCGGCTGGGACCGCCGGGCGGCCGGGGGCCGGGTGGCCGGGTCGCTCGCCGTGGCCGGGACGGTCGTCGGGGGCCGGGCCGTGGACGACGGTTCGGATGCGGTGAGCGGGGCCCGGTCCTTGCCGCCCAGGGCCGTCGGGGAGGACGGGCTCGCCTCGGGGGCGGGCCCGGCGGCCGCGCTCCTCGCGGGGGAAGCTGTGGAGGAACCGGTGGGTGTGCCGGTGTCCGTGTGGAGGACGGGGTGCGGGCCCGCCTCCGCGCCGACGTCCGTGCCGTCGCCCTGGGTGGTGACCAGGCGGACCAGGGTCACGGCGCTCGCGGCCACGGCCAGGCCTCCCGCGGCCAGCAGGGCCTTGCGGGGGCGGGGCTTGCGGTGGCGGCCCCGGAGGCGGGAGGTGCCTGCCGGCGGCTCCTCGATCGGTACGGTCGATGTCATCGTGATCCCCTCCCCTGCGTGCGCCCCCGACGCGCCGCGGTGTGCGCACGCTATGCGCTTCCGTGAGGGGCCGGGCCGGGAAGTCGGGGTGATGTCACTCGAACGGGTGGACGGGGGGTGACGAGGGAACCGTACGCGCGCTCTTTTCCCCGGTGGGCGCGGGCTGCGATGATCGGGACGAGTGGAAGTTAACCCGCGTTAACCGGAGGGTGTCGATGAGTGAGGAACGGTTCGGGGAGTTCGTGCTGGTGCGCCGGCACGAGCGGGGGCGTGTCGCGGAGCTCGTCCTCGACCGCCCGAAGGCCATGAACGCCGTGTCGACCGGGATGGCCCGCTCCATCGCCGGTGCCTGCGCGGCGCTGGGGGAGGACCGGGACGTACGGGTGGTGGTGCTGAGCTCCTCGCACGAGCGGGCGTTCTGCGTGGGGGCCGATCTGAAGGAGCGCAATTCCTTCAGCGACGCCGATCTGGTGCGTCAGCGGCCCGTGGCGCGCGGGGCGTACACCGGGGTGCTCGAGCTGCCCGTGCCGACGGTGGCGGCGGTGCACGGGTTCGCGCTCGGCGGCGGGTTCGAGCTGGCCCTGTCGTGCGACGTGATCGTCGCCGACCGCACGGCCGTCGTGGGGCTGCCCGAGGTGTCGGTCGGGGTGATTCCGGGCGGGGGCGGTACGCAGCTGCTGCCCCGGCGGGTGGGGGCGGCGCGGGCCGCCGAGCTGATCTTCACGGCGCGGCGGGTGGAGGCCGCCGAGGCCCGGGAGCTGGGCCTCGTCGACGAGCTGGTGGAGGAGGGCCGGGACCGGGAGGAGGCCCTAGCCCTGGCGTCCCGGATCGCCGGGAACTCGCCGGTGGGACTGCGGGCGGCCAAGCGGGCGCTGCGGCTCGGGCACGGGCTGGACCTGTCCGCCGGGCTGGAGGTCGAGGACGCCGCCTGGCGGTCGGTGGCGTTCTCGGGGGACCGGGCGGAGGGGGTCGCCGCCTTCAACGAGAAGCGCAGACCGGAGTGGCCCGGGGAGTAGCGGAGCATCCCACGCCCACGTCCTCGATGTACCGGTTGGTGGTGAATCTCCCTAGTCTGGGTTCATGGGTGAGGAGAGCCGGCTGGCGGCCGTGGTGGCGCTGGCCCAGGGCATGGCCGCCGCGCACGGTTCGCGGGACGCCTGGCGGGCCGCGGCCCGCGGGGCCTGCCGGGCGCTGGGCGGGAGCTTCGCCGCCCTGTCGGTGTGGGAGCGGGAGCTCGGGCGGCTGCGGGTCCTGGTGAACGTCGGCGAGCTGGCCGAGGGCGAGGAGGAGTTCCCGGAGGACGAGTCCTACCCGGTGCACCAGTTCGCCGAGATCACCGAGTTCCTGCACGAGCGGTGGGCGGGGGGCGGTGAGCCCGACGCGTGGGTGGAGACCGCCGAGGAGCCCCCGACGGGCCGCGCCGGGTACCGCCACCAGCGGGTGGCCGCGCTCAGGCGGCGGGGGCGCGGGTGCTGCGTGGTCGCGCCGGTCGTGCTGCACGGGCGGGCCTGGGGCGAGCTGTACGTGGCCCGGCCGGTCGGCGCGCCCGTCTTCGGGCGGGGCGACGCCGACTTCGCGACGGTCCTGGCCGCCGTCGTGGCCGCCGGGCTGGCGCAGACCGAGCGGTTGGAGGAGGCCCGGCGGCTGGCGTACACGGACTCGCTGACCGGGCTGGCCAACCGGCGCGCCGTGGACGCGCGGCTCGACGAGGCCGTCGAGCGGCACCGTCGCGACGGGGCCGTCGTCAGCCTCGTGGTGTGCGATGTGAACGGACTGAAGCGGGTCAACGACACGCTGGGGCACGCCGTGGGCGACCGGCTCCTCGAGCGGTTCGGGACCGTGCTGTCACTGTGCGGGGCCATGCTGCCGGGGGCCCTGGCGGCACGGCTCGGCGGGGACGAGTTCTGCCTGCTGGCCGTGGGGCCGCCGGCCGACGAGGTCGTCAAGGCGGCCGACGAGGTGTGCCGGCGGGCCGTGGAACTGGACATCGGGGACGGTGTCGCCTGCGGGGTGGCGTCCACCGGGGATCCCGTCGGGCCGGTGCACTCCGCCCGGCGGCTGTTCCGGCTGGCCGACGCGGCGCAGTACCGGGCCAAGGCCGAGCGCGCCGCGCACCCCGTCGTGGCCGGACGGGAGGGCCCCGGCGATCCCGTCGTACGGCTCGCGGACGAGCCGTCGCGGGCGGCGGACGGGGAGCGGCGCCGGTTCCGGGGGCGGCATTCGCCGTAGCGCTCCGGTAAGGGGTGACGGCGGCATCCAGGGGTGACACCATTGAATTCAGTGCGTACGCTCCTGAATATGAGTATGCATACCGTGGTGGTGGGGACGTCCGGGACGACCGCGTCCGACGTGCTCGCCGTGGCGCGCGGCGGTGCCCGCGTCGAACTGTCCGCGGAGGCGGTGGCCGCCCTCGCCGCGTCCCGCGAGATCGTGGACGCCCTGGCCGCGAAGCCGGAGCCCGTCTACGGGGTGAGCACCGGATTCGGCGCCCTGGCGACCCGGCACATCAGCCCCGAGCTCCGCGCCCAGCTGCAGCGCAACATCGTCCGTTCGCACGCCGCCGGCATGGGACCCCGCGTGGAGCGGGAGGTCGTCCGCGCCCTGATGTTCCTGCGGTTGAAGACGGTCTGCTCCGGACGCACCGGCGTCCGGCCCGAGGTCGCGCGGACCATGGCCGACGTGCTGAACGCCGGGATCACCCCGGTCGTGCACGAGTACGGCTCCCTGGGCTGCTCCGGCGACCTCGCCCCGCTGTCCCACTGCGCCCTCGCCCTGATGGGCGAGGGGGAGGCGGAGGGCCCCGACGGCAGCGTGCGGCCGGCCGGCGAACTGCTCGCCGAGCACGGCATCCAGCCCGTCGAACTGCGCGAGAAGGAGGGGCTCGCCCTCCTCAACGGCACCGACGGCATGCTCGGCATGCTGGTCATGGCCCTCGCCGACCTGGACCTGCTGTACAAGTCCGCCGACGTCACGGCCGCCCTGACCCTGGAGGCGCTGCTCGGCACCGACAAGGTGCTCGCCCCCGAGCTGCACGCCATCCGCCCGCACCCCGGCCAGGCCGCCAGCGCCGCCAACATGCTGGCCGTACTCGAGGGGTCCGGGCTGACGGGACATCACCAGGACGACGCGCCCCGCGTCCAGGACGCCTACTCGGTGCGCTGCGCCCCGCAGGTCGCCGGCGCCGGCCGGGACACCCTGGCGCACGCCCGGCTGGTCGCCGAACGCGAACTCGCGGCCGCCGTCGACAATCCGGTGGTGCTGCCCGACGGGCGGGTGGAGTCCAACGGCAACTTCCACGGGGCGCCGGTCGCCTACGTACTGGACTTCCTCGCCATCGCCGTCGCCGACCTCGCCTCCATCACCGAGCGCCGCACCGACCGGCTGCTGGACAAGAACCGCAGCCACGGGCTGCCGCCCTTCCTCGCCGACGACCCCGGCGTGGACTCCGGTCTGATGATCGCCCAGTACACGCAGGCCGCCCTGGTCGGCGAGTTGAAGCGGCTCGCCGTACCGGCGTCGGCGGACTCCATCCCGTCCTCCGCGATGCAGGAGGACCACGTCTCCATGGGCTGGTCGGCGGCGCGGAAACTGCGGACGGCCGTCGACAACCTCACCTGGGTCCTCGCCGTCGAGCTGTACGCCGCCACCCGGGCCGTGGAACTGCGCGAGGGACTGACCCCGGCACCGGCCACGCGGGCGGTCGTCGAGGCCGTACGGGCGGCGGGCGTGGGCGGACCCGGGCCCGACCGTCACCTCGCCCCCGACCTCGCCGCGGCGGACGCGTTCGTGCGGGACGGGCGGCTGGTGGCGGCCGTGGAGGCGGTCACCGGGCCGCTGGGCTGAACCGGCCGGGGCCCGGCGGTGGTTCCGCCGGGCCCCGGTGCGCGGCTACAGACCCAGGTGTTCCCGGCGGACCGAGTAGACGATGAAGCCGGCGCCGAGGGCGAGGCAGGTGGTGCCGCCGACGATGTACGGAGTGCTGTCGAAGCTGCCGGTGTCCGCGAGGCGGACGTCCTCGCCGGCACTGTCGACGGACGTCGACATGACTCTCGCCTGCTCCGTGACCTGCGGCGACGGAGTTGCCGAGACCGTGTCCGCCACCGGTGTGTTCGAGGTCGCGTTCGCGGACGGGACGAACCACAGGGCGCACAGCAGGGTGCCCGCGGCGGTGGCGGTCAGCAACGGACGGAGCGCGGATGACACGGAATATCGATCCCCTTGCGTTACTGGCGAATTGGCCGTGTGGGGCGATGTTAGTGAACAGCGCGGGTCACGGGAAAGCGACGGGGGTCCGAAGCCGTACGCTCCGGGCATGAGCACCCCAGAGACATCACGATTCGTACGGCTTCGCGTGGAACTCGTCCTCGAGATCGACGACGAGGAGGCGGTGACCGGGGCCGCGTTGCGCAGGATCGCGGACGACGGCGACATGCCGGACGAGGAACGGGCGCACGCCGAGAGCGCCGTGACGGAGGACACCGCGGAGGCCCTCGCCCAGCTCGTCGATCCGTTCGCCCTGATCGACGAGGTACCGGGCGTGGAGCTGCTGCAGGCCTCCTGGAGCGGCGAGGAGATCGACTACGACCCCGACTCCCCGGAGTGGGACCTCGACGAGGACGATGACGGCGAGCCCTACGGCGACGACGAGGAGGGTGCGGGGAGGGTCGGCTGAGGCGTTTTGGGGAAATCGTGACCCCGGGCGGCAACCGCCGCCCGGGTGATGACGTCTCAAGCCACGGCGCACCGACCGGCGCCCTCATCACCGGCCCCGGTGGACGTGGCGAGCCCCACACCCGCGGGCCGTGGGGAACGGGAGCACCCGGTCGTAGCGTTGAAGGTTGTGGACGAGCTCCTTCGGCTTCGCGCCGGGGACTCGTGGGGTCGGGATTCGGCAACGATGGAGAAGCGTGTGATGACGGACGGTAAGCGGCGCAGGGGTCTGGCGGCCGCGTCCGCCCTGCTCGGCGGAGTGCTGGTGCTCTCGGCGTGTTCAGGCGGCGACAGCAGTGCCGCGGGCGACGGCAAGGGCGATTCGCAGGCCCAGGTCGACGAGGCGGCGGCCAAGAAGTCCTCCGAGGCGCAGATCAAGATCACGCCGAAGGACGGCTCCAACAACGCCTCCATCAACAACTCCGCCACCGTGACCGTGGCCAAGGGCACGCTCACCGAGGTGAAGATGACCACCGCCGACGGCACCGCCGTCGACGGTGAGATATCCGCCGACAAGAAGAGCTGGAAGCCCAGCGCCCAGCTCGAGCGCGCCACCACCTACAAGCTGTCGGCCACCGCCGAGGACGCCGCGGGCCTCGCCGCCCACGAGAACGCCTCGTTCACCACGGTCGCCCCGGACAACAGCTTCATCGGCACCTTCACCCCGGACGACGGCACCACCGTCGGCGTCGGCATGCCGGTGTCGATCAACTTCGACAAGGCCATCACCAACAAGGCCGAGGTGCAGAAGGGCATCACCGTCACCAGCAGCAGCGGCCAGGAGGTCGTCTGCCACTGGTTCAACGCCAACCGCATGGACTGCCGGCCCGACGAGTACTGGAAGGAGAACTCCACCGTCACGCTGAAGCTGGCGCTCGACGGTGTCGAGGGCGCCGAAGGCGTCGTCGGCGTCCAGCAGAAGACGGTCACCTTCAAGATCGGCCGCAACCAGGTGACGTACGTCGACGCCAAGACCAAGCAGATGAAGGTCACGCAGGACGGCAAGACCGTCCGCACCATCCCGATCTCCGCCGGGGCGCCCGAGAACAAGACGTACGAGGGCCAGATGGTGATCTCCGAGAAGTTCAAGGAGACCCGGATGAACGGCGCGACGGTCGGCTTCACCGACGACGACGGCAAGGGCGAGTACGACATCAAGGACGTGCCGCACGCCATGCGCCTGTCCACCTCCGGCACCTTCATCCACGGCAACTACTGGGGCGCCAAGTCCATCTTCGGCAGCGTCAACACCAGCCACGGCTGCGTGGGCCTGTCCGACACCAAGGGCGCGAACGACCCGAGCACGCCGGGCGCCTGGTTCTACGACAACTCGATCATCGGTGACGTGGTCGTCGTCCAGAACACCGGCGACAAGACCATCGCCCCGGACAACGGCCTCAACGGCTGGAACATGAGCTGGGAGGAGTGGAAGGCGGGCTCGGCGGTCTGACGCCGGCCGCGCACGCGCGGCGCTCCACCCCACCACCCGGCCGATGCCGCCGTCCGCCCCTTCGGGGAGCGGACGGCGGCATCGGCCTTCTCATGGGGCTCTTATGGAGCGCTTATCGCTTCATCACCCGCCGTCCCTAGCTTGCCGCCATGTTCTTCACCTACCTGAGGCGCGAGCTGCGCCGCCGCAGAAAGGCGGCCCTCGTCGTCGCCTCCGGCCTCGCCCTGGGCATCGCCCTGGTCGTCGTGGTCACCTCCGTGTCCTCCGGCATGAGCAAGGCGCAGGAGAAGGTCCTGGAGTCCCTGTACGGGCTCGGCACGGACATGACGGTCACCAAGGCCGCGGAGGCCCAGTCCGGGACCACCGGCGAACGCCCCCGGTTCCGGTTCGACGCCCAGGACGACGACTCCGGCGAGGAGCAGAGCAGCGACCGCGTCATGGTGCAGGGCTTCCAGACCCTGGCGAGCTCCACCGTGGACAAGGTCGGCGAGCAGGACGGCGTCGCCGGCGCGGTGGGCGGGCTGAGTCTCCAAGTCATGAAGGTGAGCGGTGAGTTCACCCGGGGCCAGTTCCAGCAGGACGGCCAGGGCGCCGAGGGCGGCCAGGGCGCCGGTCCCGGCGGCGGCCAGTCCTCCCCGCAGGGGCGGATCGAGGGCGGCGGCGCCAACTTCGACGTCAACAGCTACTCCGTCTACGGCACCGACGTCACCGAGCCCGCCCTCGGCCCGCTGACCTCCTCCGAGATCACGGACGGACGCACCTTCAAGACGACCGAGACCGACGCGAAGGTCGCCGTCGCCGACTCCGCCTACGCCAAGGAGAAGGAGCTCGAGACCGGCGACACCGTCACCGTCAAGGGCACCGAGTACAAGGTCATCGGCATCGCCACCGCCACCAGCGGGGACGCCGCGGCCAACCTCTACCTGCCGCTGAAGCAGGCGCAGACCCTCGCCGACGCCGAGGACAAGGTCACCACGATCTACGTCCAGGTGACCGACTCCCAGCGGATCGACAGCGTCAAGTCCGGCATCCAGAAGAACATCTCCGGTACGACCGTCACGACCTCCGCCGACCTCGCCGACACCGTCTCCGGCTCCCTGTCCACCGCCTCCTCGCTCGCCGCCGGCGTCGGTAAGTGGCTGTCCGTCGTGGTCCTCGTGGCGGCGTTCCTCGTCGCCGGCCTGCTCACCTCCTCCGCCGTCTCCCGCCGGGTGCGCGAGTTCGGCACCCTCAAGGCGCTGGGCTGGAAGTCCGGCCGGGTAACCCGGCAGGTGGTCGGCGAGTCCATGGTCCAGGGCCTGATCGGCGGCGCCCTCGGCATCGCGCTCGGCCTGGCGGGCGCCTACGCCGTCACCGCCGTCAGCCCCACCCTGCAGGCCCAGCTCGGCGGCGGCACCGGTGGCGCCGGCGGCATGGGCGGACCTGGCGGTGGCGGGACGGGCGGCCCCGGGCGGCAGACCGCCGCCAAGACCCTCGACATCGCGCTCACCGCGCCCGTCAGCCTCACCACCGTCGCCCTCGCGGTCGGCCTCGCCGTGGCCGGCGGCCTCGTCGCCGGCGCCTTCGGCGGCTGGCGCGCCTCCCGGCTGCGGCCGGCCGACGCGTTCCGCCGCGTCGAGTAGCACCCGCCCGGCACCGGCAACCGGGGCCCGCCCGCAGCGGACGGGCCCCACCCCCGTACGCGATCCAGGAGCAGAACCATGTACGAACTCAGAGGCGTCACCCGGCGCTACACGCGCGGCAAGGAGACCGTCCACGCCCTCGACGGGGTCGACCTGACCATCCCCGACGGCGACCGGCTCGTCATCCAGGGCCCCACCGGCGGCGGCAAGTCCACGCTGCTGCAGATGCTCGGCGGCCTCGACCGGCCCACCTCCGGCGAGATCGTCCTCGACGGCACCGACCTGGCCAGGCTGCCCGAGGCCCGGCTCACCCGGGTCCGCAGCGAGAACATCGGCTTCGTCTTCCAGTCGTTCAACCTGATCCCCACGCTCACCGCGCAGGAGAACGTCGAGACCGCGCTCGTCCCGCTCGGCGTGAAGGCCAAGGAGCGCCGGGAGAAGGCCGCCGAGGCGCTGGCGTCGGTCGGTCTGGGCGAGCGGCTGGGCCACCTGCCCGGCGAGATGTCCGGCGGTCAGCAGCAGCGCGTGGCCATCGCGCGGGCGCTGGTGAAGGAACCGAAGGTGCTGCTCGCCGACGAACCCACCGGCAACCTCGACGAGTCGACGCGCGACGAGATCATGGACGTGCTCGTCCGCATGTGGAAGGAGCTGGGACTGACCTTCGTCATGGTCACCCACGACTCGGCCATCGCGAAGGCGGCCCCGCGCCTGGCGACGATCCGCAAGGGGCGGATCACCGTGAAGGAGAACCCCAAGAGCACGATCGTGTAACGGAGTTCCGTCGGTGGTGTTACAGCCACCCGGCGACTTCCGCACCCTTCCCGGCATCCCTTGAGGCGCTTGATCACCCCTCGGCATACTGCGTGTTCCGGGGGGTGCGCGCATACGTACGAGACCACCCCCGGCCGGGTGACGTCGAGTTCGCCCGGCGACTTCGCTAGGGGGAACCTTGCACAGACAAGTGAAGAGAGCGTGCGCGGCCACGATCGCCACGGCGACCGCCGTGGCACTCGCGGCGGGCATGGCCGGCCCGGCGTCGGCGAAGGGGGAGCGCACGACCGCCGCCTCGGCGACGGAGGCGTCCTCGCTGAAGGCCAAGCACCGGATCACGCTGATCACGGGTGACCGGGTCGCGGTGGACGCCAAGGGCCGCGTGGTCGGCCTGGAGCGGGCCGAGGGCCGGGAGCACATACCCGTGCAGGTCCGCCGCACCGGCGGCCACACCCTGGTGGTGCCGGCCGACGCCGCCCGGCTGATCGCGAGCGGCAGGCTGGACCAGCGGCTGTTCGACGTCACCGAACTGAACAAGGCCACGACCCGCGGCTCCCAGAAGCGGGGCCTGAAGGTCATCGTCGGCTACAAGGGCGCCGCGGCGAGCGCCAAGGCCGACGTCCGGGACGCGGGCACGGTCCGCCGGACCCTGAAGTCCCTGAACGCGGACGCGGTGCAGACCCCGCACGAGGAGACGCCCGAGCTGTGGGACGCCGTCACCGACGGCGACCGCACCGCCTCCGGCATCGCCCACGTCTGGCTCGACGGGGTCCGCAAGGCCTCCCTCGACACGTCGGTGGCGCAGATCGGCACCCCGAAGGCATGGGCGGCCGGCTACGACGGCAAGGGCGTGAAGATCGCCGTCCTCGACACCGGCGTCGACGGCACCCACCCGGACCTCAAGGGCCAGGTGACCGAGTCCAAGAACTTCACCTCCGCGGCCACCGCCGGCGACAAGGTCGGCCACGGCACCCACGTCGCCTCCATCGCGGCCGGCACGGGCGCCCAGTCCAAGGGCAAGTACAAGGGCGTCGCTCCCGGCGCGAAGATCCTCAACGGCAAGGTCCTCGACGACTCCGGCTTCGGCGACGACTCCGGCATCCTCGCCGGCATGGAGTGGGCGGCCGCGCAGGGCGCCGACGTCGTCAACATGAGCCTGGGCGGCATGGACACCGCCGAGGTCGACCCGCTGGAAGCGGCCGTCAACAAGCTCTCCGCCGAGAAGGGCGTCCTGTTCGCCATCGCGGCCGGCAACGAGGGCCCGCAGTCGGTCGGTTCGCCCGGCAGCGCGGACGCCGCCCTCACGGTCGGTGCCGTCGACGACAAGGACGCGCTCGCCGACTTCTCCTCCACCGGCCCGCGTGTCGGCGACGGCGCCGTCAAGCCGGACGTCACCGCTCCCGGCGTCGACATCACGGCCGCCTCGGCGAAGGGCAACGACATCGCCAAGGAGGTCGGCGAGAGCCCGGCCGGCTACATGACCATCTCCGGTACGTCGATGGCGACCCCGCACGTCGCGGGCGCGGCGGCGATCCTCAAGCAGCAGCACCCGGAGTGGACCTACGCGGAGCTGAAGGGCGCGCTCACCGGCTCCACCAAGGGCGGCGCGTACACGCCGTTCGAACAGGGGTCGGGCCGCGTCCAGGTCGACAAGGCCATCAAGCAGACCGTGATCGCCGACCCGGTGTCGCTGAGCTTCGGCGTCCAGCAGTGGCCGCACACCGACGACAAGCCGGTGACCAAGGAGCTGACCTACCGCAACCTCGGCACGACGGACGTCACGCTGAAGCTGACGTCGACGGCGACCGGCCCCAAGGGCAAGGCGGCCCCGGCCGGCTTCTTCAAGCTCGGTGCCACCACGGTCACCGTCCCCGCGGGCGGCAGGGCCTCCGTGGACCTCACGGTCGACACCCGGCTCGGCGGCACCCTCGACGGCGCCTACTCCGCGTACGTGGTCGCGACGGGCGGCGGGCAGACCGTGCGCACCGCGGCCGCGGTGCAGCGCGAGGTCGAGTCGTACGACGTGACGCTGAAGTTCCTCGACCGCGCGGGCAAGCCGGCCCCCAACTACGTCGCCAACCTCTCCGGCATCTCCGGCCTGGCCGCCAACCGGTGGTACCAGCCCTACGAGGCCGACGGCACCGTCACCGTCCGCGTGCCCAAGGGCGGTTACGTCCTGGACACCGGCGTCTTCGTCAACCCCGACCCCGCCTCGGAGGAGTACGAGGGCGTCGACTGGCTCGCCCAGCCGAAGCTGAACGTCACCAAGGACACGACGATCACGCTGGACGCCCGCAAGGCCAAGCCGGTGAGGATCACCGTGCCGGACAAGGCGGCCAAGCAGGGATTCGCCTCCGCCGACTACACCGTCGAGACGAAGAACTCGGCCCACGGCTTCGGCTGGTGGCTGGACTCGTACGACAACTTCCGCTCCGCCCACCTCGGCCCGCAGATCACCGACGGCTCGCTGTACCAGCAGTGGGACGCCCACTTCGGCAAGGGCACCAAGGAGCAGTACAGCGCCGTCACCGGCGCCAAGGTGAAGAACCTCGCCACCGGGTACACCCGGAACTACAAGGCCGGCGAGTTCGCCACGGTGAAGGTCGGCATGGGCGCCGCGGCGAGCGGCAAGAAGGGTGCCGTCAGCGCCTTCGGCACGTTGCCCGGGAGCAGCGGCGCCTCCTCGTTCGGCAGCCCGCAGAGCCTGCCCGGTACCCGCACGCTGCACCTGTCCACCGTGTCCGGGGTGAAGTGGGACCTCGACTTCGAGCAGCAGGGCGGTGTCGACGCCGAGGGCTGGCCGATCTGGGAGGCCGGCTACGTCATCGGGTACGCGAAGGGCTACAAGGGCGGCAAGACGTACAAGGAGACCGTGAACACGGCCGTCTTCGGGCCGAGCCTCACCTCCGACTACGGCATCTTCCGTGACGGCAACAGCATCTCCGGGCTGGTCCCGCTGTTCGCCGACGGCAAGGGCCACCCCGGCTCCTCGGTGTTCACGTCGGCCACCACCAGCCTCTACCGCAACGGCAAGAAGGTCGGTTCGCACGACGACCCGCTGTTCGGCGAGAAGGAGTTCAAGGTCCCGTCCGCGGACGCCTCCTACAAGCTGACCACCTCGGTCAAGCGCAGCGCCAAGGTCGCCGCCGCCTCCACGCGGATCGACGCGAGCTGGACCTTCCGCTCCAAGAAGACCGCCGACCTCAAGCAGCTGCCCGCCTCCACGGTCCGCTTCCAGGCGGCCACCGGGCTGGACAGCAAGGTGACGGCCGGCAAGAAGGTCACGGTCCCGGTCACCGTCGAGGGCGCCGCCAAGGGCAAGAACCTCAAGTCCCTGTCGGTGTACGTGTCCTACGACTACGGCAAGACCTGGAAGAAGACCACGGTCACGAAGGGGAAGATCACCTTCAAGAACCCGTCGAAGGGGAAGGCCGTCTCCTTCCACGCCAAGATCGCCGACAAGAAGGGCAACAAGTCGACGATCTCGATCTACAACGCGTACTACGGCAAGTAGTCCGTGAGCGGACGGCCCGCCGGAGGACTTCCCTTCCGGCGGGCCGTTCCGCGTTCTCCGGGGCCGGGGCGGACGCCCGTTCCCGCGGAGCGGGGCGAAGGGCCCGGCGCCACCTCCGTGACGCCGGGCCCCGGCTGCCGACGGCACGGAGGCCGACGCGGGAGGCCCCGGACGCCGAGGACCGAGGACCACCGCCCGGCCCGGGGGCTGTGGCTGCCTGTCCCGGAGGCTGTGCTGGTCCGGCCCGGGGGAGTCATGCGTCCGTCCCGGGGGGCGTCTCAGAGGGCTGTGGTGTTCCGGCCCCGGAGAGCCGTGGCCCGCCCGACCCAGGGGGTTGTGGTGGTTCGTCCCAGGGGTGTGGTGTTCCGGCTCGGGGGAGTTGTGACCCGTCCGTCCCGAAGGGCGTGTGGTGGTCCGTCTCAGGGGGGGGGTGTGGTGTTCAGGCCCGGGGGAGTCGCGGCCCGCCCGGCCCCGGGGAGTCGTGGCCGTCCGTCTCAGGGGGCCGTGGCGTCCGCCCCGGCCCGTCGGGCGTCCGTGCCCCAGCTGCACAGCAGCCTCAGGGCCTCCGCCGACGGCGAACCCGGCTCCGCGAAGTACGTGACCAGCGACTGCCCGGTGTCGTCACCGGCCGGGCGGAACGACTCCCACAGCAGCGTCAGCTCACCGGCCAGCGGATGCCGGACGCGCTTGACGCCGTGGCTCTTCTCCTTGACGTCGTGCGCCGCCCACAGCCTGCGGAACTCCTCGCTCTTCACGGACAGCTCGCCCACCAGCGAGGACAGCTGCGGATCGTCCGGATGGAGGCCCGCGTCCATGCGGAGGTAGGCGACCATGTCGTACGCCTTCTGCTCCCACTCCACGAACAGCTCCCGCTGGTCCGGGTGCAGGAACACCAGCCGCGCCCAGTTCCGCTCCTGCGCCGGGAGCCGGCCCCAGTCCCCGAAGACCGCCGCCGCCATCCGGTTCCAGGCGAGGATCTCCGAGCGCCGGCCCACCACGTACGCCGGGACCGCGTCCATCGACTCCAGCAGGTGCCGCAGCGCCGGGCGGGCCTGCTGGGCCCGGGCCGCCGGCTTCCGCCGCTGCTGCCTCGGCTTCGCCAGGTGCGTGAGGTGGGACCGCTCGGCGTCGGTGAGACGCAGGGCGCGCGCGATCGAGTCCAGCACCTCCGCCGACACGTTCCGCCCGTTGCCCTGCTCCAGGCGCGTGTAGTACGCCACGGACACCCCGGCGAGCTGGGCCAGCTCCTCGCGGCGCAGGCCCGGCACCCGGCGGTGCCGTCCGAAGTCCGGCAGGCCCACGTCCTCCGGCTTCAGCCGGGCCCGCCGGGTGCGCAGGAACTCGCTGAGTTCCGCCCGTGGGTCGAGGCCGCCGCCCGCGGGGCCGGCCGGGTGGGTGTGCCGTTCGTCCATGTCTCCAGTATTCCCGGTCGTACGCACGGCATCCTGTCCCCGTCAGTGGTACGCACAGCCAACGTAGGCAGAAGCGTGGTCTGGGTAAGCCGGGGACGTCGTCGCAGGCTGGAGGCCGTGCCCGGCCGGACAGAAGGCAGCCGGGCGCACGACCTCACGAGGAGAACCTCCGGCATGACCACTGTTGCCGCATACGCCGTACCCGCCGCCAAGGCTCCGCTGGAGCGGACGACCGTCGAGCGGCGCGCGGTCGGCGAGCACGACGTCCTGATCGACATCAAGTTCGCGGGCATCTGCCACTCCGACATCCACCAGGCCCGTGAGGGCTGGGGCGAGGCGATCTTCCCGATGGTCCCCGGCCACGAGATCGCCGGTGTGGTGTCCGAGGTCGGCCCCGGCGTCACCCGGTACCAGGTGGGTGACCGCGTGGGCGTCGGCTGCATGGTCGACTCCTGCCGGGAGTGCGACAACTGCAGGGCCGGACGGGAGCAGTACTGCACCGGCAGCGGCATGGTCGGCACGTACAACGCCGTGGACCGGAACGGCGAGCCCACCTACGGCGGCTACTCGGAGAAGATCGTCGTCGACGAGAACTACGTCGTCCGCATCCCCGACGGGCTGGCCCTCGACGTCGCCGCGCCCCTGCTGTGCGCCGGCATCACCCTGTACTCCCCGCTGAAGCGCTGGGGCGCCGGCCCCGGCAAGAAGGTCGCGGTCCTCGGCATGGGCGGCCTCGGCCACATGGGCGTCAAGATCGCGCACGCGCTGGGCGCCGAGGTGACGGTGCTGTCGCAGTCCCTGCGCAAGAAGGACGACGGCCTCAAGCTGGGCGCCGACCACTACCACGCCACCAGCGACCCGAAGACCTTCGAGGAGCTGCGGGGCACCTTCGACCTGATCGTGTCGACGGTGTCGGCCCCGCTGGACTTCAACGCCTACCTGTCCCTGCTGAGGACGGAGGGCACGCTGGCGAACGTGGGAGCTCCCGAGGAGCCGGTCGCCCTCAACCTCTTCTCGCTGCTCGGGGGCGGCAAGACCCTCGCCGGTTCGATGATCGGCGGCATCGCCGAGACCCAGGAGATGCTGGACTTCTGCGCCGAGCACGGCATCGGCGCGGAGATCGAGCTGATCGGCGCGGCCGAGATCAACGAGGCGTACGAGCGCGTCCTGAACAGCGACGTCCGCTACCGCTTCGTGATCGACACGGCGACGATCTGACGCCTGGCACGCCCCCTCGTCGCCGACGCGGGGGCGCGCCGGTCGCAGTGCCGCGAACGGGGGCACGATCCGGACGATGACGACGAGCGGCTCACGGGGCGCCACCAGGGGGAGAACCAGCCGCCGGCCGCGTCCGTGCGGTGCGGGCCGCCCGGTCGGGGGCCGTTGCCGAAGTCGCTGACGTCGACACCCGTACCGGCCAGGTCGACGAGCCGGCCGACGAGGCGCTCCGCCGGGATCCGTACCGCGACGGTCAGTGCGGGAGTGTCGCCGGGCTGCCGCCGTTCGCCTCGTAGCCGGCCACCGCCAGGGCGCGGTGGACGGCGAACTCGGCGGCCGGGTCGGGGGAGAGGGTCCAGGGGAGGGCGCCCACGTGGCCGTCGATGTGTATGAGCTGGCTCATGGCCTCCGCCCAGCGCTCGCCGCGCACCAGGAAGAAGACCAGCAGGTGCCGCACGTGCGCCGACATCGGGTCGTCGGGCCGGGCCGAGTGCACCGCGTGCAGCGCGCCGTGCACCGCCTTGGTGACGGTCTCGCTCCGGTGGAAACCGGCGACCAGGTTCACCTCGGGCAGGTGCTCGAACACCGCGAAGAGCGGCAGGGCGGCGAGGAGGGAGCCCTGGGGCGCCCGCGCCGCCGCGGCCTCCGCGAACGCGTACGCCTGCTGCCGCGAGCCGTGCCACTTCTCGCACCAGTAGTGCAGCGCGGCCAGGTGCGCCCCCATGTGGGCCGGGGCACGGTCCAGGATCTTCAGCCAGAGCTGCTCGAAGTCCTGCTGGGAGTAGCCGAGTCCCCGCGCCACCGACAGCTCCACGATGTACGGGACCGGGTCACCGGGAGCCAGCAGCGCGGCCTCGCCGCACGCCGCCTTCGCCTCCTCCATGATGATCCGGAACTCGTCCGTCCCGGGCGTCGCCGTACGCCACGCCTGCTGCACCAGGAACTCGGCGTGCACCGCTGCTCCCCCGGCGTCCTTGGGCATCTCGGTCCGCCACACCCGCAGCCACTGCCCGCCCGGCGCCTCGCCCACCCCGCCGGGCCGCTGCTTCAGCTCCAGCGAGGCCGCGCCCGCGAACGCCTGGACGCGCTGCCAGCGCCGCTCGTCCTCCGCGTCCGTGCCGGCCAGCAGCTGCTGCGCCGCGCGGTAGTCCTGGGTGCGCTGCACCAGGTCCAGGACGTCCAGCAGGTCCTGGTCGGGGCCGGGCATGCGGACGTCCAGCTCCTCCTCGCGGGCGAAGCCGTAGGCCGCCGGGTCCGCCGCGTCCGGGTGGCCGGCGGGGACCTGCGTGATCGCCCCACGCCCGCGCCTCAGATACGGCACCACCACGAAGCCGAGCATGACGAGCGCGATCAGGACCCAGAGAATCTCCATGCCACCAAGCGAACCAGACCACGCCGACAATTGGCCAACCCGGTACCGAACCCTGTGGAAAACCCCCGGCGCCCGCCTCCATGACCCGCCCCGCCCGCTCCGCGTCCGCCATCCGCACCGTGCGCGCACTACCCTCGGTGCCCATGAGCGACAGGCACATCAGTCAGCACTTCGAGACGCTCGCGATCCACGCGGGCAACACCGCCGACCCCCTGACGGGCGCGGTCGTCCCGCCGATCTACCAGGTGTCCACCTACAAGCAGGACGGCGTCGGCGGCCTGCGCGGCGGCTACGAGTACAGCCGCAGCGCCAATCCGACCAGGACCGCCCTGGAGGAGAACCTCGCCGCCCTGGAGGGCGGCCGCCGCGGCCTCGCGTTCGCGTCCGGACTGGCGGCCGAGGACTGCCTGTTGCGCACGCTGCTCAGCCCCGGCGACCACGTGGTGATCCCGAACGACGCCTACGGCGGCACGTTCCGCCTCTTCGCCAAGGTCGTCGCGCGGTGGGGCGTGGAGTGGTCGGTGGCCGACACCTCCGACCCGGCCGCCGTGCGGGCCGCCCTCACCCCGAAGACCAAGGCCGTCTGGGTGGAGACCCCCTCCAACCCGCTGCTCGGCATCACCGACATCGCCGCCGTGGCCCAGGTCGCCCGGGACGCGGGCGCCCGGCTCGTCGTCGACAACACCTTCGCCACGCCCTACCTCCAGCAGCCGCTCGCGCTCGGCGCGGACGTCGTCGTGCACTCCCTGACCAAGTACATGGGCGGCCACTCCGACGTCGTCGGCGGCGCCCTGATCACCGGTGACGCGGAGCTGGGCGAGGAGCTCGCCTTCCACCAGAACGCGATGGGCGCGGTCGCCGGACCCTTCGACTCCTGGCTGGTGCTGCGCGGCACCAAGACGCTCTCGGTCCGCATGGACCGGCACAGCGAGAACGCCACGAAGGTCGCCGACATGCTCACCCGTCACGCGCGTGTGACGCGCGTCCTGTACCCGGGGCTGCCCGACCACCCCGGCCACGAGGTCGCCGCCAAGCAGATGCGTGCCTTCGGCGGCATGGTCTCCTTCCGCGTGGAGGGCGGCGAGGAGGCGGCCGTCGAGGTCTGCGACAGGGCCAAGGTGTTCACGCTCGGCGAGTCCCTGGGCGGTGTCGAGTCGCTGATCGAGCACCCCGGGCGGATGACGCACGCGTCCGCGGCCGGTTCCGCGCTCGAGGTCCCCGCCGACCTGGTGCGCCTCTCCGTGGGCATCGAGAACGTCGACGACCTGCTCGAAGACCTTCAGCAGGCGCTCGGACGCTGACGGTCACCAGCCCACGAGCGGTGGAGCCGGCTCCGGCGGCGGCTCCACCCAGGGGCGGGCCGTCAGCGCCCACACCACGAACGCCACGCTCCCCGCCAGCAACAGCAGCCACATCGCGCGGCGGGCGAGCGTCCTGCGGCGCAGGATGCGGGCCCCGCGGCGCGCCGCCTCCGCGTGCAGCTCGGGCGGCACGGACGGCGGTGACTGCTCCAGCATCCGCCGTACGGCCGCCTCACGCCTCATCCGGGTCACGACGGCACCGCCTCGACGCCGCCCACCGCGGGGGCCGGTCCCGGGGGCGGGCGCAGTACGGCGGCCATCGCGCGGTGGAAGACGGTCCGTACGCGCTCCGCGGACAGGCCGAGCAGCGCTGCCGTCTGTTCCTCGGCGATCCCCTCGTGCAGCCGCAGCACCAGGATCAGGCGTTCCTGCGGGGAGAGCCGGGCCAGCGGGCCTCCCGGGCGGGCACGGGAGGGGAACAGTCCGCCGCGGCGGTGCCAGGCGTCGTGCGCGAAGCGGGTCGCCAGGTACCGGCGGGTGTGGGCGTAGGGGTCCCCGCCGCGCAGCCGGTGCCAGCCCGCGTACGTGTGGGCCAGCGCCAGGGTCAGCAGGTGCCGCGCGTGCGGGTTGTCGTCCGGGGACTCGGCGGTGAGCAGGGTCGCGGTGTGCAGCAGCCGGGTGCCGGCGCCCGCGACGTACGCCTCGAACTCGCGGGCGCGGAGGTCGTCCTGGGACGTGTGCCGTCGTCGCAACCGCGCCTCCCCGCCGCCCCTGAGAGCCCTTGGCTCTCATATCAGGCCAGGGGGCGTCCCCCGGTCAAGGGACGTGCACGCGCGGCGCTCCGGGTTTTTCGCCCCCGCCGCCCTTTCCCGTCCCGGGGGCGCTGCCCCCGGACCCCCGCTCCTCAAACGCCGGAGGGGCTTTTATCAGCCCGTCCGGGGGCTGGAAACAGCCCCCGGAGAGTCAGGAGTCGACCCGCTCGGGGGTGGACATCCGAGCCGACAGCGCGCCGTTGAAGCGCGTCAGGAGCCTGCAGAACGCCTCACGTTCCTCCGCGTCCCAGTCCTGGGTCAGTTCGGCCATCAACTGGCGGCGGGAGGAGCGCACTTCCTCCAGGCGCGCCTGCCCGCGCGGGGACAGCTGGAGCACGACCGCGCGTCCGTCCTCGGGGTGCGAGGTCCGTTTGACCAGGCCGGTGTCCACGAGCGGGGCGACCTGACGGGTGACCGTCGAGGAGTCGATACCCATGCTCGAGGCGAGCGCCTTGACGCCCATCGGGCCTTCCTTGTCGAGGCGGTTGAGCAGCAGGTACGCGGCGCGGTCCATCGAGTTGCGCACCTGGCCGACCCCGCCCAGACGCGTCTGTTCGGCACGGCGCGCGAACAACGCCACCTCGTGCTGCAGCGTGTCGAGAAGACCGGTGTCACCGACGGCCGTCAGGTCCGTCCTCATGTCCATCGACATATCAGGTGTTGTGGGCATGGCCGGGGGCTCACTTCGTGGAGGGCTGCTAATTGGGGGACAGGGTACGCGGCCGGACGACGGCCCGTACCGGCGCTGCGCAAAGCCGAGTCCGCGGGTTGGTCACACCGGCCGCCGCCGGCGGCGAACTGCGATCCTGGAGCCATGAGCTACAGCACGGCCGAACACCTGCGGACCGTCACCCTCGACGACGTGCGCGGCGCCCGGAAGATGCTGTCGGGCGTGGCACGGACGACCGCTCTGGAGGGCAGCCGGTACCTGTCCCGGCGAGTGGGTGCGCCGGTGCACCTGAAGTGCGAGAACCTCCAGCGGACGGGGTCGTTCAAACTGCGCGGCGCGTACGTCCGGATCGCCGGGCTGCTGCCCGAGGAGCGGGCCGCCGGCGTCGTCGCGGCGAGCGCCGGCAACCATGCGCAGGGCGTCGCGCTGGCGTCCTCCCTGCTGGGGGTGCGGTCCACGGTGTTCATGCCGAAGGGCGCCCCGCTGCCGAAGATCAGCGCGACCCGGGAGTACGGCGCCGAGGTGCGCCTGCGGGGCCAGGTGGTCGACGAGACGCTGGCGGCGGCGACGGAGTACGCGCGCGAGACGGGCGCCGTGTTCGTCCACCCCTTCGACCACCCGGACGTCATCGCGGGCCAGGGCACGGTGGGCCTGGAGATCCTGGACCAGTGCCCCGAGGTGCGCACGATCGTCGTCGGGGTCGGCGGGGGCGGGCTGGCCGCCGGGATCGCGGTCGCGGTGAAGGCGCTGCGGCCCGACGTGCGGATCGTCGGCGTGCAGGCGGCGGGCGCGGCGGCGTACCCGCCCTCGCTGGCGGCCGGGCGCCCGGTGTCGGTGCGCGACCCGGCGACGATGGCCGACGGGATCAAGGTGGGACGGCCCGGCGACGTGCCGTTCGGGATCGTCGGCGAGCTGGTGGACGAGGTGTGCACGGTCACCGAGGACGAGCTGTCGGCCGCGCTGCTGCTCTGCCTGGAGCGGGCCAAGCTGGTCGTCGAGCCGGCCGGGGCGAGTCCGGTCGCGGCGCTGCTGAGCCGGCCCGGGGCCTTCGAGGGGCCGGTCGTCGCGGTGCTGTCCGGTGGCAACGTGGACCCGGTGCTGATGGAGCGGGTGCTGCGGCACGGCATGGCCGCGCAGGGCCGCTACCTGGCCGTACGGCTGAGGCTGACGGATCGGCCGGGCGCGCTCGCCTCGCTTCTGGGGGCGTTGTCAGTGGCGGACGCCAACGTCCTCGACGTGAGCCATGTACGGACCGACCCACGGCTCGGGCTCACGGAGGCGGAGGTCGAGCTGCACCTGGAGACCAAGGGCCCGGAGCACTGCGCGGAGGTCAACAGGGCTTTGCGCGAGGCGGGTTACACGGTCATGGACTGACGCCCGGCGGGGTGTCACTCCTTCGGGTGACTCCATTGTGAGACGCGATACATCGCGTTATTGTGTGTCCTGCCGCCGGGTGGCCGCCGTCCGTCCCGCCGCCCGCGCCCGGCGAAAAATCCGAGCACACCACAGCGCGCAAACCTAGGCTTTCCGAAGAATCACGATGACGTGGAGACTCATATGCCAGGCGCCATCTATGCCGAAGGTCTGGTCAAGACCTTCGGGAACGTAAGGGCACTGGACGGCGTCGACCTGGAGGTCCCCGAGGGCACCGTCCTGGGCCTGCTCGGGCCCAACGGCGCGGGGAAGACCACCACCGTCCGCTGCCTGACCACCCTGCTGCGGCCCGACAGCGGCAAGGCGGTCGTCGCCGGCCTCGACGTGCTGAAACAGCCCGACGCCGTACGCCGCTCCATCGGCCTGTCCGGCCAGTTCGCCGCCGTCGACGAGTACCTGACCGGCCGCGAGAACCTGCGGATGGTCGGACAGCTCTACCAGTTGAAGGCGAAGGCGGCGAAGGCCCGCGCGGACGAACTGCTGGAGCAGTTCCACCTCGCGGACGCCGCCGACCGCACCGCCAAGACCTACTCCGGGGGCATGCGCCGCCGCCTCGACCTCGCCGCCGCCCTGGTCGTCTCACCGCCCGTGATGTTCATGGACGAGCCGACCACCGGCCTTGACCCGCGCAACCGCCAGCAACTGTGGGAGGTGATCAAACAGCTCGTCTCCGACGGTACGACACTGCTGCTCACCACCCAGTACCTGGAGGAGGCCGACCACCTCGCGCACGACATCGCGGTCGTCGACCACGGCAAGGTCATCGCCCAGGGCACCTCCGACCAGCTCAAGGCCCGCACCGGCGGCGAACGCGTCGAGGTCGTGGTGCACGAGCGCGAGCACATCCGGTCGGCGTCCGCCCTCCTCGACAAGTACAGCCTGCGCGGCGCCGGCCAGGGCGACACCACGGTCGAGGACCACATGCGCAAGATCACCACACCGGTCTCCGGCGGCGCCAAGCTCCTCGCCGAGATCATCCGCGACCTCGACACCAACGGCATCGAGATCGACGACATCGGCCTGCGCCGCCCCACCCTCGACGACGTCTTCCTCTCCCTCACCGGCCATGTCGCGGAGGCCAAGGACGACGAGGACACCAAGGAGACCGCGAAATGAGCGCCGTCACCGACACCGTCCGGGTCACGGCCCCCGGCAACCCCGTCGGCCGGTCGATCCGGGACTCCCTGGTCGTCGCCCGCAGGAATCTGATCCGCATGGCCCGGATTCCCGAGATGCTCATCTTCGGGCTGTTCCAGCCCATCATGTTCGTGGTGCTGTTCACCTACGTGTTCGGCGGCTCGATCCAGGTCGGCTCGTCCAGCTCCACCCAGGCCTACCGCGAGTTCCTGATGGCCGGCATCTTCGCCCAGACCGTCACGTTCGCCACGGCGGGCGCGGGAGCGGGCATCGCCGACGACATGCACAAGGGCCTCATCGACCGCTTCCGCTCCCTGCCCATGTCGCGGGGCGCGGTGCTGACCGGCCGCACCATGGCCGACCTGGTACAGACGGCGCTCACCCTCGTCGTGCTGGCGGTGGTCGCCGTGCTCGTCGGCTGGCGCACGCACGAGAACTTCGGCAAGGTGCTCGTCGGATTCGGCCTGCTCCTGCTGCTCGGGTACGCGTTCTCGTGGATCGGCGCGCTCATCGGCCTGTCCGTGCGCACTCCCGAAGCGGCGACCTCGGGCGGCCTGATCTGGCTGTTTCCACTGACGTTCATCTCGAACGCGTTCGTGGACGCGAACCAGATGCCGTCCTTCCTCCGGCACATCGCCGAGTGGAACCCGTTCAGCGCCACCGTGCAGGCCTGCCGTGAGATGTTCGGCAACCTTCCCCCGGGCTTCCGGACACCCGACGCGTGGCCCATGCAGCACCCCGTCTGGGCCTCGTTGATCTGGTCGGTCCTGATCATCGCGTTCTTCCGGACGCTCGCCGTGCGCAAGTACCGCTCGGCGGCATGACGGAGCCCCCGGCACCGCGGGGTGCCGGGGGCCCGTCAGGGACTCGCGGGATGGGTCAGCCGGTGTACGGCTTCGCCTCCAGGATCTTCACCGAGGCCTTCTTGCCGTTCGGCAGCTCGTACTCCGCGTCCTCGCCGACCTTGTGGCCGATGACGCCCGAGCCGAGCGGGGACTGCGGTGAGTAGGTCTCGATGTCGGCGCTCGCGTACTCGCGGGAGGCGAGCAGGAAGGACAGGGTGTCGTCCTCGTCGCCGTCGAAGGCGATCGTCACGACCATGCCGGGCGCCACGACACCGTCGGCCGCCGGGGCCTCGCCGACCTTGGCGCTCTCGAGGAGCTGGGTGAGCTGGCGCACACGGAGCTCCTGCTTGCCCTGCTCCTCCTTGGCCGCGTGGTACCCGCCGTTCTCCCGCAGGTCGCCCTCCTCGCGCGCTGCGGCGATCTTGGCGGCGATCTCCGTGCGCGCGGGACCAGTAAGGTACGCAAGCTCGTCCTTGAGCTTGTTGTACGCCTCCTGGGTCAGCCAGGTGACGTTCTCGCTGGTCTGGGTCACAGGTGCTCCTCGTAGGTGCTGGGAATACAAAGCATCGCCCTCTCTGAAGGATGTTCCTTCAGGGATGGGCGAAACCACGAGCCTAACAATTGAGTGCCCGCAGGGGGAGGACATATGCCACCGGACTCATGTCAGCGCAGGTCAGTGGCCGGGTATTCCCCGTGGTGTCAGTGGTGTCAGTCCGCGTGACAGCCGACGAGCTCGGCCGAGGTGCCCCGGGAGGTGGTGCGGAGCGTGACGACCTCGTCGACGCGCGTGGCGTCCTCGTCGAAGCGGAAGTCGGCGCGGCCCACCTCGGCGCCGTCCTCGGCCTGGGAGCGGACCGTGCAGTAGCCGGCGGACCCCGCGTCCTTGTGCACCTCCAGGTGCACCTTCACCGAGTCCTCGGCGACGTCGAAACCGATCACCTCGGCGCTGATCTCGTTCTGGACGACGTGGTGGTAGCCGAACCAGCCGATCAACGCCACCATCAGCACCGACAGCACGGCGCCGACGGCCTTGAGGGTGCGGTCGGCCTGCTGGTCGGAGGAGCGGCCGTAACGGCCCTCGGGCAGCCGCGCGCTCGGCGTACTCATGATCGTCTCCTCGGCAGGAGGGAACCGGTGTTCCCGGGCAGGCCCCGGAGCGGAGAACCCCGGAATTATTCGCCCCCCGATTCGGTCACTATAGAAGCCTGCTACTGCGCCGCCGCACTGAGGGCGCCGACCGACTTGAGGATTGAGTCTTGACTGACCAGCTGCGACTGATGGCCGTGCACGCCCACCCCGACGACGAGTCGAGCAAGGGCGCGGCCACCATGGCGAAGTACGTGTCCGAGGGGGTGGACGTGCTGGTGGTGACCTGCACGGGCGGGGAGCGCGGCTCCATCCTCAACCCGAAACTTCAGGGCGACCCCTACATCGAGGAGAACATCCACGAGGTACGCAGGAAGGAGATGGACGAGGCCCGGGAGATCCTGGGCGTGAAGCAGGAGTGGCTCGGGTTCGTCGACTCCGGGCTGCCCGAGGGCGACCCGCTGCCGCCGCTGCCGGAGGGCTGCTTCGCCCTGGAGGACGTCGACAAGGCGGCCGGTGAGCTGGTGCGCAAGATCCGCTCCTTCCGCCCCCAGGTGATCACCACCTATGACGAGAACGGCGGCTACCCGCACCCCGACCACATCATGACCCACAAGATCACGATGGTGGCGTTCGAGGGCGCGGCGGACACCGAGAAGTACCCGGAGGGCGAGTACGGCCCGGCCTACCAGCCGCTGAAGGTGTACTACAACCAGGGCTTCAACCGTCCCCGCACCGAGGCGCTGCACCAGGCGATGCTGGACCGCGGCCTGGAGTCGCCGTACGGGGACTGGCTGAAGCGCTGGAGCGAGTTCGAGCGCAAGGAGCGCACGCTCACCACGCACGTGCCGTGCGCCGACTTCTTCGAGATCCGTGACAAGGCACTGATCGCGCACGCGACGCAGATCGACCCCGACGGGGGCTGGTTCCGGGTGCCGATGGACCTCCAGCGCGAGGTCTGGCCGACGGAGGAGTACGAGCTCGCGAAGTCGCTCGTCGATACGTCCCTCCCCGAGGACGACCTCTTCGCGGGCATCCGGGACAATGCCTGACATGAGCGCAAGCGCAAGCCTGGCAATGACCCACCTGGTGCCTCTGGCCAAGGAACTCGACGAGGACAAGGTGACCCCCGGTGTCCTCGGGTTCGTCGTGTTCGCGGTGATGGCTCTGGCGGTGTGGGCCCTGATGAAGTCCATGAACCGCCACATGGGCCGCGTCGACTTCGCCGAGTCCGAGGACCCGGGGGCCGAAAAGGCCGAGGCGACGGCCGCGGAGAAGCGGGGCTGACGCCGGCCGGTGCGACCGCGGGCAGTCGTGCCGCTGGGGCGGCACGGGTGGGCGCGGCGGCACCTCGTAAGCGCCGGGCTGCGCGGACACCCCCGGCCGGCACCGACGCCGGGTGCCGGCTGCGGGGTGGTCGTGCACACCCTCCCCCATGGCCCGAAAGGCATGGGAGGTACCCCCGTCGCCCTGCGGAACGACTGCCCACAACCACCGGTGGGCGACCGGCGCGCCCTACGCCTTCCCGTCCACCGGTACGCCCATCACCTCCCGGGCATGGCGGCCCGGGACCATGCCCAGGCGCCAGGCCTGCCAGCCGGCCTCCAGGCTGACGCCACGCTCCAGGAGGAGCTGGTACGCCTCCACGTAGTCGGCCAGTTTCCCGTCGCGCGAGGCGTGGCCGGCCCGGCCCAGCCGGGACAGCTCCTCCTGCGCCACCGCCGTACCGACCTCCGTACCGCCCGGCGCCGCGTACGGCAGCAGCGTGCAGCGCAGGAAGCGCGCCCAGTCCTCGCCGCGCCGGTCGCCGTACGACACGAACAGCGACACCGCCTCGTCGCACAGCGCCAGCGCCTGCTGGGTGCGCGCGTTGCCCGCGTCGACGACCGCCAGCTCCAGGCAGGACCACGCCTCGCCGTGCGCCACCCCGATGCGCTGGAAGTCCGCGCGCGCGTCCACCAGGAGCTGCCGGGCGAACCCGGAGTTGCGCAGCGACCCCGTCAGGGCGGCCCGCTGGTCGCGGGTCACCCGCGCCGAGTGGTGCCGGGCGCAGGCCAGGCCGTACACGTCCCGCATCCGGGAGAACATCGTGCGGGCGCGTTCCAGCTCCCGCACCGCCCGGTCCAGGTCACCGGTCTCCTCCAGCGCCTGGCCCAGGTAGTACAGCGTCCACGCCTCACCGCGCACGTCCTCGTTGTCCCGGTGCCGGGCGGCGGCTTGCCGCAGGTCCTCCACCGCCGGCGGGGCGTCCCCGTCGACCAGCCGGGCCCGCGCCAGCTCGGTCAGCGCCCACGCCTCACCGCGGGCGTCACGGGTACGGCCGTACAGCTCCAGGGCGGTGCGCAGCTCGGCCTCGGCGTGCGGGACGTCGCCCCTGCGCAGGTTCAGCTGGCCCAGCTGGAAGTGCGCCCACGCCTGCCCGTGCACGGACTCGCCCGCGCGGTGCAGCACCAGCGACCCGGTCAGCAGGTCCAGCGCCTCGGCCAGGTTGGCCCGGTCCCGTTCGACCGCCGCCAGCGCGTGCATCGTCCAGGCGCGGTCCGTGGCCAGCTCGGGCGCGGCCTGCAGATCCAGCGCCTCCCGCAGTCTCGCCGACGCCTCCGTCAGGTTGCCCTGGTGGTGCAGCGTGATCCCGAGCGAGGTCAGCGCCCGCGCCGCGCCCGCGTCGTGCCGCGACTCCCGGTACAGGTCCACCACCGACGTCAGCGTGGTCCGCGCCGTGTCCAGCTCGCCCAGCTGCCGTGCCGCGATCCCCGTGCGCCACTGCACCGAGCGCACCAGCAGCCCCTCGTCCACGGTCTGCGCCAGCTCGTTGATCTCACCCAGCCGGTACAGGTCCCCGCGCAGCAGGCAGTAGTCGCACAGCGCGCCGAGCAGGTTCAGCACCGCCCGCCGGTCGACGCCCTCCGCGTGCCGCAGCGCCGCCGTGATGAAGCTCGACTCGTCGTCCAGCCAGCGCAGCGCCTCGTCCAGCGAGGTGAAGCCGTACGGGCCGAAGCGGTCCGAGCGGGTCGACATGTTGCCGTCGACCAGCCGCAGCACCGAGTCGGCCAGCTCGGCGTAGTTCACGATCAGCCGCTCCTGCGCGGCGGCGCGCTCGGCGGGGTCCTCCTCGTCGAGGAGGCGGGCGAGGGCGAAGGCGCGGACGAGGTCGTGCAGCCGGTAGCGGCTGTGCCGGACGCGGTCGATCAGACCGGCGCGGTGCAGGGCGGCCAGGTGCCGGGTCGCCTCCGCCTCGTCGGTGGCGAGGAGGGCCGCGGCCGCGGCGGCGCCCAGCGAGGCCCGGCCGGCCAGGGCGAGCCGCCGCAGCAGCCGCCGCGGGGTCTCCGGCAGGTCGGTGTAGCGCAGCCACAGGGCACGCTCGACCGGCTCGACGGGCCCGTACGCGTCCAGGTCGGTGGCGAGCGCGAGCGGCGAGCGCGGACCCAGGGCCGCACCGGCGGCCCGCAGCGCCAGCGGCAGCCCCCCGCACAGCTCCCGCACCCGCTCGGTGGACTCGGCGTCGTAGGGCCCCGAGGAGTCCTGCGCGGCGGCCGCCAGCAGCTCCTCCGCACCGGCGGGGTCCAGCGGCTCCACCGGCAGCTGGTACACCCGGGCCGGCAGGTCGTCCGGCAGCCCGAGTGGCGCGCGGGAAGTGACGAGGACGAGGCTGTCGGACCGTTCCGGGATCAGCGCGCGGACCTGCTGCGGGTCGGAGGCGTCGTCCAGGACGATCGTGACCGGCATCCCGGTCAGATGCTGGTGGTACAGCTCGCTCAGCCGCTTGACCTGCTGGTCGGGGGAGGACCGCTCGCGGAACAGCAACTGCTCGCGCGGCGCCCCGAGCCGGTTCAGCAGGTGCAGCAGCGCATCCCGGGTGGACAGCGGGGGCTCTCCCGTGCCGTCACCGCGCAGGTCGACGAGGCAGGCCCCGCGGAAGTGGTCCTTCAGGTCGTGCGCGGCGCGCACCGCGAGCGTCGTACGGCCACTGCCGGGCACCCCGTGCAGCACGACCACCGTCGGCCGGGTCTCCGTGGTCGCGCGGGCCGCCCGCACCCACTGCCGGATGCGCTCCATCTCCCGCCGCCGTCCCGCGAACGGCCCCAGCGGCTCCGGCAGTTGCCCGAACGACTGCTCCAGCACGCTCCGCCCGCGGGCCGCCGCGCTCTTGTCCGTGCCGCGCAGCCGGGGCCCCGCCTGCTTCGGCCCGGCGGACGCGGCCAGCACCCGCTGCTGGTCCAGGAACGGCCGGATCCCCCGCACCTCCAGCGCCGTCAGCCACTGCAGCCGCAACTGTTCCGGCCCGCCCGGCTGGCTCACCGCACCGGCCCGGTGGTGCGCGGCGGGCACGTGCGTGCCCGCCACCTTCACCACCGTCGCCGCCGCGCCGACGACCCCGGCGGTCACACCCGCGCCCAGCGCCGTCCCGGTGCCCGTCCCCAGCGCCATGTCGGCGACCACCGCCGCGACCCCCGCCACCCCGGCCACCAGCAGCGGGGTCCCGGCGCCCTCGCGGGCGTAGCGCTGCCGGAAGGTGAGCCGCCCGGCCTCCGCCTCGTCCAGGGCGCGCGTGTAGGCCTCGTACTCCTCGGCCGTCGTCCGCACCATCGCGTCCAGCGCTCCGCGCGCCCGCGCGAGCAGCACCCTGCCGTCGGTGCGCCCGCCCGATCTGCGCACCTCCTCCTCCACGGCCCGCACCAACAACCGCTCGGCGTCCGCCCGTTGACTGTCCCGCATGACATGTCCCCTTCCGGCGGCGACTCCTTTGCCCACGAGTGTGCTTCTTACGAACCGTCAGCGCGAGAGGGCGGCGATCAACGGTTGCGGGCCGGTGACGAAGGCACGGCCGGAGGCGGGACGGACCGGAGGACACGCGAGGTACCGCCGGGTGCGCGAGGATGGAGGGCATGGCGAACCGACTTGCGCAGGCCACGTCCCCCTACCTCCTCCAGCACGCCGACAATCCCGTCGACTGGTGGTCCTGGTCCGAGGAGGCCTTCGCCGAGGCGCGGCGGCGCGATGTGCCGGTGCTGCTGAGCGTCGGCTACTCGAGCTGCCACTGGTGCCACGTGATGGCGCACGAGTCCTTCGAGGACCAGGCCACCGCCGACGACATGAACGCGCACTTCGTCAGCATCAAGGTGGACCGCGAGGAGCGCCCTGACGTGGACGCCGTCTACATGGAGGCGGTGCAGGCGGCGACCGGGCAGGGCGGCTGGCCCATGACCGTGTTCCTCACCCCGGACGCCGAGCCGTTCTACTTCGGTACGTACTTCCCGCCCGCCCCCCGGCACGGCATGCCGTCCTTCCGGCAGGTGCTCCAGGGTGTCCACCAGGCGTGGGCCGAGCGGCGCGGCGAGGTCGACGAGGTGGCGGGGAAGATCACCCGGGACCTGGCGGGGCGGGAGCTGTCCTACGGCGACGACCGGCTGCCCGGCGAGCAGGAGCTCGCGCAGGCGCTGCTCGGGCTGACCCGCGAGTACGACCCGCAGCGCGGCGGGTTCGGCGGGGCGCCGAAGTTCCCGCCGTCCATGGTGATCGAGTTCCTGCTGCGCCACCACGCCCGCACCGGCTCCGAGGGCGCGCTGCAGATGGCGGCGGACACCTGTGAGCGCATGGCGCGCGGCGGGATCCACGACCAGCTCGGCGGCGGCTTCGCGCGCTACTCCGTGGACCGGGACTGGGTGGTGCCGCACTTCGAGAAGATGCTCTACGACAACGCCCTGCTGTGCCGGGTCTACGCCCACCTGTGGCGGGCCACCGGCTCGGAGCTCGCCCGCCGGGTGGCGCTGGACACCGCCGACTTCATGGTGCGCGAACTGCGCACGCCCGAGGGAGGGTTCGCGTCCGCGCTGGACGCCGACAGCGAAGAGGTGGTGTCGCCCGAAGGGCGTCATCAGAAGGGTGGTGGCGGGCGACGGGAGGGCGGTACGGGGCGTCACGTCGAGGGGGCGTATTACGTCTGGACGCCCGCGCAGTTGCGCGAGGTCCTCGGGGAGGAGGACGCGGAACTCGCCGCGCGGTACTTCGGGGTGACCGTGGAGGGCACCTTCGAGGAGGGCGCCTCGGTGCTGCAACTCCCGCAGCGGGACGAGGTGTTCGACGCCGCGCGGATCGGCGGCATCAGGGAGCGGCTGCTCGCGGCGCGTTCCGCGCGGCCCGCGCCCGGCCGGGACGACAAGGTGGTCGCCGCCTGGAACGGGCTGGCGATCGCCGCGCTCGCCGAGACCGGCGCCTACTTCGACCGGCCGGACCTGGTCGAGGCCGCCGTCGCCGCCGGTGACCTGCTGGTCCGGCTGCACCTGGACGACCGGGCCCGCATCGCCCGCACCAGCAAGGACGGCCGGGTGGGCGCCAACGCGGGGGTGCTGGAGGACTACGCCGATGTCGCCGAGGGCTTCCTGGCGCTGGCGTCGGTGACGGGGGAGGGGGTGTGGCTGGAGTTCGCCGGACTGCTGCTCGACCAGGTGCTCGCCCGCTTCACCGATCCGGAGTCGGGCGCCCTGTACGACACGGCGTCCGACGCGGAGCGGCTCATCCGGCGTCCGCAGGACCCGACCGACAACGCCGCCCCGTCCGGCTGGACCGCCGCCGCGGGCGCCCTGCTGGGCTATGCCGCGCACACCGGTTCCGAGCCGCACCGTACCGCCGCCGAACGGGCACTGGGCGTGGTGAAGGCGCTCGGCCCGCGGGTCCCGCGGTTCATCGGGTGGGGGCTCGCGGTCGCCGAGGCCGTACTGGACGGGCCGCGGGAGGTCGCGGTGGTCGGTCCGGCGCTCGACGACCCGGCCACGGCCGCCCTGCACCGTACGGCGCTCCTGGGTTCCGCGCCCGGCGCGGTGGTCGCCGTCGGGTCGCCGGGGAGCGACGAGTTCCCGCTGCTCGCCGACCGTCCGCTGGTCCAGGGCGGACCGGCCGCCTACGTCTGCCGCAACTTCACCTGCGACGCGCCGACGACCGACGCCGACCGGCTGCGGGCGGCACTGGGCGGCTGAACCGACGCCGTACCGGCGGTCATGCCGGCGCCGTACCGGCCGTCGTACCGGCTGCCCGCCGGTTCAGCCGCCCGCCGCCCGCAGCCCTCGGCGAGAACCGTGACGGCCCAGCCCGCGGCAGGGCAGGAACGGCCGACGGTGCGCCGAGCACCCCCGCGAGGGTGCTCGGCCGCGCTGGGCCTGCGGTTCTCCGCGCCCCGGTTCCGTGGGTCCGTGCTCTGGGGCTGTGGTTTCCCGCGCCCTGGGTCTGTGGTTCTCCGTGCTTTGGGTTCGTGGGTCCGTGCCCCGGTTCCGTAGGTCCGTGCTCCGGGCCTGCGGTTTCCCCGCTCCGGGCCCGGGGTTCCCCGCGCCCCGCGCCCCGGGTCCCCCGCGGCGTTACCGCGTCAGCCCCGCTCCGGCTGCGACGCGACCGCTCGTTCCACGATCGCGACCAGTTGCTCGTGGTGCGCGCCCTTCCAGTACGCGCGGCCGCACTCCGCGCACTGGGCGAACACGTCGTACGTGCGGTGCGTCCCGCTCCTCAACTGGTCGGCGACCTCGTCCTTGGTGACCTGCCGCAGCAGCCCGTTGCAGGCGGTGCACCGGCTCCACGGCCGCAGCTCGGGACGGAACCGGTCCAGTACGTACGTGAGTTGCTCCTCGGGCCGGGTGCTGTACACGAACGCCCCCGCCCACAGCTCCCGCCGCCGCAGCAGTCCCCGGTCCCGGCTGAGCATCACCCGCCGTTCCGCAGCCGACCGCGCGGCCAGCGCCGGATCGCCGATGTCCGTGGACTCGTACGCCGTGTCCACGCCCAGCAGCCGCAGCCGGCGCGCCAGCGTGCCGAGGTGCACGTCGAGCAGGAAGCGCAGGGGAGCGCCCGGTACCCGCTGGGGGTGTTCGACGGCCCGCACCGTCACCGACTCGCCCGCGGCCGGCACGTGGCCGGCCGGCACCTCGCGGCCGTCCACGAGCAGCGCGCCGACCTCGGTCAGCGGGACTCCGAGGGACTCGACGACGTGGCCGAGGCTGGAGACACCGTCGGTGGCCGCCCTGGTGGTGCCGGTGGGCCGTGCCCGGGGCACGAAGAGCAGCAGTCCGGGGTCGAACGCGACGTGGATCTCAGGACCGTTCACCTGGTCAGGATGCCATGGCGCGGGGACATGGCCTCAGGTCTTCCCGGCGGCGGACAGACCGTTCTCGAGGACGTCCAGGGCGCGGTCGACCAGGTCGGCCAGGTCGTCGCGGTGGCCGTGCTCGGCCCAGTACTGGGAGGTTTCCATCAGGCCGCCGGTCAGCGCTATCGACAGGACCCGCGCCTCCAGGCCGTCGGGGTCGAGGCCGGTGCGCCCGGCGATGACGTGGGCGAGCATGCGGCCGGTGGCCGACATGCTCTCCAGCATCCGTGAGCGCACCGCGGGGACCTCGGCCAGCAGCCGTGTCCGCAGCCGGGTCACCTCGCGCTCCTCGCCGACCCCGAGCGCGATGGCCTTGCGCATGACGTGCCGCAGGGAGACCGCCCACGGTTCGTCGGCGGGCCGGGCCGAGAACTCCTCCGTGAGGACCGTGTCGTACTCGTCCGTGAGGACGATGTCCTCCTTGGCCGGGAAGTAGCGGAAGACGGTCGACGGCGACACCTCGGCGCGGTCGGCGATCTGCTCGACCGTCGTGGCGTCGTATCCCTGCTCCCGGATCAGCCCGTAGGCCGCGGTGCGGATCGCCTCACGGGTTTTGATCTTCTTCCGTTCCCGCAGGCCCGGCTGCGGGCGGTCGGCGGGGGAGAGGCGGGAGCGTGCGGCCGTCATGCGGATCATTGTCGGACATCCGTCGGGGGCGGGGCCACGGCCGGTGCGGTACCCGCTTCCGCCGCCGCCCGCCCGGCGGGAGCGAGGCCGCCGACAGGGCGGTGACCGGCGCGGTGAGGGCCCACCGGCGCCGGGATTCCGGGCGTACGGAAACGGAAGCGGCCCCGGCTCGTCGGGCCGGGGCCGTTCGGGGGTTCGGGAGTCCTGGGGAACCGCTACGCGTGCTGGTAGGCCACCAGGGAGATGCCGATGTAGTGGGCGATGAAGGCGGCCAGGGTGAGGGAGTGGAAGACCTCGTGGAAGCCGAACCAGCGCGGTGACGGGTTGGGCTTCTTGATGCCGTAGATCACCCCGCCGACGCTGTAGAGCAGGCCGCCCACGACGACCAGGACGAGTACGGCGATGCCGCCGGTGCGCATGAAGTCCGGCAGGAAGAAGACGGCCGCCCAGCCCATCGCGATGTAGCAGGGCGTGTAGAGCCAGCGGGGGGCGCCGACCCAGAAGACCCGGAAGACGATCCCGGCGGCCGCCGCCGCCCAGATGCCCCACAGCAGCCACTGCCCCTTGGAATGCGGCAGCAGCAGGATGGTCAGCGGGGTGTAGGTGCCCGCGATGATCAGGAAGATGTTGGCGTGGTCGAGGCGGCGCAGCACCCCGTCCATGCGGGGGCTCCAGTCGCCCCGGTGGTAGAGCGCACTCACGCCGAACAGCAGGCAGGCCGTGAGGGCGTACACCCCGCAGGCGAGGCGTCCGCGGGCCGAGTCGGCGAAGGCGGTGAGCGCCAGGCCGGCGACCAGGGCGGCGGGGAACATGCCCAGGTGCAGCCAGCCGCGGAGCTTGGGCTTGACCGGATGCGGGAGGGAGGTCGCCACCGGACCGCGGCCGTCGGCCGGCGGGTCCGTGGGCGCGTCGGGGGCGAACGCAGTCATGTCTCGCATCGTACCTACGGAACCGTAAGTTATGCCTCGCGGCGGCCGATTGGGTCCGCCGAGTGGCCATCATCTCACGCTGCTCGACCGGGGCGTCACGCAAAGAAATCGTCAGGTGTGCCCAACGCGCGCGTAAAGCCCCTGGGAGAACCGTGTCCGGCGTCACGTTGCTCACCTGTGCGGCCCTCTGGACAGATGGGCGCTCTCGTCGGATGATCAAATGAGTGCGGTCGACACCGGATGAGCGCGTAGCGCACCACCGTGCGGCATCCGGGTCGCAGCCCCCACGGGGCCTCCCAACAAAAAAACCCTCATTTAGGAGCAATCGTGGCGCGCGACATCGCGGAACCCGGCGTCCCCACCACCCACCAGGGACTGATCTCCTGGGTCGACGAGATCGCAGACCTGACGCAGCCGGACCGGGTGGTCTGGTGCGACGGCTCGGAGGCCGAGTACGAACGCCTGTGCGAGGAGCTCGTCGCCCAGGGCACCTTCCGCAAACTCGACCCGGTCAAGCGCCCCAACTCCTACTACGCGGCCTCCGACCCCACCGACGTCGCCCGCGTCGAGGACCGGACCTTCATCTGCTCCGAGAAGGAGGAGGACGCCGGCCCGACCAACCACTGGAAGGCCCCCGCCGAGATGCGGGAGATCTTCCAGGGCGAGAAGGGCGTCTTCCGCGGCTCCATGCGCGGCCGCACCCTGTACGTCGTGCCCTTCTGCATGGGCCCCCTCGGCTCGCCGCTGTCCGCGATCGGCGTCGAGATCACCGACTCCGCGTACGTCGCCGTCTCCATGCGCACCATGACCCGGATGGGCCGCCCGGTCCTGGACGAGCTCGGCTCCGACGGCTTCTTCGTCAAGGCCGTGCACTCGGTCGGCGCCCCGCTGGAGCCCGGCCAGGAGGACGTCCCCTGGCCCTGCAACAGCACCAAGTACATCTCCCACTTCCCCGAGGACCGCGAGATCTGGTCCTACGGCTCCGGCTACGGCGGCAACGCCCTGCTCGGCAAGAAGTGCTACGCCCTGCGCATCGCCTCCGTCATGGCCCGCGACGAGGGCTGGCTGGCCGAGCACATGCTCATCCTGAAGCTCACCCCGCCCACCGGCGAGTCCAAGTACGTCGCCGCCGCCTTCCCGTCCGCCTGCGGCAAGACCAACCTCGCCATGCTGGAGCCCACGGTCTCCGGCTGGACGGTCGAGACGATCGGCGACGACATCGCCTGGATGCGCTTCGGCGAGGACGGCCGCCTGTACGCCATCAACCCCGAGGCCGGCTTCTTCGGCGTCGCCCCCGGCACCGGCGAGCACACCAACGCCAACGCCATGAAGACCCTGTGGGGCAACTCCGTCTTCACCAACGTCGCCCTCACCGACGACGGCGACGTGTGGTGGGAGGGCATGACCGAGGAGACCCCGGCCCACCTCACCGACTGGAGGGGCAACGACTGGACCCCCGAGTCCGGCACCCCCGCCGCCCACCCCAACGCCCGCTTCACCACCCCGGCCGCCCAGTGCCCGATCATCGCGCCGGAGTGGGAGGACCCCAAGGGCGTGCCGATCTCCGCGATCCTCTTCGGCGGGCGCCGCGCCAGCGCCGTACCCCTCGTCACGGAGTCCTTCGACTGGAACCACGGCGTCTTCCTCGGCGCCAACGTGGCCAGCGAGAAGACCGCCGCCGCCGAGGGCAAGGTCGGTGAGCTGCGCCGCGACCCGTTCGCCATGCTGCCGTTCTGCGGCTACAACATGGGCGACTACATGGCGCACTGGATCGACGTGGCCAAGGACAAGGACCCGTCCAAGCTGCCGAGGATCTACTACGTCAACTGGTTCCGCAAGAACGACGAGGGCCGGTTCGTCTGGCCCGGCTTCGGTGAGAACTCCCGCGTCCTGAAGTGGATCGTGGAGCGCCTGGAGGGCCGCGCGGAGGGCGTCGAGACCCCGATCGGCGTGCTGCCGGCCAAGGGCGCGCTGGACACCGACGGGCTGGACCTCTCCGAGGCCGACCTGGACTTCCTGCTCACCGTCGACAAGGAGGTGTGGCGCGAGGAGGCCGCCCTGGTCCCCGACCACCTGAACACCTTCGGCGACCACACCCCCAAGGAACTGTGGGACCAGTACCACGCGCTGGTGAAGCGCCTGGGCTGACGCCCGCACAGACCCCGCGGCCGGTCGCCACTCGGTTTGAGGATGCCCTGACCAGCGATCGTCACGCCACGACCGGCCGCGGAACACACCGGCGGGGCCCCGCACAACGGCGTGCGGGGTTCGGGCCTGCCGCCACGCGCCGTCCCCGTCCGCCCCGACGGGCACGGCGGCGGCAGGCCCGGACCCGCCTTCCGGCGACGCAAGCGACACAGGCAGCGACGGCGGCGACGGCGACGGCGCGCCGCGGAACCCCGGACCCTTACCGGTCCCGGACCGTCACCGGTCCCGGACATCACGCCCCGCCGAGTCCGCCCTCCCCAACCGGCCCCCGGTCCTCCAGGTACCGCGTGTGCGACTCCTGTCGCCGCGCCTCCGTCTCCCGCAGGCCCTGCGCCAGCCGCTCCGCCTCCGCGCGCAGCAGCTCCAGCTGACGCACCAGGTGCTGCTCCGGAGGCGTCTGCCCCGGCGTCAGCCGCGTCCACCAGCGGGTGCGGACGTAGGCGTCGACGGCTTCCGGCACGTCCTGCCGCACGGCCCGCGACAGCGTGTGGACGGCCTCCGGGTCCTGGGCGATGATCTCGGTCGCCCACCCGGGATCCAGCAACGCGGCCAGCAGCTCCGTCAGTCCGGTGAGCCGGTCCCGCGCGGCGGGCGGCGGATCGACGTCCGCGAGGTAGTCACGCAGCCGTTCGAAGTCCGCCCGCACCTCGTCCAACTGCGCGGACGGGTCGGGGAAGTCGGGCGGCGCGGGCCGCTCGGGCGGGGCGACCAGCGCCCCGGCCCCGTACAGCCCCGCCACCACGACCGGCCAGTACGGACCCGCCACGCCCGTGAACGTCAGCACCAGCCCCGCCAGCCCGCCCGCGCCCCCGACCAGGTTCTTGCGGGACTCGAGGTACGCCAGCGCCCTATTGGTAGCCACGGATCTCCTCGAACGCTCCGTCGAGCGAGCCCTGCCCGTCGAACAGCCGGCCGCCGGTCAGTTCGGCGATGTGTTCCAGCTCGGCCCGGTCGGAGTCGCCGAACAGGATGGGGAAGACAGGGGTGTCGCGGCGGTCGCCGGACAGCTCCCGGTAGAAGGAGTCGAAGTCGCCCGCCCCGTCGCCGACCGTGTTCTCGCCGTCCGTCATCAGCACGATCGAGGTGAACGTGTCCCCGCCGGTGCCGAGGTGGTCGTAGGCCTTCTCCAGGGACGTGTAGATCGCCGTCTCGCCCTCGGCCCGCAGCGCCGCGGTGTCCCGGCGGATCGCCTCCAGACCTCGCCGCGGGTCGTCCGGCTCGACGACGTGGGTGCGCACGCTCTTCACCGCCGACCCGAACGGCATCAGGGTGACCTCCTCCCGGTCACGGAAGTCCCCGGTGAGCCGGGTCAGCGCCTGCTTCAGCCGGCTGAGGCGCTCGCCCTCCATCGAGCCGGAGGTGTCGAGGACGTACACGGTCCGCGAGGGGCGGCGCAGCTCGTTCTCGTAGGCGTCGAGCAGGCCGTCGGCGACGGAGAGGTCGCCAGGGAAGGGCAGTTCGCGCCGTCTGCTCGTGTCGAGGCCGGCGGCCGGCGGTACGGAGGCGACGACCGGCCGGCGGAACGTGCGGTCGGTGATCAGCCGCTGCACACCGTCCGTGCGCAGCGCCTCGGCCACCCGGCGCACGTCGTCGCGGGTCTCCTTGTCCGTGGCGGCGAGCGACGACAGCGGGTAGTCGGCGGTGACGACACCGTCCTTCGGGCGGATCACCGTCAGGTTCTCGAACCCCTTCAGGACGGACTCGTAGTTGAGGAGCGCGTCGATGTCGCCGCGGCGGGAGTAGGCGGCGGCCAGCCAGCCCGACGAGCCCGAGGTCAGCTTCTGCCCCCGGAAGAACTCCTTCAGCCGCGGGCGCGCCTTCGTCACGTCGGCGTCGGTGAGCGCGGACTGGGCTCCGGAGAGCGCCGAGGCGACCGAGACCAGCGTGGCGAAACCGGAGTTGGAACGGGCCGGGTCGGTCATGCCGTAGGTGAGCTCCCCCTCCCGCACGGCCCGGTCGACCTGGGACCAGGTGACGTCCTCCGGCTTCCAGCCCAGCCGCCGCACGGTGGCCGGCCGGACGCCGATGGCGACCGGGCTGGACATCACGGGCGTCTCCGAGACGACCTTCTTCGCCGCCTCGGGGCGCAGCCGCAGGTAGTCGTTGGAGGACAGCCACACCGCGTCGTACCTGCCGTCCGTCTTCCCCGCGGCCAGCATGTCCACGGCGTCGAGGGTGCCGGTCCAGGTCGGCCGGACGGTGACGCCGGTGTCCTTCTCGACCCGTTCCAGCACCTCCGTCATGTCGCTGAGCTCGCTGGAGGCCAGGACCCGCAGGGTGCCCGGCTCGGCGGCGTACGGGTCCTTCTCCTCCTCCGGCGCGGCGGTGCACGCGCTCAGCAGGGCCGCTCCGGCGACGAGCAGCGCGGCCAGGGACCGGCGTCTCATCCGAGCCCCCCTTCCAGCGCGCCCTGCGACCGGCTGCGTTCCAGGTAGGCACTGGCATGCCGGAGTTCGGAGGTCAGGTTCTCCACCGTCACCGCCATCGCCTCGGTCGCCTGCACCTTGTAGGTGTCGATGGCGTCGAGGGTGCGGTAGATCTGCTGGAACGCCGACCGCAGCGTCTCCGCCCCGACCGCCGGGTCGGCGGCGATGCGCTGGATCTCCCCGCTCTGCGTCGCCAGCATCTCCGCGTTGCCCCGGATCAGCTCCTCGGTGGTGCCGCGCAGGGCGTCGACCTGCTCGACCACCTTCTTCTGGTGGTCCAGCGCGGACGCCAGCATCACGGAGATCCGCAGCGCGGACACGGTGGTGGTGGCCGCCCGGTCCACGCCCTTGATCAGCTCGTCGTTGTTGCGGCGTACGACGTCCATGGCGAGGTAGCCCTGCGCGCACACGGCGAGCTGGGTGAGCAGGTCCTGGTGCTTCTGCCGGACGGGGAAGAGGACGTCGGCCCGGAGCGAGTCGGCCTGTGCGGAGTCGGCCGCCTCGACCCCGGCGATGTGCCGCTCGACGGCCGTGTCCAGGGCCTCGGTCAGGACGACGTACTCCTGGAGCTTGCCCATGGTCTCCCACAGCCGGACCCGCTCCGTCTGCAACGCGGCGTTGTCGCGGCGCAGTTCGTCCTGCCCGCCGCGCAGGGAGCCCACGATCCGGTTCAGGGTGCCCTGCGCGGAGGCGTACTTGGCGACGTGGTCGCGCAGCTTGTTGCCGCCCGGCAGCCGGGACAGGAGCTTGCGGCCCCTGCCCGCGGACAGGTCCCGCGGGTCCAGGTCCTCCACCACGCGCCGCAGTTCGACCAGCGACCCGGCGACCTTGGACCGGGCGTCCTGGCCCTTGTCGGGCAGGCTGCGGACGGTGCGTTCCAGCATGCGGTTGGACTGCGCGGTGGCGGCGCGCATCTCGCCGCCGCCCAGGGTGGTGATCTCGCCGACCTTGCCGGCGAACTCGGGCGAGCGGGGATCGAGGGCGGCCAGCCCCTCGACGTACGCGGCGGCCTTGGCCGCCATGTCGGCGCGCACGCCGTCGTCGACGGGCACGAGCCCGCCGGCCTTCTCCCGCGGCACGGGCGTGACGGCCTCGGGCGGTGTGAGGACGAAGTCCCCTTCGGTGTTCGTCATCCGGTGTGATCCCCCTTATCCGCGCGCCCGTCGCGCCAGCTCGCGCAGCACCGCGGAGGTGGGCACGGGCGCTTGGCGGACGCCGGTCAGTCGCTGCTTGAGGTAGGCGGTGCGGCCCACGGCGGCGGCCGCGAACTCGGCCATGTCGCCCTGCGGGCGGAAGCCGTGCCGGACGGCCAGCTTGCGCAAGTCGGGGTCGGTGCCGAGGAGTCCGGCCAGTTCCCGGCCGTCGTCGGTGAGCGGGACGACGGTGTGGTCGCTGTTGACCGTGGTGTCCGGGTAGAGGACGACGAGGTCGTCCGCGTTCTGCTGCTCGTCGAGGAGCGCCGCCACCTGGGACTCGTAGACCAGGACGAGCGGGTTGCCGGCGCCGCTGACGAAGTCCCGGAACGCCGCGTCCGTGCCGGTCTGCTGGGCGCCCTGGACGCCGACCAGCTTGCGCAGCAGCGGAGCGGTGCGTTCCACCTCGGCGTCGCTCGCGACCACCTTGCCGCCGTTGGCGACGTAGGAGGCGGCGGCCAGGTACAGTGCGCCGGAGTTGGAGCTCTCCGGGTCGGTGCTGGAGATGTAGAGGGTGCCGGTCAGCTCCCCGTACTTCCCGGACCCCTCGAGCTGCTGCCAGGTGCGGTCGCGCTCGGCCGCGTCGAGGTAGGCCGCCATCTTCAGCGTGCCCGGGTTCTCCTCGTCGAGCTCGGCCAGCCCGTTCGCGGCCAGCACCTCGGCGGCCCCGCGGCGGGACACGACGACGAGGGGCGAGTAGAAGGGGCGCGGGAGCATCCCCCGGACCCCGTGCTTCTCGGCCAGCTCGGCGGCGGGCGCCCGGCTGGACGGGAAGGCGAGGTCGTACCCCTCGAGGTCCAGCCCTTCCATGGCCCAGGACCCGGCGGTCTCGGCCTCGACGGTGTAGCCCTTGGCGGCGAGGGCCTCCACCACGTCCGGATCGGCGAAGAAATCGGCCTTCTCCGATCCGATCACCATGCGCACGGTCTTCGTTGCCGTGCCTGATTCCTCGTCGTCCCGGCCCGCGACGACGGCGGCCACCACGCCACCGACCAGCAGCACCGCGAGGACGATTCCCATGATTCGTCTCACGTCCGGAGCATCCCTGCGGAACCCAACGTTCCGCGGCGGTGCCGGTGAACGGCCGGTGTCCGGGCGATACCGGTACGCAACGGGAACCGGCCACTCCGCAGTTACTCCGCGGCCGGTCCGCGTGCCCGTCCCGCAACCCCGGTGGTGAACCGGGTCAGATGACGCGGAACAGGTCGGCGGCCGTGTGGACGTCCGTCAGGTCCTCGACGGTGCGGAGGTTGTCGCACAGGGACTCCAGGACCGACCCGGCCCCGGTGGCGGTGTCCGGGGTGGCGACGGCCACGCCGAAGAGGCGGAAGCCCAGGCGGCGCTTGGCGTCGTTCCAGCCGCGCACCCACTCCTCCGTGACCTCGCAGGCGTCGTCGGTGATCAGCACGATGTCGCCGCGTCCGCGGGCCGTGTCGTCGAACTCCTCCTCCAGCACGTCCACGGCCGCACCCAGCGGCCGCTGGAAGTCGGTGCCGCCGCCGAGGAAGGTCTCCGCGAAGTCCAGGACGTCGGCGACCTCGGCGGGCCGGCCGCCCGGGAAGCGGAAGACCCGGATCTTGTCGGCGGCGGAGAACAGGACGCCGACGAAGTCACGCCCGGCGTGGCGGGCCTGGTCGAGCAGGGCCAGGGCGCACGCCTTGGACCACGCCTCCCGGGTGACGCCGCCGGGCCCCTCCGCGTACATGGAGTGCGAGGTGTCCACGCACGCGATGATCGCGCCCTGCCCGGTGGTCTGCTCGCCCTGGCTGTCGTACAGCATCAGCTCCCCGGCCGCGTACCGCGCGGCGAACACCGCGCGCAGCTCCGGCACGCCGAGGACCGCCAGCTCGGAGGGGACGACCCGGGAGAGGTCGTCGCCGAGGGTGACGCCGACCAGTTCACCCGTGGCGTTCTCCACCTTGCGGGCGCGCTCGCCGTCGGCCATCCGCCGGAAGCGGCCGATCAGTTCGGCCCACCGGGCGAGCCGTCCGGCACGCAGCCGCTCGGCGAGCCGCGCGCGCTCGTCGAACGGCATCCGCTCCAGCTCCCCGGCGCCGACGCCCCACGCCCGCATCAGCGCCGCCTCCTGCCGGACGGCGGTCGCCGCCGTCGCCGCCGCGTCCCGGGCGGCGGCACGGATACCGGGGAGCGCCGCCGCGAGGGCCTGCGCGGCGGTCCGGGCCTCCTGCCGGGCGCCGGCCTCGGCGGCTTCGGCGGCCCCGATCGCCCGCCGTACGGCGTCGGCGGCCGGGGCGGGGACGGCACCGTCCTCGTCGGCCTCGTCGGCGGCCCGCCGCAGCGCCTCGCTCACGGCGGCCGCGGCGGCCGAGGCGTCCCGCCGGGCCCTGTCCGCCCGCCCGGCCCGGTCCCGGGCGTCCCGGCAGCGCTCCAGGAGCCCGCGCAGCGCGGAGGCCTGGGCGAGTACGGCCATCGCGGCGGCGTAGGAGTCGCCCGCCGTCTCCCGGCGCAGTCCGGCGGACTCCGGGGAGTGCAGCAGGGCGGCGACGACCTGGTGGTTGACCGAGTGGGAGGCGGCCATCTCCGTACGGTCGCGCAGCCGCGGGGCCGCCTGGTACGCGGCCAGGAACACGTCCGTGAGGAGGTCGGTGGTGTGGTCGTGACGGGAGCGCAGCTCCGCCGCCAGCTCGCGCAACCCCGCCGACCGCTCGTACACGTCCCGCCACACGACCCGGTCGAACGGGCCCGCGACCACGGCCGCCGTGTGCCGCTCGGCGGCGGCGGACAGGGCCAGCCACTTCCCGGCGCGCCCCGCCAGCTCGCCGAGTCCGCTGCACGGGTCACCCGTGCTACCCGCGTGACCCATATGACCCGTGTTGTCTGTGTCACCCATCGTGCCGCCTCAGAGCTGGGCCCGCACCATGCTCGCGTCCATACCGAGGGCCTCGGTGAGGACACGGGCGCGGACGGCGCGCTGACGGCCGGTGACCCGGTCGATGGCGGCGGTGGAACGCCCGGCGTTCGCCGCCTCCTCCCGCAGCCTCTCCAGGCGCTTGCCCGCCATGGCGAGCTTGTTGTGGGCGTTCTTGATGACCCACTCGCTCAGCGCCTCCCGGGACTGCCCGGCCATCGCGTCGAGCTGCGCCTCCAGCTCCTCGATGACGTCGGCCAGGTCGAGCGCCTCCTTGGCGTCCGGGTTGACCAGGTGCAGCACCTCCCGCTCCACGACCGGGCGTTGGGCGGGGGAGTCCCACAGCACGTGCGTCAGCACCGACAGGTCGGTCTCCGCCACCGTCGTACGCCCGTCGAGGTACGCGGACGCCTGGAGCAGTCCCACCGCCTGCCGCCACCGCCGGTCGGAGGCGACGAGTTCCTTGCGGCGCAGGGCGGCCCGCAGCGTCACCACCGCGTCCACGATCACGTCCGGCACCTCCACGGCCGGGACGGCCTCCGTCACGGCGTACTGCAACGCGGCCAGCCCGACGGTGGTCGGCGGCGCCGGTGCCACCGGGCGGCCGACGGCGGAACGCACCAGCGCGGCGAAGTTCGAGGGGTCCTCCAGATAGCCGACCTCGATCCGCACCAGCAGCCGGTCGTAGATCGCGGCGGAGTCCTCCCCGTCGGGGAGCTCGTTGCTCGCGGTGATGGCCCCGATCAGGGGGCAGCGGATCGGGGCGCCCCCGTTCTCGGGGTGGTAGATCCGCTCGTTGAGGTAGCCCAGCGTCTCGTTGAGCGCGGCCGTGGAGCACTTGAAGATCTCGTCGATGAACGCGATGTGCGCGGTCGTCGCGCGCCCGTCGTACACCTGCCGGTACTCGCCCCGCGCCAGCGCGGCGACGTCGATCGGCCCGAACATCCGCGTCGGCGCGGTGAACTTCGACAGCAGGATCTCCCAGTACGAGGCCCCCTCGATCCGGCCCGTCAGCTCCCGCGCCAGCTCCGACTTGGCCGTACCGGGCGGGCCGAGCACCAGCGAGTGCCGCCCGGCCAGCAACGTCACCACCAGCGTCCGTACGACGTCCGCCCGCTCGTAGAACCGGTCCGACAACTCGTCGCAGATCGCGCGCAGCCGCCGGGCCGTGTCCCGCGCGTCGTCCATGCTCCACTCCTCGCCTGTGACGCCCCATGGGGCTTGCCGATACGGCCGTTCCCCCGAAACTACGCCAAGTGCCTGCCGCACCAGGCGTCGTCTGCGGCGGCCACCGCCCGGCCACGGATACGGTCCCGGCATGGATCTCTTCGCCGCCGACCGGCTGCGGCTGGTCGAAGCCCCGCCGCCCCGGCTGTCCCCGCGGGACCGTCGCGCCATGGACGACGCCTGGGACGCCGCGGTCCGGGCCAACCCCGCCCTCTTCGACGGACCGGTGGCCGGATGCACGGGCCTGGAGCGCGACGCACGCCACGGGCTCGTCCTGACCTGGGTCCGGGCGACGTACCGGTACTACGTCCTGCGCAAGGTGCCCGGCGCGACCGTACGACTGCCGTCCCTCTTCGTGTCGGTGGCGCAGCCGGCGGACGACGGGCGGCTGCTGATCGGGCGGCCGGCGTCCTGGACGGCCTCCCCCGGCCGCTGGCAGCTCCCGGGCGGCTCGGTCGAGCCCCCGCCGGACGGCGAGCCCCTCGACCCGGCCGCCCTGCGCCGCCACGCGGCCCGGGAACTGGCCGAGGAGACCGGCATCGACATCCCGGCCGACGACCTCACCCCCTGGCAGGTCACCCGGGGCGCGAAGGGCAGCGTCGGCGTCCTGTTCCTGGCCCCGCCCCGCCCCGCGGCCTGGCTGCGCCAACGCTACACGGCCCTCACGGCGGCCGAGCGCGCCCTCGGCCGCGTTCCCGAATTCGACCGGCTCGCCCTCGTCCGCACCCCCACCGACCTGGCGGACCTCACCGGCCCGCACGTGCCCTACCTGGCACCGGTCCTCCGCCGCCACGGCGGCCGCGGGCCCGTCCCCGGCCCTCCACGCACCGCGTCCGCACGCTTGGGGGAGTGACGCGGACCGGTTCCGCTCGTTCTTACTGATCATTTCAGAATGAGGTTCGGAGTCGTCGCAAGCAGATGATGCTGCAAGCGAGGTGGAGCAGTCCGAGGTGGAGGTCGGCGCGTGTCTCGTAGCGGGTCCGCAGGCGTTTGAACTGGTGGAGCCAGGCGAAGGTGCGCTCGACGACCCACCTGGTCTTGCCCAGGCCGGATCCGTGGGCGGTGCCCTTGCGGGCGATCTTCGGCGTGATGCCGCGAGCGCGGAGGAGTCGTCGGTGCTTGTCGTAGTCGTAACCGCGGTCGGCGAACAGCCGCCGCGGCCGGTGACGGGGCCAGCCCACCAGGCCGCGAATGCGGGGGATTGCGTCCAGCAGGGGTATGAGCTGGGTGACGTCGTGACGGTTTCCGCTGGTCAGCGACACCACAAGCGGCGTTCCGTGCCGGTCGGTGATCAGGTGGTGCTTGCTGCCGGGGCGGCCGCGGTCGACCGGCGAAGGTCCGGTGTGAGCCCCCCTTGAGGGCCTGGACGTGCGAGGTGTCGACCGCGGCGTCCTCCATGTCCAGCAGGCCGGCTCTGCGGAGTTCCGCGAGGAGGATTTCGTGCAGGCGGGGCCAGACGCCGGCCTCGGTCCAGTCCCGCAGGCGCCGCCAGCACGTCACCCCGCTGCGGCCGATCGTCTCGGTCGGCACATCCGCCCAGGTCACACCCGTGCGCAAGACGTAGACGATCCCGCGCAGAGCCGCATGGTCATCCACCGGCAGGCGGCCCGGATACCGCCGACGCCTCGGCGGGCGAGGAGGGAGCAGCGGCGCGACACGTTCCCACAGATCATCAGGCACAAGATCATCCGAAACCTGGACCACTCTGCCGCCACCGGATTCGATCGCCAAGCCCTCACACCGAACTCATCCCGAAAAAATTCAGTGAAGGGTGTCCGCGCCTTTGTCAAATGCCTCCCTGTGTCGTTCGACTTCGGGGAGGTGGTCGGCGGTCCAGGAGCGCAGGATCGAGAAGGGCTCCTCAAGCGTGCGGCCCAGCGGTGTGATCCGGTACTCCACAGCAACGGGGCGTTGCATCAGTACCCGGCGCTCGACGAGGCCGTTGCGTTCCAACCGTCGCAGTGCCTGCGTCAGCGATTTTTGAGTGACCCCATCGAGCTCTCTCTTGAGCTCGTTGAAGCGTCGCGGCTGCCGGCACAACGCGGCCAGCAGCAGATGACCCCACTTGTCCAGCAGCTGATCCAGGAGCTCGCGCTGCGGGCCGACGATGGTCTCGTGACCGGCCCGATCTTCGTGGATACCAGGTTTCTTTGAAGTACCTGCCATGCACCAGGTATACCAGATATACCGGCAAGCAAAGGAATCTCATGACCGAACGGTCCCTGCCCAGCCTCAATCTCAAGCGCCAGGACGGAGTGCTATGGGTTTCGATTGATGTTCCGCCCGTCAACCTGATGACGGCGCAGCTCATGCTCGACCTGGACGCCGTCGCTGCATCGGCCGAGAATGATCCCGATCTGCACGTCATCGTGGTCCAGAGCGCTAATCCGGAGTTCTTCCTGGCGCACGGCGACCTGTCATTCGTGGAGGACCCCGCGACCTACGCCGCCCTCCCGGTCGCGGAGGAGACGCTTGTCGGGACGGGCCCGATGATGCGGCTTCATGAACGCTGGCGGCGTCTGCCTCAGACCACCATCGCCAAGGTCGCGGGACTCGCCCGTGGCGGTGGAGCCGAGCTGGTCTCCAGCCTGGATCTGCGATTCGCGGCCCTCGAGACTGCGGCGTTCGGCCAGTTCGAGGCACTGATCGGCATCGTCCCTGGAGCCGGTGCAACTGCCCACCTGCCCCGCCTCGTGGGCCGCGCTCGCGCTCTCGAGATCGTGCTGACAGGCGGGCTCGTCGACGCGGCGACTGCCGAGCGGTGGGGTTGGGTGAACCGAGCTCTGCCCGCCGCAGAACTGGATGAATATGTCGAGTGGGTCGCACTGGCCATCGCGTCTCTGCCCGACGGTGTCCGCGCCGCGGCTATCGAAGCAATCGACGCGGCCGACGGCACGCTTGAGGACGCACTGCGCGCGGAAAACCGCCTGCTCGGCGAAACGTTCACTCCCGCGTCCGGAGAGCTTGCCCGGGCAGCGCTCGCGGCCGGGGTTCACACGCGCGAGGTGGAGCTGAACCTCGAAAAGGTGCTGCGCGCGAACCTCGTCCGACATTCGTGACGAGTCGCCCTGCGCGGGTGGAGTGCGGAAGTTGTCCGTACGGTCCGTTTGGCAATTCGGGTCGAACGACCGTACGGGCCGCCTTCAACTCTGTGAAGCTGATCGAGCCTTTTTCAACCTCGCGTCTGTGCTGGTCAGCGGCCTGCTGACGGCTGAACGCACCGGTCCGCAGCAAGGTCGTGACCAGTAAATTTGTAACTGGTCATGGCGCCCGGACGCTCCGCTGACCATGGTCAGCGGAGCTGGCAGCCGGGTTGGAAAAGGCTCATTGTTTCGGAATGAGTTCGGTGTGAGGGCTTGGCGATCGGATCCGGTGGCGGCAGAGTGATCCAGGTGCCGGATGATCTGTGGGAACGTATCGCTCCGCTGCTGCCGACCCGGCCGCCGCGCCGTCATCGGTATCCCGGACGCCTGCCGGCGGACGACCGCGCGGCCCTGCGAGGCATCGTTTTAGGTACTGCGTAAGAACGTGAGCTGGAGAGATGTACCCGCCGAGTAGACCGGGTGCAGCAGCGTGGCGGCGGTTGCGGGACCGGACCGAGGCCGGGGTGTGGTCCCGCCTGCACAAAGTGCTCCTGGCCGAGCTGCGCAAGGCAGGACTGCTGGACATGGACGACGCTGCGATCGACTGCTCACACGTTCGAGCCCTCAAAGGGGGGGGCTCACACCGGGCCTTCGCCGGTCGACCGCGCACGGCCGGGCAGCGAACGCCACCTGATCGTCGACCGGCACGGCACCCCTCTCGCCATCACCCTGACCGGCGGAAACAGGCACGACGTCACCCAGTTGACACCCCTACTGGACGCGCTCCCCCGCACCCGAGGACTTCGCGGACGACCGGGGCACCGGCCAGGCCGGCTCTTCGCCGACCGCGGCTACGACTACGACAAGTACCGCCGCATCCTCCGAGCCCGCGACATCACACCCAAGATCGCCCGCCGAGGCGTCCCGCACGGATCGGGACTGGGCAAGACCTGCTGGGTCGTGGAACGGACCTTCGCCCGGCTCCACCAGTTCAAACGCCTGCGCATCCGCTACGAGATACGCGCCGACCTCCACCTTGGCCTGCCCCCACTCGCCTGCAGCATCATCTGCTTGCGACGCCCACGAACCTCATTCTGAAACGATCAGTTACACCGGCATCGAAGCCGATGTCGTGGTGCACGGCGCGATCGGTCAGGACCAGGGCATCCTGCTGTCCGTGGGCGAGGCGAAGTGGAACAAGGTGATGCACCTCGGGCACCTGCAACGCCTGCGCCGCATGCTGGAGTTGCTCGCCGCGCGGGGCGTCGACACCAGCCACGCCAGACCCGCCTGCTACAGCGGCGCCGGCTTCGAACCGGAACTGCGTGCGGCCGCGGACCGGGGCGAGGTGGTCCTGGTCGACCTGCGACGGCTCTACACCGGCTCATGAGCCCGCGGCACACCGACACCGAACTCACCGCCGGCCCTCGCACCAGCCCCGCGTTCCGAAGCCGATTCCTTCGAAGAGCCCGACTGATCACCGCATCGGGTCGGTCCGCCACTCCACGGAGCCTCCGCGGCTCAGCGGAACTCGTGAACCAACTGGATCTTGCCGACGATATGGGCGTTGAACTCGTCAAGCTCCTCGGCCGGTACCCACAACTCCAGGATCGTCCGTCCGCCTGCCTGCTGGACCGGATACCTGCGCAGGAAGTCGGACTCGACTTCGAAGCGGGTGACGAAGCCCGCGCCGTCATGCTTGACGTTCCAGTCCCGTGCGATCTTGACGGCGTAGTCCTCGTTGAGAACCGGGTAGAAGATCGGCTGCTCGGGGAGCCGGGGCGGCCAGGCACGCCAGTCCAGCTCCTGCACCAGCGCCAGCTCCTCGGGTCCGGTGGGACGCCACAGGGTCGTCGTTGCTCGCTGGCTGCTCACGGACATCACTCTCTGGACGAAGCAACCGCCGATGCGGCCGGCCGGGAGCTCGACGGTATCGACAGCTCGAGCACGACGGCCACCCGGTTTCCGGCTTCGCTCAGCGGCTGTAGTCGGCAGTCACGGGACAACCTTCAGTACCTGGCTGCGCCCCAGCCTCACCGGACTGGAGCCCTGGGCCTTCGACGGCCCCGTCGCCCGCTACCGCGACTACTGTGCCAAGCTCCCCGCTCCAGCTTCCCCGCGTCGTCCGTGGCCGTCATTCAACCGGATACCACTGACACCGGCCCATGGCTTGAGGCAGCGCTTCCCCCTCCCGGCTCCGCGTCCAGCTCGCACCACACGGTCTTGCCGCCGGGCCCGTGCGCCACGCCCCACCTCACCGCGAGCGCGTCCAGCAGTGCGAGCCCCCGCCCCGACTCCGCGTCGACGTCCACGGCCGCCCGCAGGACGGGCAGCGCACGCGGGTCGGGATCGGTCACCTCCAGGCGTGTGCGTCCGCCGTCGTCGCACGAGACCCGGACGGTGACGGGAACGCCCTCGCCGAGGTGCTGGACCACGTTCGTGACGAGTTCGCTCGCGCAGAGCTGGACGTCGTCGCCGTAGTCGCGCAGGGCACGGCGTACGGCGGACACCTCGGCCGGTGTCGCGAGCAGTTCGAGCGTCGTCTCCGGTCGCATCACGCGGCACCCTCGCGGAGGGCGGCGGTCAGGGCCCGGGCGGTGAGGAGGTTGCAGTTGCCGAGCGCGATCAGCGGCCGGACCGGGCAGCCGGCGGCGAGGGTCGGGAGGTCGACGCCGAGGGACGGCAGGGTGATGCCGTGCGCGGCGAGCGCCGCCCGCAACTCCTCGGCGCAGGCGTCGGCTTCGGTGGGGCTGTGCATGGGGGTTCACGCCTTTCGGTGCTCTGTGTGACGAACCGCTCACACTCTGCCGCCGTTCGGCGTAGCGTGACAGCCCTTCGGCATCCCGGTCCTGAACTGCACGTATGCGGTCAGGAGGTTGGTAGGGGCCGGGGAAACACCGGGAAGCGGGCGGTAACGGAACACCAAGGACGGTGAATGATGGGGCAGCGCAAGGACATCGACGGTTCGACGGGCGTCCCGACCTTCTACGGCAGCGAGCTGCGCTGGAAACGGGAGGAGGCGGGACTGACGCTCCAGCAGTTGGTCGAGGGCAGCTTCTACGGCCCGAGCCACCTCAGCGAGATCGAGCGCGGGACGCGGCGGATGCCGACGGAACTGGCCGAGCACGTGGACAAGGTGCTCGGCACGGACGGGTTCTTCCGGCGACGGTGCGAGGACGTGCGGAGGGCGAAGCGGCGGGGGCACGCGAGTTACTTCGAGCGGGTGCTGGAGGCGGAGAAACACGCGGAGACCATCGAGGAGTGGTGCCCGACGCTGATTCCGGGGTTGTTGCAGACGGAGGCGTACGCGCGGGCGGTGGTGCGGGCGACCCACCCGCTGGCGCCGGGTGAGGAGGTGGAGGAGAAGGCCACAGCCCGACTGGCGCGTGCCCGTCTCTTCGAGGAGAACCACAAGACTCCGGTGTACTGGGCCATTCTGTCCGAGTCTCTGCTTCGGCAGCCGATTGTTCCGCCGGACCAGGCGTCAGAACAGTGGGAGCACATCGCCGCGTTGGCAAGGCGGCACCGGATCGTTCCCCAGATCCTTCCGTGGAACTGTGGAGCGCACCCGTTCATGCTGGGCACTGCGATGATCATGACGTTCTCCGACGCGCCACCGCTGGTCTACACAGAGGCGCTGCACAGCGGAGACACCATCGACGATCCGGGCCTCGTGAAGGAGTACCGATGGTCGTACGATCTGCTCAGGGCCGCCGCACTGCCACCGGAGGCGTCCCTGGCCCTGATCGAGCAAGCGGCTGAGGATGGCGGAAATGGCAAGCAACGAGATTGACTTGAGCACGGCCGTCTGGCGCAAGAGCAGCTACAGCAACGGCAGCGGCGGCAACTGTGTGGAGGTAGCCGAAGTCTTCCCCGCCGCCGCCCGCTGGCGCAAGAGCAGTTACAGCAACGGCGACGGCGGCGACTGCCTCGAGGTCTGCGACGCCCACACCACCGTCGTCCCCGTCCGCGACTCCAAGGTCCCCCACGGCCCGGTCCTCACCATCACGGCCCCGGCCTGGACGTCCTTCGTCGACTCCCTCAAATGATCCGAGACCGGCAGCTCTGGTTCACCGGGAGGACGGCCGCCGGGTCGCAGCGCTTCGGGCAGGCCGGCAGGTAGACCTCGTTGCCGAGGAACAGCATGTAGGCGTCGTCCCGGAGGCCGTGGTGTCGCACCGGGCTCCGGGGCGGACACCGAACACCAACTCCACGCCGTACGGCACCGGTAGGGCTTGTGGTGCAGCGCCCAGGTCGCCGTACCACCCATGCGTGAACACGCGGGTGGAGTCGCCCCTTTCCGGTCACCCTGATGCGGTGAATCCGGCAGTGACCCCGAGGACGGCCGCTGACAGCGCCGTTTCGGCGTGCGACCGGCGCGGCGCCACGCCGTCGGAAACCCGCCGTTACGCGCGGTGTGCCGGTGTACGCTCCCGATCTTGTACGACCCGAACGGCTGTTCCCCGTTCCATGGTTGGGGGGCGGCTTTCCCGTGCGGGTCGCCGACACAGCCTGTGGGGGGCACAGTTGAATACAGCACGACGATCCAGACGTCTCTCGGCCACCGTTCTCTCCGCCGCACTCGCCGGGACCGGACTCACCGTCGCCGTCGCGCCCGCGGCGCACGCGGCCACCGCCGACGCCGTCGCCAAACTGCCGTTCACCACGTACTCGGCGCTGGCCGTCGACAGTGTCCACCAGCGCGTCTTCCTCGCCGACGCCGCCGTGGGCTCCAGCTCCAACGACGGTCAGATCGCCGTCTACACCTTCCAGGGCGAGCGGATCTCCACCATCAGGACCGACTACCACGTCTCCGGCCTGGCGCTCAGCGCCGACGCGAGCACGCTCTACGCCGGCGAGCGCTACCGGATCTCCGCGTACGACACCACCACGCTCGCTCTCAAGAGCACGGCCAACGCCAACAACGACTACTGCGGGCGGGAAGTCGTCGTCGCGGGCGGTAAGCCGTACTACACCTCGCAGGTGGCCGACCCTCTCCCCCTGTGCTCCACGGCCACGTCCCACGTGGACGCGGTCGTCAACGGTGGCTGGCAGCGCACCGGCTGGAACGACTCCGGCAAGCTCCTGTTGGAGGGCGGCCCGAACGACACGTTTGTGATGGGCCAGGGGGTGCTCAACTCCTCGGCGCCCAACCCGTTCGTCAGCGTCTTCGACGGCAGCGGAGAGACCCCCGTACGGAACGCCACCCGCCGGTTCGCCGACAGCGCGGGCAACGGCGCCCTGAACCTGAAGGACATCGCCGTCTCCCCGGACGGCACGAAGGTCGCCCTCGCCGACGCCTCCGCCGGCACCCGGCTGCTGAACACCGGCGACCTGTCGGACGCCGCGAACGGCTACCAGGCCCTGCCCGCGGGCGCCACCGCCAGCTCGGTCGCCTTCAGCGGCGACGGAAAGTACGTGGCACGCGGCGCCTCGGCCACCGGCGCCACCCCCGACCTGCTGGTCCAGCCCGCCGACCCGACCGATCCGACCGCGCCGCTGGAGTTCGCCTTCGAGGGCAGCCAGGACGGCGACCGGGTCGTACCGCGCGGCACGGAATGGTCCGCCGACGGCTCCCGGCTCTTCGCGGTCACCACCAACGCGGCCGGCAACCAGTACTGGCTGCACATCATCCGGCCCCCCGCCGTCCAGTACGACGTCCGCCTCGGTGAAACGCTGACCCACAGCCCCGCCCGGGCCGTCGTGGGCGAGCCGCTGTCGGTGCGGGGCCGGCTGGAGCACGACGGACCGGCGCCCGCCGAGCCGCTGAAGGTCAAGGCGACCCGCACGGACGCGGACGGCACCCACGACCTGGGCACCTTCACCGTCAAGGAGGACGGCTCCTACACCGTCCTCGACGAGCCCGGCCTGATCGGCGACGCCACCTACACCGTCTCCTACCTCGGCGACCTCACCCACCGCCCGGCCACCGACGTCACCCACACCGTGTCCGTCGGCAAGGCGGCCGGCTCGATCGCGCTCACCGCCCCGGAGGAGGCGTCGATGAGCACGGGCGTCCACATCACCGGGACGTTCACCGCGCAGGGGAAGGCGCTGCCGGAGCGGGCCGTGCTCGAGGTGGAGCGCACCGACCGGAAGGGGACCGGCACGCTGTCGTCGGTGACGGTCGCCGCCGACGGCACCTTCACCATCGACGACCTGCCGCGCACCCGCAAGGAGACGACCTACACGGTCAGCTGGCCCGGCGACGACCTGCACGAGGCGTCCACGGCGTCGGCGACGGTCTACGTCACCCGCTGACCCCGCGGTTCCCGGGAGGGGTGCTCCCGGGAGGACCCGCGCCGGCCCGGCATCCCGGGCCGGCGCGGGCGTCGGCGTCGGCATCCCCGGCCCCCGACCGCGCGTATGCCGTGCGGGCCCCCGTGAACCGGCGTCAGCCGCGGACCCCCGCACGGGACAACGGGGGGAGACGTCCTTCAAGTCCCCTTCGCGGCGGCCGGTCGTCCGCACGCGCGGGTGGCCGGAGGCCGGTTTCCGATCATTCCCCGGACGGATGTGAGGGCCGTCCGTTCCCCCTGAAGATGATCCGGATCGATCATCCGTCGGTCTCGAAGGCGATTGAAAGGACAGGAAGTTGCGCATTGCCCGACTTCTCGGAGCCATCCTGGGCACCACGTTGCTGACGACCACCGCCGTTCTCACCCAACCGGCCGTCGCCGGCCCCCAAGGCTCCACGTCCCTGGACGGAACCGCGCTGCACGACGCGCTGGACGCCGTCCACGAGGCGGGCATGTACGGCGTCTTCTCGTCCGTCCGGGACGGCGGCGAGTGGTGGACCGGGGCGGCGGGCGTCGCGGACGTGAACACCGGCCGCCCGGTCACGCCGGGCATGCGGCAGCGGGTGGGCAGCATCAGCAAGACCTTCACCGCCGTGGGTCTGCTCCAACAGGCGGAGCGCGGCCGGATCCGGCTCGACGCGCCCGTCTCCGACTACCTGCCGGACCTGATACCCGGGGAGCGCGGACGGCGGATCACCGTACGCATGCTCCTCAACCACACCAGCGGGATCGGCGACTACATCGCGGGCGCCTTCCCCTCCCTCACCCGGGGCTCGGCGGCCAGCCTCGACGAGGAGCGCTTCCGCTCCGTCGGCCCGCGGGAACTGGTCCGGCTGGGCCTCGCGGCCCCCGCGACCGGAAGCCCCGGCTCGGTGCCGGGTACGTACTCCAACACCAACTACGTCATCGCCGGGCTCCTCCTGGAGAAGGTCACCGGCCAGAAGGCCGCCACGTACCTCACCCGCCACGTCATCGACCGGGCCGGGCTGCGTCACACGTACCTGCCGCGCACCCCGTACATCAAGGGCCCGCACCCGCGGATGTACGAGTCGTTCTACGGTCTGATCGACCCGCCCCGCGACTACAGCGTCTACGACATGTCGTGGGCGTACACGGCGGGATCGGTCGTCTCCACCACCGACGACCTCAACCGCTTCTACCGCGCCCTGCTCGGCGGGAAGCTCGTCGGCGCGGCGTCCCTCGACGAGATGACGCGCACGGTCCCCGTCTCCGGCATGGACTACGGCCTCGGCATCTACGCCCTGGACCTGCCCTGCGGACGCTTCTGGGGCCATGACGGCGCGGTGTTCGGGGCCGGCACGATCGCGCTGTCCAGCCGGGACGGCAAGCGCCAGATGGCCGTCGCGCAGAACCTGATGAAGTACCAGGAGCTCGACGAGAACGGCGTACCGCGGGTGCACCCGATCGACAACGCCCTCGGCGCGTACGTCGTCGGCGCGCTCTGTCCGGCCGAGGCCGGGGCCGCGAGCCCGGAGGCCCGCCGGGAGCGGCTCACGCGGCTGCCCCGCATCGACGACTCCCCGCTGACCGGCGGTGTCCCGGCGGGCCGTCCGTCCGTCTAGTCCCGCTCGCGAGCCGGCCGGCGTGGCACGACGGTGGTATGCCCCGGCCGGGAGGAAAGGTGGCGCCCGGTCCGCGCGTCTCTGCGGGTGCACGCGGACCGGGGCCGTCGGGGGAGCCCCCGCGGGGGCTCAGTGGGAGGACGCGAGGGGGCGCGGCTCCAGGGCCGCGGTGTGCGCGTCCATCCGTTCGGCGGCGAGGATCGCCGCCGCCGTGTCGGCGCGGGAGGCGGCGACGACCAGGGCGCGGCCGGCGAGCGCGTGGGCCCGCCGGTGCAGGGCCGCCGCGTTCGGCGCGCGGCCCGTCGTGGTCGCCGACGCGCGGGCCGGCGTACGTCCTCCCCGCAGGCGGGCCACCTGCCCGGCGAGCCGCTCGGCCGCGGCGTCCAGATCGGCCGAGGGGGCCACCGCGCGCAGTTCGTCGGTGACGGCGAGCAGCGCGGCGAGATGCCCCGCGAGCTGGATGTCCAGCTCTTCCTCACGGGAACGGTGGGGGAAGTCGTGCGGGGTGCCGGCCATCGTGCTGTGGACCGACTTGGCGCGGATCGGTTCGTACATGGATGGCCTCCTGTGATGCAACAGGAAACCATCCTACATTGGATTCAGTCTAAAGTTGAGTCGTTCGCGGAAGGGCCGTCCGGTTCACGGAAAGGTTGCCCGGTTCGCGGAAGGGCCGCCCGGGGAGGGGGCCTCAGTGCTGGCCGTAACCGTCCAGGAAGCGGGCGATCCGCCCGACCGCGTCCCGCAGGTCGGTGACCGACGGCAGGGTCACCACCCGGAAGTGGTCCGGCTCCGGCCAGTTGAAGCCGGTGCCCTGGACCACCATGATCTTCTCGCGGCGCAGCAGGTCCAGCACCATCCGCCGGTCGTCCTTGATCTTGAAGACGTCGGGGTCGAGCCGCGGGAAGAGGTACAGCGCCCCCTTCGGCTTCACGCAGCTCACGCCCGGGATCTGGGTCAGCAGCTCGTACGCCACATCCCGCTGCTCGCGCAGCCGCCCGCCCGGCAGCACCAGGTCGTTGATCGTCTGGCGTCCGCTGAGCGCCGCGACCACCCCGTGCTGGCCCGGCATGTTCGCGCACAGGCGCATGTTCGCCAGGATGGTCAGGCCCTCGATGTAGGAGTCGGCGTGGGCGCGCGGGCCCGAGATCGACATCCAGCCCACCCGGTAGCCGGCCACCCGGTACGCCTTCGACATGCCGTTGAAGGTGAGGGTGAGCAGGTCGGGGGCGACGGAGGCGGTGGGGATGTGCTTCGCGTCGTCGTACAGGATCTTGTCGTAGATCTCGTCGGAGCAGACCAGCAGGTTGTGGCGGCGGGCGATGTCGGTGAGGCCCTTGACGACCGCCTCGTCGTAGACCGCGCCGGTCGGGTTGTTCGGGTTGATGATGACGATCGCCTTGGTGCGGTCGGTGACCTTGCGCTCCACATCGGCGAGGTCCGGCATCCAGTCGGACTGCTCGTCGCAGCGGTAGTGCACCGCCGTGCCGCCGGAGAGGGAGACGGCCGCCGTCCACAGCGGGTAGTCGGGCGCGGGGACGAGCACCTCGTCGCCGTCGTCCAGCAGGCCCTGCATCGCCATCACGATCAGCTCGGAGACGCCGTTGCCGATGAAGACGTGCTCGACGTCGGTCTCGATGCCGAGGGTCTGGTTGTGCATGACGACCGCCCGGCGCGCGGCCAGCAGGCCCTTCGCGTCGCCGTAGCCGTGTGCCGTCGACACGTTGCGGAGGATGTCCTCCAGGATCTCGGGCGGGCACTCGAAGCCGAACGCCGCCGGGTTGCCGGTGTTCAGCTTGAGGATGCGGTGACCGGCCGCTTCCAGCCGCATCGCCTCCTCGAGCACCGGGCCCCGGATCTCGTAACAGACGTTGGCGAGCTTGGTCGACTGGATCACCTGCATGCTGGGAGCTTACGGCCCGGTATGGCCCTTCGGGCCGTGTCTTCCGCCACGTGAGACGTGTCGTTTCGGGCGGTTGTGTCCCCAGGGGGGCGCGCCTTCATCACCTTCACACCGGCCCTCCCCGCCGTGACCCCCTCTTCCTCCGCGGGTTCGGGTGACCCTGGGGGCGCCCGGTTACCGGCTGGAAACAAGGCCTTGTCCCCTCGTCGTCCGCATGCTGACAATGCGCATGACAATTTCGTGGGCGGTCGGAGGATTCCCGGTCGCCCGACGCCGCTAGAGGGGACCCCATGAGAAAACCTCTCGTCGTCGCGCTCTGCGCCCTGGCCTTCGCCGGGGCGGGCGCGGCCCCCGCGGTCGCCGCCGCGCCTTCCCCCATGGGCGCGGACACGACCACGGACGCGGCCCCGGCCACCACGTTGACGGATCTCGTCGACGACACGGTCGGGGCCGCGGCGGACCTCCTGTCCGGACTCACCGCGCCGAAGGCCGGCACGGTGGACTTCGCCGGCACCGTCTCGCTCAGCAACTGTTCCGGCTCCGTCGTCCGCATGCCGGGCTCGGCGGACAGCGACCCGGCACTCGTGCTCACCAACGGCCACTGCCTGGAGAGCGGCTTCCTCGAACCCGGCCAGGTCCTCGTCGACCGGGCGTCCAGCCGCACCTTCGGACTGCTGAACTCCGCCGGCTCCAGGGTCACCACCCTGCGCGCCGACCGGCTCGTCTACGCGACCATGACCGACACGGACGCCGCGATCTACCGGCTGGGCACGACGTACGCGCGGATCAAGAGCGCGTACGGCATCGACGCGCTGACCCTGAGCGCCACCCGCCCGACGGCCGGTACGGCCATCAGTGTGGTGTCCGGGTACTGGAAGCGGATCTACAACTGCTCCATCGACGGGTTCGCGTACCGCGTGAAGGAGGGGGACTGGACCTGGAAGGACTCGGTTCGTTACACCCCCGCCTGCGACACCATCGGCGGCACCTCCGGCTCACCGGTCGTCGACGACGCCACTGGCCGGGTGGTCGCCGTCAACAACACCGGCAACACGGACGGCGAGCGCTGCACGCTCGACAACCCGTGCGAGGTCGACGAGAACGGGAGGGTCACGGTCCGCCAGGGCATCAACTACGCCCAGCAGACGCACCTGTTCCCCGCCTGTTTCGGCGTGGGCAACAAGCTCGACCTGCGCGCGAGCGGCTGCGCCGTCCCCAAGCCGTAGAGGGCCGGCCGGCGGGGGCGGGCGGCAGGGGCGGGCGGTCAGCGGGGAGTCCCGCGGACCGCCCGCCCCGCCAGTACGTCCGTGCGCCGCCCGTCCTCGATCACGAACCGCCCGTCGACCAGCACGTACGGGATGCCCGTCGGCAGCGTCCGGGGCTCGGCGAAGGTCGACCCCGCGGCCACCGTCCCCGGGTCGAACAGCACCAGGTCCGCCTTGTACCCCTCGCGGACCAGCCCCCGGTCCGGCAGCCGCAGCCGTGCCGCCGGGCGCGAGGTCAGGTGCGCCACGCACTCCTCCAGCGACAGCACCCCCAACTCCCGTACGTAGTGCCCGAGGTAGTGCGGGAACGTCCCGTACGCCCGCGGATGCGGCTTCGCGCCCTGCAGGATGCCGTCCGAGCCGCCGGTGTGCACCCGGTGCCGCATGATCGCCCGTACGTTCTCCTCGTGGCCGACGTGCTGGAGGATCGTCGGGGCGAGCCTGTCCTTCAGCAGCAGCTCCCGCGCGACCGTCCAGGGCGACGCGCCGCGCGCCCGCGCCGACTCCAGGACCGTACGGCCCACGTACGCGCCCAGTGCCGGGTCGCCGACGCCCGAGATCTCGATGGTCTCCCACTCCACGGGCACGCCGTGGCAGCCGTCCGAGCCGGTGACCTCCAGGTGGTGCCGGATCCGCTCGGCCGTGTCGTCGTCCGCGAGCCGCCGCAGGACCTCCTCCGGACCGCCCTCGCTCGCCCAGCTCGGCAGCAGCGCCACGAGGGTGGTGCAGCCCGGGGTGTAGGGGTAGGTGTCGAGGCTGATGTCGGCGCCGGCGTCGAGCGCGTCGTCGAGGAGGGCCAGCAGTTCGGGCGCCCGGCCCTTGTTCACGCCGAAGTTCATCGTGGCGTGCGCCAGGTGCAGCGGGCAGCCGGCCTCCCGCGTCAGCGCCACCATCTCCTCGTACGCCTCCAGCGCCCCGGCGCCGTAGGAGCGGTGGTGCGGGCAGTAGTAGCCGCCGTACGACGCCACTACCCGGCACAGCTCGGTCAGTTCGGCGCCCTCGGCGTACATGCCGGGCGTGTACGTCAGCCCCGACGACATGCCGACCGCGCCCTGTTCCATGCCCTCCGCGACCAGCCGCCGCATCCGGTCCAGCTCCGCGGGCGTGGCCGCGCGGTCCTCCCAGCCGACGGCGAGCGCGCGGACCGTGCCCTGCGGGATCAGGTACGCGGCGTTGACGGCGATGCCCCGGTCGAGCCGGTCCAGGTACTCGCCCACCGACCGCCAGTCGAAGTCGACGTCGTCGCCCGGGCCGTTCCAGCCGGCGATCGCCCGGCGCACCTCGCCGAGCGTGCGGTCGTCGACCGGCGCGTACGACAGCCCGTCCTGGCCCAGGACCTCCAGGGTGACGCCCTGCGCGGCCTTGGCGCTGTGGTCGGGGTCGCGCAGCAGCGCCAGATCGCTGTGGGCGTGCATGTCGATGAAGCCGGGGGCCAGCACCAGCCCCTCGGCGTCCAGTTCACGGCGGGCCTTCGGGCGCTGACAGCCCGCGTCCGCCGCCTCCTTCACGATGGAGACGATGCGGCCGCCGTCCACGACCACGTCCGCGCGGTACGAAGGGGCGCCGGAGCCGTCGACGACGTCCGCGTCCCGGATGACGAGCTCTTCCATGCCGGCCTCCTAGAAGAACGTACGGATGTAGTCGACCACCGTGCCGTCCGCCTCCGCCACGGGGATGAGCTCCCACTTGTCGAAGGACGTGCACGGGTGGGACAGCCCGAGCCCCACCCAGTCCCCGACCTCCAGATCGGCCTCCCCGGTGGTGCGCAGCCACGCGTGCTGGTCGGACAGCCCGGTCACCGAGATCCCGGTGGCCGGGCGCTCGCTCCCGTCCCGGCGCACCACCTGGGCGAACGGCAGATCGAGGTCGTAGGCCGCGTCCCGCTTGCCCGCGTTGGCGAACGCCTGCCCGTCGGACGGCCGCGACACCACCTGCGTCCACAGCCGGAACGCCGGCTCCAGCGCACCCTCCTCCGGGACCCGGTTGAAGGGGGTCAGCTCGCGGTAGTGGCCGTCGTCGTGCGAGACGTACGCGCCCGAGCGCAGCAGCTTCAGCACGGGCGCGGACAGCTCCGGGACCTCGGCGAAGACGTCCGCCACCGCGTCGAACCAGGCACTGCCGCCCGCGCTCACCACGATCTCGTCGAGCCCCGCGAACCGCCCCGCCTTGTCGAAGTCCACGGCGAGCGCCACCAGCCGCCGCAGCCAGGCCCGCACCCGCTCCGGATCGGCTCGCGGCACCTCGCCCTCGTACCCGGCGACCCCGGCCAGCCGCAGCCGGCGCGCGCCCGCCACCGCGTCGGCGACGGTGGCGCACTCGTCCTCCGTCCGCGCCCCGGTGCGGGCCCCCTCACCGGCGCCGAGCTCGACGACGACGTCCACGGGGCGGGAGGCTCCCGCCTCGCTCAGGGCCGCGTCCATCAGCTCGACCCCGCGCACGGAGTCGACGTAGCAGACGAACCGGAAGCCGGGGTCGGCGTCCAGCTCGGCGGCGATCCACTTCAGGGCCGCCGCGTCCACCAGCTCGTTGGCGAGGAAGACCCGCCGGACCCCGAACGCCCGCGCCACCCGCACCTGGTGCGGAACGGCCAGCGTGATGCCCCACGCCCCGTGCTCGATCTGCCGCTGGAAGAGCTGCGGCGCCATGGACGTCTTGCCGTGCGGCGCGAAGGCGAGCCCGTGCCGGGCCGCGTACGTCTCCATCAGCCTCAGGTTGTGCTCCAGGCGCTCGGCGGAGAGCGCGAGCACGGGGGTGGTGAAGCCGTCGGTGAAGAGGTTGCGGCGCTGCGCGGCCAGCTCACCGACGGTCAGCCCCTCGGCGTCCGGCGGGAGGCCCTTGAAGCGGTGGTCGACCCGTTCCTCGGTGAGGTGGGCGAGAGCGTCGAGGACCATCGGAACCTCCCTGATCAGGCATGTTGCATTGCTTGCAACACCCATTGCGTATATCGCTTAACGCTGTCTAACATCTCGGCCACGTGCGGTCAACGGAGACCGCCCCACCCGCAGAAGAGAAGGAGCCACGCCGTGGACGTTGTCGCGCTCGGCGAGTCCATGGTGACGTTCCTGCCCACCCGGCCGGGCCGCCTCGCCGACGTCCCCTCCTTCGACCGGGGCATCGGCGGCGCGGAGTCCAACGTGGTGTGCGCGCTCGCGGCGGCGGGCCACGCGACCCGCTGGGTCAGCCGGGTCGGCGCCGACGGCTTCGGCGACCACCTCGTCGAGGCGATCGGCGGCTACGGCGTCGACGTCTCCCACGTCCGCCGCGACCCGGACCGCCCCACCGGCGTCTACTTCCGCACGGCCGGCGACCGCTCCACCGACGCCCACGAGGTCGCCTACTACCGGGCGGGCTCGGCGGCCTCCGCGATGACGGCCGCGAACCTCGACCTGGAGGCGGTACGCGCGGGCCGCATCCTGCACCTGTCCGGCATCACGGCGGCACTGTCGGCCGACTGCCTGACCCTGATGCGCGAACTCACCGCTCCCCGCCCCGGCCGCCCCCTGATCTCCTTCGACGTCAACCACCGCCCGGCCCTGTGGCGCGACGCCCACGGCCCGGAAGTCCTCCTGGACCTGGCCCGCGACGCGGACATCGTCTTCGTCGGAGAGGACGAGGCAGAGGAAGCCTGGGGCATCACAGGCGGCCCGTCCTCCATCCGCGAAGCCCTCCCGGAACCCGACATCCTGGTGGTCAAGCAAGGAGCACGTGGAGCAGTCGCGTTCCCCACCCTCCGCGGGCAGTCGTGCCGCTGGGGCGGCACGGGTGGGCGCGACGGCACCCCGCAAGCGCCGGGCTGCGCAACGTCCCCCCGCCCAGCCACAGCCGCGCCCGCCCTCAAAGTCGACGTAGTCGCAACAACCGGCGCAGGCGACGCCTTCGCAGCAGGCTTCCTTTCAGCAACCCTACGCAACCTCCCGCTGAAAACCCGCCTCCGCCACGGCCACCTCACCGCCGCCGCCACCCTCACCACCCCCGGCGACCTCGCCCCACCCCCACCCCGCGCCCTCGCGGAGCGCCTCGTCGCCCTCGACGACACCGAGTGGGGGAGACTGCGACTCGGCCCCGGCTGGACCCAAGCCGATGAACAGGCCGAAGAGGAGGCACGCACCCCATGAGCCAGACCGTAGACCGCGCCCTGAGCATCCTCCCCCTGCTCGCGGAAGGCCCCGCCGACCTCGGCCAGGTCGCCGACCGGCTCGGCGTGCACAAGTCCACCGCCCTGCGCCTCCTGCGCACCCTCCACGAGCACGGCCTGGTCTACCGCCAGTCCGACCAGCGCTACCGCCTCGGCGCCCGCCTCTTCGCCCTCGCCCAGGAGGCGATGGAGAACCTCGACGTCCGCGAGATCGCCCACGCCCACCTCGTACGCCTCAACGAGACCTGCGGACACACCGTCCACCTCGCCGTCCACGAGGAGAACGAGGTCCTCTACATCGACAAGGTCGAGAGCCGCTACCCGGTCCGCATGTACTCACGGATCGGCAAACCGGTCGCCATCACCGTCGCGGCCGTCGCCAAACTCCTCCTCGCCGACCTGCCCGAACACGAGCGCCGCGCCCTCGCGGAGAAGCTCGACTACCCCATGTACACGTCCCGTTCGACGCCCCACGCCGCCGCGTTCCTCCAGGAACTGGCCAAGGTGCGCGAACAGGGCTGGGCCACCGACCTCGGCGGCCACGAGGAGTCCATCAACTGCGTCGCCGCGCCGATCCGCGGCGCCGACGGCCGGGTGGTCGCCGCGATGTCGGTCTCCGCGCCGAACGTCGTCGTCACCGCCGACGAACTCCTCACCCTGCTCCCGCTGGTGCGCCGTACGGCGGACGCGATCAGCGGCGAGTACTCCGGCCGGACCCCGGCAGCACCCCAGTGAAGGACACCCCCGCATGACCGAGAAGACCGCGCTCACCCCCGCCACCCACACCACCCCGCCCGCGAAGTTCTCCCACGGCGTCCGCAAGGGCAACATCCTCCAGGTCGCCGGCCAGGTCGGCTTCCTCCCGCACGAGGAGGGCAAGCCGCCCACCCCCGCCGGCCCCACCCTGCGCGAGCAGACCCTCCAGACCCTCGCCAACGTCAAGGCGATCCTCGAAGAGGGCGGCGCGAGCTGGGACGACGTGATGATGATCCGCGTCTACCTCACCGACGTGGACCACTTCGCGGAGATGAACGAGATCTACAACGCCTACTTCGAGGAGCAGGGCCTCACCCAGCCGCCCGCCGCCCGCACGACCGTCTACGTCGGTCTGCCCGCCGGCCTCCTCATCGAGATCGACGCGCTCGCCGTCCTCGGCTGACCCGCGCCGCCCCCCACCCGCACCGCCGTACGACGTCACGGCACGGCGTCCCGCACCCCTGGGACGCCGTGCCGCGATCCCCCCTGCCCGAAAGCCCCATGCCCTTACCCAGAGGACCCCCGCATGTCCCATCCGCTCCTCCCGCTCGCCGCCTCCGCACCGGCCGAGGCACCACCGCACACCGGAGGACTGCTCGTCCTCCTCGACGGCACGGCGGGCCTGCTGACCGTCGCCGCCATCGGCATCGCGCTGCTCCTCTTCCTGATCATCAAGGTCCGGCTCCAGCCGTTCGTCGCGCTGCTCGCCGTCTCCATAGCCGTCGGCCTGCTGGCGGGTCTGTCGGTCACCGAACTCTTCGGCACGGTCCAGCGGTCGGACGCGGTGTCCACCATCGAGTCCGGGATGGGCGGCATCCTCGGCCATGTCGCGATCATCATCGGCCTGGGCACCATGCTCGGCGCGATCCTCGAGGTCAGCGGCGGCGCCGAGGTGCTGGCGGGACGGCTGCTCGGCCTGTTCGGCGAGAAGCGGGCCCCGCTCGCGATGGGCCTCACCGGTCTGATCTTCGGCATCCCGGTCTTCTTCGACGTCGGCATCTTCGTCCTCGCGCCGATCGTGTACGCCGCCGCCAAGCGCTCCGGCAAGTCGATCCTGCTCTACTGCCTCCCCCTCCTCGCCGGCCTCTCCGTCACCCACGCCTTCCTGCCCCCGCACCCGGGCCCGGTGGCCGCCGCCGGACTGCTCCACGTCGACCTCGGCTGGGTCATCCTCATGGGCGTCGTCTGCGGTCTGCCGGCCGTCGCCGCCGCCTGGGTCTACTCCGCCTGGATCGGCAAGCGCATCTTCGTCGCCGTACCGCAGGACATGGTCGAGGCCGCCCAGGAGGCCAAGGACGCCGTCGCCGCCGAGCAGCGCGCCTCCGGTGTCACACCGCGGGAGGCGCCGGTGCCGCTCGGCACGGTCCTCGGCATCATCGGTACGCCGCTGGTCCTGATCCTCGCGGCGACCTTCTCCTCGATCGCGCTGGACCCCTCCACCCTCCGCTCGGTCATCGAGTTCTTCGGCCACCCCTTCGTGGCCCTCACCCTCGCCCTGTTCCTCGCGTACTACCTGCTGGGCATCCGGCGCGGCTGGTCCCGCAAGTCCCTGGAGACCGTCTCCACGTCCTCCCTCAAGCCGGTCGGCAACATCCTGCTGGTGGTCGGCGCGGGCGGGGTCTTCGGCGCCGTCCTCAAGGCCAGCGGGGTCGCCCAGGCACTCTCGGACACCTTCAACGACGTCGGCCTCCCGGTGATCGTCCTCTCCTACCTGATCTCCGTGGTGCTGCGGGTCGCGCAGGGCTCGGCGACGGTGGCGATCGTGACGACGGCGGGCATCGTGGCCCCGCTGCTGGCCGAGGGCGACCACTCGCAGGCGTTCGTCGCGCTGGTCATCATGGCCATCTCGGCGGGCTCGATCTTCGCCTCGCACGTCAACGACGGCGGCTTCTGGATGGTCGCCAAGTACTTCGGCATCAGCGAGCGGGACACGCTCAAGACGTGGACGGTACTGGAGAGCGTGCTGTCCGTGGCCGGGTTCGTGGTCGCCGCCGCGCTCAGCCTCGTCGTATGAGCCGCCCGGGCGTTCGGACGACCGGGAAGTGACCTGAGGCAGACCCGTACCCGACCGGCCCGTGCGCTGCAATGGAAACCGGGGAAGCACCGGATCGGGCTTGTGAGGGTGGAGGTGACGATGGAATTCTTGACGCCATGTCACATCCCCCTCACCGGCCCGATCACGCCGCGGTGCTCGCAGAGGTGAGGGCGGTGCGGCGGGCCGGAGTCGTCAGGCTCCGAGGGCTCGACACCCCGGAGCTCTCCCGCATCGCCCGCGAACGCCCCGGCACGACCGGGGAGTCACCCGTCCTCGCGGTCGAGCGGCTGCTCCGGGAAGCCGTCGCCGGCATCGGCGGCGGAACCCTGCAGGACGCCGCCGAATACACCCTCGGCCTCGCCCAGGGCACCCGCGACTGGCCCCCCGCCGACCGGCGCCGCCGGGCCGCCGAGGTGTACGGCGTCAGCGTCGAACGCTTCCGCAAGCACCACGAGCTGATGGTGCTGGGACAGATCACCGAGCGGATCCTCGGCCTCGCGGCCGGTACCACCGACACCGTGCGGCTCCCCGCTCCCCGCACCGGACACGACGCGCCCGCCGCCGGGCGGCCCGAACTCGCCCCCGCGCACCGCGTGATCACCCCGCGCGTCCACGGCCGGACCGTGGCGGTCACCCTGCACGTCCACTCGGTGGACCTCCTGCGGGGCGTCGACGTCGTCGTCTCCCCCTCCAACACCTACTTCGCGTTACCCGCCCCCTACAAGGACTCGGTCGCCGCGACACTGCGCCGGGCCGGGGCGCGCACCGACGCGACCGGCGGTGTCGTCGAGGACCACGTCCACGACGAACTGCGCGCCTGGGCCGCGCACCACGGCATCCCCGGCCGGGCGGCCCTGCCCGGCACGGTCGCCGTCACCTCCGCCGGCGCCCTCGCGGACCAGGGCGTCCGCCGCGTCTACCACCTGGCCGTCGCCGTGCCCCGCCCCGGGACCAACGACTACGACGTCCAGCCGGCCGACGTCACCCGCGCCGTCGCCCGGGCCTTCCGGCAGCTGACCGCGGAGTCCCGGCGCCACGACCCGCCGCTCACCTCCATCTGCCTGCCCCTGCTGGGGGCCGGCCGCGGCGGGCTGTCCGCCCTGGAGAGCTTCGGCGCGCTGTGGACGGCCGTCGAGGCCGAACTGGCGCGCGGCGCCCCCTGGGACGTCCACCTGGTGATGCGCCGTCACGCCCGCGCCGACCTGGTGGAACGGCTCCTGACCGGAAGGCGTCCGTAGCCCCGCCGGCCGGGGCGCGGTGACGCCCGTGCCGGGTGACGGGAGCAGGACGCGGCGCATCGTGTTCATGGACGAGTGACGGCCGATGCACCACTGTGACGTGGGGGAGCGCGGACGAACGGCGGGGTGACTGTTCCCGGCACAGGTTTATCGACCATACTCCTGCGGTGTGGAGCAGCGCATAGGTTCGAGCAGCCAGCCCCTGGGGGGCGCCGGATTCGACCCGGCCTTCATTCCCGGGCTCACCTCACCCGCGTCCGACCGGGAGGTGGACGCGAAGGCGAAGACGGACGAGCCGGAGGACACCGCCCCCGCAGCGGCCCCTGAGCAGGACGCCACCCCGGAGCCGAAACCGGAGCCGGGGCAGGAGCCGGAGGCGGAGGCCGCGCCCGAGGAGGACGCGGTCCCCGACGGCCCCGTCTTCGAGGCGTCCGACCGCCGCGCCCGGATCGTCGCCGACCACAACGGCGTACGCCTGCGCCTGGACGACCAGGAGTGCGAGTTCCGCTGGGACGAGATCGGCGCGGTGGAGACGGAGACCGCCCGCTTCGGCAAGCGCTGGACGGTCACCGTCCACACCCCGGACCGCCGCTGGTACCCGCTGGAGGTCGAGGCCCCGTCCAGGAGCCGCTTCGCCGAGTGGGACACCGCTCTGGACGCGGTCCTGGACGAGTACTTCGACGAGGACGCCGACAAGCCCGAGGACGACGATGCCCCCGACACCCCCGAAGCCGCGGAAACCACGGAAACCCCGGAAACCGAGGAGACCACGGAGGTCCTGAAGGCCGCGGGCGCCGAGGAGACCGCCGCCGACGGCAAGTAGCGCGCACCCGCCGGCTCACGGCGTACCGCGCCTCCTCGCCGACGGAGCGGCCCGACCCGGCCGGGACGGGGTGTCCGGTCGGTCACTCGACCAGGTGCATCCCGTGAAGATCCCCGCACGCCCTCTTGTCCGACCGGCGGCCATGGGCTTTCTTGACCCCCATGGCGGACACCACGGGCAACATCAGAGACACCGGCGCACCAGGCGGGACCGGCCCGGCTCCCCGTAGGTCCAGTTGGCGCTCCATCGGTCCGGGCATCGTCGTCGCCGCGACCGGGGTCGGCGCCGGCGACCTCGTGGCCACTCTCATCGCGGGCGCCAACTTCGGCTACACCCTGCTGTGGGCCGCGATCATCGGCTGCCTGGTGAAGATCTCCCTCGCCGAGGCGTGCGGCCGGTGGCACCTGTCCACCGGCCGCACGCTCTTCGACGGCTGGGCGAGCCTCGGCAACTGGACGACCTGGTTCTTCGCCGTCTACGCGGTGATCTGGGGCTTCGTCTACGGCGCGGCCGCGATGTCGTCCAGCGCCCTGCCGCTCCAGGCCCTCTTCCCGGACGTGATGGACCTCGAGTGGTGGGGCATCGCCTGCGGTCTGGTGGGCCTGGTCTTCGTCTGGTTCAACAAGTACGACGTCTTCGAGAAGGTCATGACGGTCCTGGTGGGCGTCATGTTCGTGGTGACGGTGTACCTGGCGGTCCGCGTCACCCCGAACCTCGGCGACGCCTTCGCCGGACTCCTCCCGGTCCTCCCGGACGAGAAGGACTCCGTCCTCAACACCCTCGGCCTGATCGGCGGCGTCGGCGGCACCATCACGCTGGCCGCGTACGGCTACTGGGTCAACGCCAAGGGCTGGACGGACACCGGCTGGATGAAGGTCATGCGCCTGGACAACCGGGTCGCCTACGCCACCACCGGCGTCTTCGTCGTCGCGATGCTCTTCGTCGGCGCCGAGCTGCTGCACTCGGCGAACATCGCGATCGCGAGCGGCGACAAGGGGCTGATCCAGCTCGGCGACGTCCTGGAGCGGCAGTACGGCACGGCCACCGGCAAGCTCTTCCTGATCGGCTTCTTCGCCACCTCCTTCACCTCCCTGATCGGCGTCTGGCACGGAGTGAGCCTGATGTTCGCCGACTTCCTGGCCCGGCGGCGGGGCGAGCGGGAGGCGCGGGGCGACGAGCTGGCCTCGGGGCGCCGCGAACGCTCCTGGGCCTTCCGCGCCTACCTCCTCTGGCTCACCTTCCCGCCCATGGTCCTGCTCTTCCAGGGCCAGCCCTTCCGCCTGATCATCATCTACGGCGTCCTGGGCGCCGCCTTCATGCCCTTCCTCGCCCTCACCCTGCTGTGGCTCCTCAACTCCGCCCGCACACCGCGCGAATGGCGCAACGGCCGGCTGAGCAACGGCATGCTCGCCGTCGCGGGCCTGCTGTTCCTGGTCCTGTGCGTGAAGCAGGTCTGGGACCAGCCGTGGTCGGAGTTCTTCTAGCGCCTCACGCCACCGCCCCCGCTCACGTGATCGTGAGCGGGGGCGGGGGCGGTGGTGGTGGTGTGAAGGGCGGAACGGGTCACGGCAGGGCGTGGACGTGCGGGCCCACCGCGCCGGACCAGGCGTTGCCGGCCGTGGCGTCCCAGTTCGTGGACCAGGTCATCGCGCCCCGCAGGGACGGGTAGGTCCGCGACGGCTTGAAGGTGCCGCAGCCGGTGCCCCTGGTGAGGCAGTCCAGGGCGTTGTTCACGACCGCCGGGGAGACGTAACCGCTGCCCGCGCCCCGCGTCGAGGCGGGCAGGCCGAGGCCCACCTGGGACGGGTCGAGGCCGCCCTCCAGCTGGATGCAGGCGAGCGCGGTCAGGAAGTCGACCGAGCCCTGGCTGTAGACCTTGCCGTCGCAGCCCAGCATGGAACCGCTGTTGTAGTACTGCATGTTGACGACCGTGAGGATGTCCTTCACGTTCAGCGCGGTGCGGAAGTACGAGCCGGACGTCGACTGCATGTCGATGGTCTGCGGGGCCATCGTCAGGATCATCGACGGGCCCGCCTTGGCCGACAGCGACCGCAGCGCCTGCGTCATGTGGGTCGGGTCGAGGCCGTTCTCCAGGTCGATGTCGACGCCGTCGAAGCCGTACTCCCGCATCAGCGCGTACACCGACTCCGCGAAGTTCGTCGCGGAGGCGGAGTCGTTCACCGCGACGGTGCCCTTCTCGCCGCCGACCGAGATGATGACCTTCTTCCCGGCCGCCTGCTTGGCCCGGACGTCCGCCTTGAACTGGTCGACGGTGTAGCCGTCCAGGCCCGCCGAGTCCAGGTTGAAGGTGACGGCGCCCGGTGTGCCGGTGGCGTCGGCGAAGGCGACCGCGATGATGTCGTAGGCGTCCTGGACGTCCGAGAGGCGCTGCACGGCCGCGCCGTTGTCGAAGTTCTGCCAGTAGCCGGTCACGGCGTGCTTCGGCAGGTCACCGCCTCCGCCCCCGTCGTCCTTCTGCTTCGTGCGGGCGGTCACCGCCGCCGACTTCGGCGACTCGCCCGCCGCGTTGGTGGCGGCGACCCGGAAGGAGTACGAGGTGTCGGCCGCGAGCCCGGTCACCGTCGCCGAGGTGCCCGACACGGCCGTCACCTTCGTGCCGTCGCGGTAGACCGTGTATCCGGTCGCCCCGGACACCGTGTTCCAGGCCAGCGACACCGACGACGGCGTCGTACCGGAGACGGACAGACCGCCCGGCGTGCCCGGGACCGTCGGCTCCGGGTCACCGCCGCCGCCCCCGTCGGGGCCGAACACCGACAGGTCGTCCACGTGGTAGGCGGCCTGGCCGTACCAGCCGTGGGTGTAGACCGTCACCGAGGTGGTGGAGGAGCCGGTGGTGAAGTTCGTCGACAGCCGCTTCCAGCTGCCGGAGTCCGGGGTCCAGGTGGACACGTCCGTCGTGCCGGTGCCGGTCACGCCCAGGTAGGCGTACCCGCCCCGCACCCAGCCGCTCAGTTCGTACGTGGAGTTCGGCTTCACCGCGACCGTCTGGGTGCAGCGGGCGTTGTCCTGCCCGGCGGGCGTGGCCCGGAGCGCGGCCGTACCGCCGTGCACCGGGGAGGAGACGACCGTGCCGCTGTTCGCCGAACAGGTCCAGTTGCTCAGGCCCGCCTCGAAGCCGGCGTTCTTGGCGTTGTTGACGTCCGCCGCGGACGCCTGGCCCGCGCCGACGAGGGGAAGGGCGAGGGCGAGGGCGGAGACGAGGGCTCCGGCCCAGGGGCGTCTGCGGCGTACGGGTGTTCCCGGTACGCGGTTCATGGGGGCCTCCGGTGGGGGAGAAGGGAGGAGGAGAGTGGGGGGAGGAGCGAGCGACGGTGGCCACCGTGTGCAGCACAAGGTGGTCCAGACCAATGCGGTTGTCAATAGGTCCAGACCAAAATCGACCAGTGGGCCGCCCCCGGGTCAGCGTCCGGCGTCAAGGCGGTGCACGGGATCCACACTCACGGGGCCCGATCGAGACCGGTGAGATGTTCAACCTGTCCCGTTTTGGCGCACCTTGTATGTCAGCAGTTGCCGTCCGGCTGCCCAAACGCTGTTCTCCGGCCACAGGCCCGCGGATACAGTGCTGACGTAGTCACGCAGTGAAGTCACCGGGGTGCATCGGAGTGACGCCGGTGGGCCGAGGGGCCTGGGGAGAACGGGGAGCCGCGCGTGCCAACTGCCATTGCCGTGACCGGCGCCGACATGGCGCTGCCGGCCCAGGACGAACGCACCCTGCCCGCCGTCGTGCTGCGGGACGTCGACACCCGCCCGCTCGAGCAGGTCCTGTCCGAGCTGCAACTGCTCATCGAGCACCACGGGCACGTCATCGTGGTCTGCTCCCAGGCCACCCCCCTCGCCGTCCGGCGGCGCCTGCACACCCTGCGCTCCCTGCTGGAGAGCGACCGGATAGCCCTCTTCCGCCCCGATCTCCCGCCCCTCGGACTCGCGGTCCTGATCCGCCAGTTGCGCCAGCTCGCCTCCTGCGACCTCAGCCCCGGCGTCCTCGCCTCCGCCGGCCGGCTGCTGATCCACTACATCCACTCCGGGGCCCTGCTCGGCTCCGTCGCCCGCCTCGACCGCGTCCCCGTCGACCTGAAGCAGCACGCGAAGTCCTGGATGCCCGGCAGCCAGTTTGCCGTACTCGCCCACCCGCGCCCGCACCTCGCCCGCCTCGGCCCCGAAACCCGCCTGGAGGGACCGGAGTTCGGCACCTGGATGCTCGTCGCCAAGGGCCAGCTCCAGTCCGACTGGGTCACCACCGCCCTGGCCCCCTCCTGGAAGGTCCAGGGCCTGCGCGAGACACCGCTGCCCGCCGAGTCCCCCGGCTGGTGGGGGACCGGCCGGATCGTCGAGTTCTGCGCCTACCTGCCCGACCTGTCCGTCCTGTACCAGCTGGTCACCTCCGTACGGCGCGGCAGCTGCCACTGGTGCGGCATCGACGTCATCGGCGACCGGTGCGTGTTCTGTTCCGCCGTACCCCCCGCCCCCGAGGGCACCCCGGCCCTCACCCGGGGCACCTGACCCCGTCCACCGCACGGTCCCGATTCCGCTCGACCGATATCCCCGATGAGGTTGCACGGTTCATGAACTCCCGTCAGCGCCGCGGCGTGATACTCCTCCTTCTGTCGGTCCTGTGCGCCCTCGGCGCGTTCGCCGGCGTGCTCTCCGTCATCAGCGACGTGGAGTCCAAGGTCGGCCCCGAGGTCACCGCGTACCGGCTGAGGACGGAGGTGGCGCCCTACACCCCCCTCGCCACGGACCAGTTCGAGAAGTTCTCCATGCCCGAACGGTGGCTGTCGAAGAACGCCGTCACCGACCTGGACGAGATCCGGGGCAAGATCGCCGTGACCACGCTGCGGGAGGGCTCCCTGCTGCAGAGCGACATGATCGTGGACCAGCCCGCCCTGCGGCCCGGGCAGCAGGAGGTCGCCATCATGATCGACGCGGCGACCGGCGTCGCCGGCAAGATCACACCGGGCGCCTCGGTCAACGTCTACGCCACCTTCGAGGGCGAGCGCGAGGGCGACCCCGACCAGTCCCGGGTCATCGTGACCAACGCCAAGGTCCTCGACGTCGGCAGGCTCACCGCCCTCCGGCCCGACGAGAACGACCGCGGCCGGGAACCCACCGACGCCGTCCCGATCACCTTCGCGCTGTCCGCCGTCGACGCCCAGCGCATCACCTACGCCGAGTCGTTCGCCCAGCGGGTACGCCTCGCGCTGGTCGCACCCGGAACCGACACCACCGTCCCGGAGCAGGACCGGACGTACGAACTCGCGAAGGACAAGTGAGAGGCCCGCATGCCCACGAGGATCCTCCCGGCAGTCGGCGACGCGGACGCGGTCCGGTCCCTCACCACACTGCTCAGCCAGCTCCCGGACGCCGAGCCGGTGGCCCCGGTGGCCGACTCCACCCAGCTCGTCGACACCCTCGCCCGGCTGGCCGCCGAGTCCGTCGACGAACTGCCCGAGGTCGTGGTCGTGCACGAGCGGATCGGCCCCGTCCCCGCCCTGGAGCTGATCCGCGAAGTCGCCCTGCGCTTCCCCGCCGTCGGCGTCATCCTCGTCACCTCCGACGCGAGCCCCGGCCTCTTCCAGGCCGCCATGGACTACGGCGCCCGCGGCCTGGTCGCCCTCCCGCTCAGCTACGAGGAACTCGCCAGCCGCGTCCAGGCCGTCGCCCAGTGGTCCGTCGGCGTACGGCGCCACCTCGGCTCCGGCGGCGACGTGTTCACCGGCTCCGGCGGCACCGTCGTCACCGTCAGCGGGGCGAAGGGCGGTGTCGGCACGACCCTGACCGCCGTCCAGCTCGCCCTCGCCGCCCAGGCCTCCGGCCGCACCACCGCCCTCGTCGACATGGACCTCCAGACCGGTGACGTCGCCGCCTACCTGGACGTCCAGTTCCGCCGCTCCGTCGTCGACCTCGCCGCCATCAACGACATCTCCCCGCGCGTCCTCGCCGACGCCGTCTTCCGCCACGACACCGGTCTCGCCCTGCTGCTCGCCCCCGGCGAGGGTGAACGCGGCGAGGACGTCACCGACCGCGCCGCCCGCCAGATCGTCGGCGCCCTGCGCTCCCGCTACGAGGTCGTCGTCATCGACTGCGGCGCCCAGCTCGGCGGCGCCGGCGCGGCGGCCGTGGAGATGGCCGACACCGCCCTGCTGGTCACCACCCCCGACGTGATCGCCGTACGGGGCGCCAAGCGGGCGGTGCGGATGTGGGACCGGCTGCAGATCCGCAAGGCCGAGGAGACCACCGTGGTCGTCAACCGGCACACCCGGTCCACGGAGATCCAGCCCCCGCTCATCCGGAAGATCACCGGCACCGCGGTCGCGGCCACCGCGATCCCCGCCCACTTCAAGGAACTGCAGGCCGTCGTGGACGCCGGCCGCGTCCACGAACTGGAGAACAAGAGCGCGGTGAAGCAGGCCCTGTGGAGCCTGGCCGGTGAACTCGGCCTGGTCAAGGCCGCGGTGGGCGACCGGCGCGCGGGCCGGCTGCGCGGCGACCGCGGATCGGTGAGCTTCCGGCGGCGCAGGGACGGAGGGGGATGACCGGGGAGGCGGCGGCACCCGTGCGGGACGGCGACCGGGGCCGGGGCCGTGACCGGGGCCAGGTGACCATCGAGTTCCTCGGCATGACCCCCACGATCCTGGTGACGCTGGTGGTGCTGTGGCAGCTCGTCCTGGTGGGGTACGCGTTCACGCTCGCGGGGAATGCTGCGGACGAGGCCGTACGGGCGGGCACGGCGGCGGCACCGGGCGCACGCCAGGGCGCCTGCCAGGCGGCCGGACGGGACAAGCTGTCGGGGGCGTGGGCGGAGGGAGCGACCGTGAACTGCACGACCGGGGGCGGTCTCGTCACCGCCGACGTGAAGCTGAGCGTCCCCCTCCTCTTCCCCGGAGTCATCTCCCTCCCGCTCGACGTGGAGGGACACGCGGGCGCGGTCGAGGAGGAGACGGACTGACATGCCGTACACGCCGCACACACCCCGGCCCCGGTCCCACTCCCGACCCCGGACCTGGACCCGGCTCCGGTCCCACTCCCGGACCTGGACCCGGGCCCGGTTCCGGTCTCACTCCCGACCCCGGACCTGGACCTGGACTCGGCTTCGGCCTCACTCCCGGACCTGGACCCACTCTCGACCCCGAACCCACCCCCGAACCCACCCCCGGCCCCGGTCCCGCGACCGCGGCCAGGTCGCCATCGAGTACCTCGGCTTCCTCCCGGTCCTGCTCGTCGTCGCCATGGCCGCCGTCCAGCTCGGTCTGATCGCCTACACCGCCCAGCAGGCCGGCACGGCGGCCCGCGCGGCGGCGCGCAGCGCGTCGCTGGACCAGGCGTACGGCTACGCCTGCACCGCCGCCGTCAGCGACTGGCTCGCCGACGGCACCTCCTGCGAGGGCTATCCCGGTGGCGACGAGATCACCGTCACCGCCACGGTCGACATCCCCTCGATCGTGCCGGGCTGGGACTTCGGCCCCGCCCGCAAGTCCGCCACGATGCCGCGAGACCACTGAGGACCGAGGAGCGAGCGACCCATGAGCCTGCGGGCACGCATCAACTCCCCCGAGGAGACGACCGGCCGGGGCGAGGACGGCCACCTGGTCGCCTCCTACCGAGCCAAGCTCCTGGAGGAGATCGACCTCGCGGAGATGAGTTCGCTGGCGGCGGCCGAGCGCCGGGCCCGGCTGGAACGCGTCCTCGGCCACATCATCAGCCGCGAGGGCCCGGTCCTGTCGACCGTCGAGCGCTCCCAGCTGATCCGCCGGGTCGTCGACGAGGCCCTGGGCCTCGGCATCCTGGAACCCCTGCTGGAGGACGCGTCCATCACCGAGATCATGGTGAACGGCCCCGACGCGATCTTCGTCGAGCGCGGCGGCCGCGTCGAACAGCTCCCGCTCCGCTTCGCCTCCAACGACCAGCTCATGCAGACGATCGAACGCATCGTCTCCACCGTCAACCGCCGCGTCGACGAGTCGAACCCCATGGTCGACGCCCGCCTCCCCTCCGGCGAGCGCGTCAACGTCATCATCCCGCCGCTCTCCCTGACCGGCGCCACCCTCACCATCCGCCGCTTCCCCCGCTCCTTCACCCTCCAGGAACTCATCGGCCTCGGCTCCCTCGACGAGCACATGCTGTACCTGCTCGCCGGCCTGGTGCAGGCCCGCTTCAACGTCATCGTGTCCGGCGCGACGGGCACCGGGAAGACGACCCTCCTCAACGCCCTCTCCGGCCTGATCCCCGAGCGCGAACGCATCATCACCATCGAGGACTCCGCCGAACTCCAGCTCCAGCAACCGCACGTCATCCGCCTGGAGTCCCGCCCGCCGAACGTCGAGGGCAAGGGCCAGGTCACCATCCGCGACCTGGTCCGCAACTCCCTGCGCATGCGCCCCGACCGCATCGTCGTCGGCGAGGTCCGCGGCGGCGAGTCCCTCGACATGCTCCAGGCCATGTCGACGGGCCACGACGGCTCCCTCGCCACCGTCCACGCCAACAGCGCCGAGGACGCCCTGATGCGGCTGCAGACCCTCGCCTCCATGTCGGACGTGGAGATCCCCTTCGTGGCGCTCCACGACCAGATCAACAGCGCCGTCGACGTCATCGTCCAGCTCACCCGTTTCGCCGACGGCGCCCGCCGCATCACCGAGGTCGCCCTGCTGGAGAGCCACGCCTCGGAGCCGTACCGGCTGACCACGGTCGCCCGCTTCCACGCACAGCCCATGACCGCCGACGGCCGCGTCCACGGCGTCTACGAGCACCACCCCCTCCCGCGCCGCACCGCCGACCGCCTCTACATGGCGAGCCAGCCCATCCCCCAGGCGTTCGGCATCGCCCAGTCCTACGACCAGCTCGCCACCCGAGAAGCCAGGTAGGAACCGCCCCCATGGAGCTGCAGAACCTGATCACGCTGACCACCGGCATCACGCTGCTGACCTGCGTCCTCGCGGTCGCCGGCGTGCACGCGTACGCCACCGGCAGGGCACAGCGGCAGGCGCTGGTGGACCGGCTGTCGGCCACCGGCCGGATCCCCCGCACCGGCCGCCGGCGCCACTTCCCCACCCTGGACCGCCGCCTGCGCCGCACCGGGCTCGGCAAGAAGCTCGAACTGCGCCTGGCGGCCACCGGCCTGGACGTCACCCCCGGCGAGTTCTTCGTCTACATGCTCGCCACGGTCGCCGGCCTGTGGCTCGTCGGCCAGGCGACCCTCGCCCCCTTCTTCGGCCCGATCGCCGGCCTGCTCGGCATCGGGGTGGCGCTGCAATTCCTCAACTGGCAGCGGCAGAAACGCATCGAGAAGTTCATCAACCAGCTCCCGGAACTGGCCCGCATCCTCGCCAACGCCACCCAGGCCGGCCTCGCCCTCCGTACGGCCGTCGGCATGGCCGCGGAGGAACTGGAGGCCCCGGCGGGCGAGGAACTGTCCAAGGTCGCCAACCAGTTGGCGGTCGGCGCCTCCATGGACGACGCCCTCGGCGAACTCGCCGACCGCCTCCCCTCCCGCGAGCTCGTCGTCCTGGTCACCACCCTCGTACTGTCCAACCGGGCGGGCGGCCAGGTGGTGAGCGCCCTGCGGAACCTGACGGAGACGCTGGAGGAGAGGAAGGAGACCCGGCGGGAGGTCCGCACCCAGCTCTCCCAGGTCAGCATGACGTCGTACGCCGTCCCGGTGCTCGGCGTCGGCTCCCTCTTCCTGATGAACGGGGTGAAGGACGGCGCCCTGGAGCGCATGACCGGCTCCCCGGCGGGCCAGGCCGCGGTGATCATCGCGTTCGGCCTGTACGCCACCGGCTTCGTCCTCATCCGCCGCCTGTCCCGCATCGACGTCTGAACGGCGAGGAGGACCGACCGACATGGCACTTCTCCTGGCCCTCCTGATGGGCCTCGCCGTCTACGGCGTCTTCGCCGGCATCCGCATGTACCGGGCGGAGGCGAAACTCCCCGACGACCTCGCCCTGGCCCTGGAGGTCGGCGCCACCCGCACGGGCGCGGTCGACTCCCTCGTCGACCGCATGGGCATGCGCTACGCCCCCGCCGTGCTGCGCGCCATGGGCCCCAAGCAGGTCGCCAGGTACCGCCGCAAGATCGACCTGGCGGGCAACCCCGGCGGCCTCACCATCGACCGCTACGCCGCCCGCCGCGCGGTCTACGGCTTCCTGGGCGTCGTCGGCTTCCTGGTGTTCCTGATGCGCGGCCAACTCCTCATGGCCCTACTGCTCCTGGCCTTCGGCGCGTTCTGGACGGAGGTCGGCATCTGGTCGGCGATCCGCGTCCGCAGGGACGTCATCGAACGGACGCTGCCGGACTTCCTGGACGTACTGGCGGTGGTGGTGAGCGCGGGCCTGGGCTTCCGGCAGGCCCTGGACCGGGTGTCGTCGAAGTACGAGGGCCCGTGGGCGGACGAACTGCGCATCACCCTGCGCCAGATGGACCTGGGTATGAGCCGCCGCCAGGCCTTCGCGGAACTGCGCCGCCGCAACGACTCCGAACAGGTCGCGATGTTCGTCACGGCGTTGCAGCAGGGCGAGGAACTGGGCGCGCCGATCGTCGACACGCTGGTGTCCCTGGCCAAGGACATGCGCCGCACGGACGCGCAGAACGCCCGCCGCAAGGCGGCCCGCGCGGTCCCGAAGGCCACCATGATGATCACCACGTTCATGGTCCCGGCCACGATGATCCTCCTCGGCGCCGGCCTGATCCTCGGCTCCGGCATCGACTTCGGCGCGGTCACGGGCGAGTAGGGCAGGGGGCGATGACGACGACAAGGGAACGCACGAGGCGGTTCCGCCGTCCCGCGAAACCGCCGGCGGCCACGACCCCGCCGGCGGCCACGGCCCTCCCGCCCCCCACCGGAACAGGCACCCCGGACAGCCCGCCGCACGACGGCAACACCACCGACGGGGCGGAGCCCTCACCGGCTCACGAAGCGGCGGTCGCCGATGGGACCGAGCTCTCACCGGTCCAAGAAACGGCGGCCACCGACGGGGCGGAGCTCTCACCGGTCCATGAAGCGGCGGCCACCGACGGCGGTCAGCCCCCGCAGGGGCCACCCGCACCCGACGACGGGACCCGCACGGACGGTACGGGCGGAAACCCTCGCCCGGCCGAAGACCGGACGTACCCCGCACACCCCTCGCACCCCGCACCGGACGTACAGATCCAGGTCAACGCCCTCCAGGCCCTCTGCCGGCAGGCATTCGGCTTCCGCCTCGCGATGATCGCCCTGGCCACCCCCTCCGCCCTCCTCAACGCCGCCCCCGGCTGGAGCACCCGCCTGGTCGGCATGGCGGTGGTGGTCACCTTCATGGCCTCCTACGTCCTCTTCCGCGACTGGGAACGCTTCGGCCCCCTCCTCCTCCGCCACCCCACCCTCCTCGCGGCGGACACCCTCTTCGGAGCCCTGCTCCTCATCTCCGCGGGCCCCGACACCACCCTCGCCTACGTCAGCGTCTGCACCCCCCTCCTCGCGGGCCTGATCTACGGCTGGCGCGGCGCGGCGGTCTTCGCCTCCCTCCAGGGCCTGATCCTCCTCCTGGTCCACGCGGCCCTGGACAACCCACGGACGGAACCGGCGGAAGCCCTCCTCCTCCCCGGCCTCTGCGTGATCGCGGGCGCGGTCGGCTCCAGCCTCCGCAACCTCGTGCTCCGCCTGGGCACGGCGACCCAGGCCCTGACGACCGTCCGAGCCCGCCTGGCCGTCACGGAGGCGGTCAGCGCCGAACGCGCCCGCCTCGCCCGCGAGATGCACGATTCGGTGGCCAAGACCCTCCACGGAGTCGCCCTGGCGGCGGACGGCCTGGCCGGCACGGCGGGCGCCCCGCACCCGGACCCGGCCCTGGTGAGACGACAGGCGGAACTCGTGGCCCGCTCGGCCCGCAGGGCAGCCGCCGAATCCCGCGAACTCCTGGCCGACCTGCGCAGGGAGTCGGACCCGGACGAGGGCACGGACGTCCTGGCGGAACTGGCCGCCCGCACCCGCGACTTCTCCGCCCGCACCGGCGTCCCCGCGACCTACCACCCCACCGGCGAGCACACGGCCCCGCCCGTCCCGCCCGCCGTGGCCCGCCACCTCCTCACCATCGCCTCGGAGGCCATGGAGAACGCCCACCGCCACGCCGAGCCGACCAGGGTCGACGTCCACGCCGGCGTCCACGGCGACCTGCTCCGCATCAGCGTGTACGACGACGGCACCGGTCTCCCGCCCGGCACCGACCTCGAACAGCTCCGCCGCGCCGGTCACTTCGGCCTCGTCGGCATGGTCGAGCGGGCGGCCTCGGTCGGCGCCCGCATCAGCATGGGCCGGGGCGAACACGCCCGAGGCACCGAAGTCCGCCTGGAACTCCCGCTGGCGGCCGTGACGACTCCCACGGAGGCCACCCCGTGACGACACCCCCGAACCCCTTCGCGGACGTCCCGCCCCCGGCTTCCCTCCGGGTGCTGGTGGCCGACGACAACCCGGTGGTCCGCGCCGGCCTGACCGCCCTCCTCACCGGCCGCGAGGACATCACGGTGGTGGCGGAGGCGGCCGACGGCCGGGAGGCCTGCGAGGCGGCCCGCACCCACCGCCCCGACGTGGTCCTCCTGGACGTCCGCATGCCCGGCGTGGACGGCATCTCGGCCCTCCCGTACCTGGTACGGATCGCCCCCGTGGTGATGCTGACGTACAGCGGGGAGTCGGAGATCGTCCAGGAGGCCCTGCGCAGGGGAGCGGGCGGCTACCTGGTCCACGGTGAGTTCACGGCGGACCAGTTGGCTGCGGCGATCCGCGACATCAGGGAAGGCAGGCCCCACTTCACCCCGACGGCGGCGGGAGCGTTGCTCTCGCAACTACGCCAAGACCCGCGCCCGCCCGGGACCCTCCCGGAGGGACTGGGTGCCGCACGCACAACTAACCCCGCCACAAACGGATTCGACCTCCCCCACATCCCACCCTCGCCTACTTCTGCGGAAAACCTTTCGCGACTGCAACCGAATGTGGCACGATCGTCGTCTGGTCGGACAGGCGGCCGCCCGGCCGCTCCCGACAGGTCGGGGTACCGACTCAGTACGAGGGAGGCGGAGATCATGGACCTCATCGCATCCGGCATGACCAACCAGCAGATCGCCGCCACGTGCTTCATCAGCGAGAAGACGGTCAAGAACCACATCAACCGCATCTTCGCGAAGCTCCACAGCACGAGCCGTTCCGAGGCCGCGGCGAAGTGGCTCGGCACGGCACCGGGCTCGGGCCGAGGGGTGGGGTGACCTCCGGTGACGAGGGGGACGAGGAGCTGGGCCCGCGCCTGGGCCCGGGATTGGGCCCAGGGGCCCTCCGGCGGACGGGGTTCCCGCCCGTACGTTGCAGACGCCGAAAACGGCCCTGCGAAGCAGGCCGCCACCGCGTCAGCCGGAGGGGAACACCATGAGCGACCTGATGATCAAGACCGCCGTCGCGACCAAGGTCCGCGTCAACGGCTGGAAGAACACGACGGCCGAGGCCCTGCGGCGCCGCAACGCCGACAAGGGGCAGACGGCGGTCGAGTACCTGGGCATCATCGCGGTGGTGGTGCTGATCGTGTTGGCGATCACCGGCACCAGCATCGGTCAGTCGATCTACGACGCGATCACGACGCAGATTGCCCGGGTTACCGGCGGCTGATGCGCCCACGTAGGTACGGCGATGCAGGGCAGGCTTTCCCCATCTACATCACGGTGGTGGGGGGCCTGCTCTTTCTCGCGTTCGCCTACTTTGCGGTTGGCCAGGCTGCGGTGAACCGGAACGGCGCACAAACCGCCGCTGATGCGGCCGCGCTTGCGGCAGCTCAGGACCAGCGAGATCAACTCGCAGGCGCGTGGGTGCAGAACCTCCTTGATCCGGCCAAGTGGCAGGACATTTTCAACGGCACTGCAGAAGGTATCGCCCCGTCGTGCTGGAGAGCAGACCAGCTCGCGGCGCAGAACGATGCCGTTGTGCTGAGCTGCCTTCCGGACGGATTGCTGGGTTACACGGTGGTGGTCGAAACGAATGACACCGTGGGAGAGTCCATCGTCCCCGGCACGGAGGGCAAGAAGTCCCAGGAGAAAGCCACTGCCGTAATCAAGCCTCGCTGCGAGTTCGAGCTTCCGACGGAAGAAGTAGGAGAGGGCACGCTGCCGTTGCTGACCTGTAAGGGCACAGAGTGGGAGCTGGACCCGGAGGACTCTGAGGATCCGCTCCCGAAACCTGAAGACCTCTTCGACGTCAACCTGGCCGACTGATAAGCGAATGACGAGTGACTAAGGAAGCAGAGGCATGAGCGTTTGGTTCACAACGAAGGCCCGTAGGGGGGTGGTCGCGATGGCTGTCGTGGCCGGATTGGCCCTCGGAGTGGCCGCCTGCGGTGGTGAGGGAGAGGAAGACAAGAAACCGGAGGCCTCATCGTCGGCCTCCAAGGGCAACAGTTCTGCTCCAAGTGCACAGGACGGCCAGGCGGATGAGCCTCTGGCGGAACTGAGGGGATCGAATGGGTTGCTTCTCCAGATCTCCTCTGCGCAGCGTGACGCCGGTGGGTTCGTCACCGTTAACGGCACACTGAAGAATGACGGAGCCGACAGTGTTGTAATCCCTGCGGCTTTGAGTGGAAATGAGACTGAGATCGTGCGAAATGGTCGATCGCTTGGCGGCGCCACGCTGGTCGACTCAAAGAGCAAGAAGCGGTACTACGTACTGCGCGACACGGACGGCCGACCATTGACCACGGCCGGCTTCTCGACCGTCAAGGCGGGAGAAAGCCTTTCTGTCTTCCTGCAATTCCCCGCGCCGCCAGCGGACACAACTGAAGTCACCTTCCAGTTGCCGACGTTCGCCAGCGGCACCATCCAGATCTCTGGGTGAGGTCGGCCATGACACATACGTATATGCGCCCGGTGCCGCCTCGATTCACCTGGGCACTCACCGCCGTCACTTTTCTGGTCGCCACCAACCTCTGCTGCGCCACAACTGCCGTAGCCGACGACGGACCCAGCGTCCCCCCAGGCACCGAAGCCACTGCTTCAGCCCCCGTGGAACTTGACCGCAATGACCCCGACCTCAAGCTCCCGGAGGGCGCGACCCTCGCCGAACCGAAGGTCCTGGATATCAAGACGGTCGTAGAAGACCAAAGCGGCGACGAGCGCCGCGAGGACACCAACTCCGATGTGACGTTCGCGCTCCAGGCCGAGGTGTTGTTCGGCAAGGACAGCGCGAAGCTCGGTGCGGAGGCGAAGGCCCGTATCGTCACGATCGCGGGTGAGATCAAGACGCAGAACGCGACGAAGGTCCGCGTCTTCGGTTTCACCGACAACCTGGGCTCGTCCGCCCACGGCGACGTCCTGTCCCGCCGGCGCGCCAACGCCGTACAGGCGATCCTGGGACAGGAGCTGAGCGACGCGAACATCACCTACGAGGTGCGCGGTTACGGCGAGCAGTACCCGATCGCCGACAACTCCACGGAAGCCGGCCGCAAGAAGAACCGCAGGGTCGAGATCACGTTCCCGCGCACGGCGAGCTGAGCCGGAACCGCAGGCACACCAGCGGCGTGTCCTCGTCCACCGGCGTTCCGATGCCTTCCCAGAAGCTCCTGTGCCCGGTCCGCCACTCGTCCAGCGACCGATCGCCCTCTCCTTCGGCGGCGGCGTGTTCCCACGTGACACCGCCGAAGGAAGTCAGCTCGACGCCGGTGATCTCGATCGTGGCGACACGGTCTCCGTCGTTCCCGAGGAGCGCCAGGCGCTCACCCTCGAACTCCAGGCCCTCCGTCTCCTCGACGTACTCGGCCAGCAGGCCGGTGGTGGCGGTCTTCCTCCCGGCCAGGACGAGAGCGTTGAGCCGCTCCCGCATCTCACCGACGGTACCGAGCTCCAGCGCCCGCATGCCGTTCACCCGTGGCCACACGGTTCACTTCCCTTCCGGCGCCTGTCTCCGCACCGATCGTTCCGAGGCTCCTGGAGCAGGTGGTCGGCCTTGTCCGCCTTGATCTCCAGGATGAGGGCACGCGGACGTACGCGGAGGCGGCGGCGCCCTAAAGGTTCACTTCCACCTGGGCCCCGACCCGAAGCCCCCACCCCTCCATCGCCCCGGCCTCGGCTTCCAGCACGTGCCGTGCCCGTGGGCGGAGCAGGCCGAGCCGCCCCGGCGGCATGGTGCGGACGGCGATGACCCGGAGCCGCCGGTCGAGGTAGGCGACGTCGATGGGCATGCGCATACGGAAGGTGTGCACGCTGTTGGCGGGGGAGAGCAGCAGCGCCCCGTCCAGGGAGTCCCGCCCCAGCAACCCCCTGGTACGGGCCCGGTAGGAGGCGGCCACCTCCAGCGGAACACGTACCGGTGCCTCCTCGCCGTTCCCCCGTACGGTCAACTCCCCACGCCCGTCCTGCCAGCGCGCCATCCCCGACCGCCCCCTCCACCGCCGACCGATCACCACGTCCACACCGAACGTATCCCCGGGGCGCCCCGAGGACGCGCTGTCCCTCACTCTGCGAAAAAACGTGAGCATCCGACGGCTGAATGCCCCTTCCGTGCTCAGATGAGCGGAATGTGAACACTGGGGACCGAGATGCTCTGCTCCTACTGCGCCAGGTGCCCGACGACCTCGACCGGGCCCGGGCGGCGAGCAGCGGTGAACCACGTCGCACGGGACGGAGCCGGAGCGGGACACCCGGAGGTGACCGAGTACGGACGCCCTCGTGCGTACCCGCGGAACCGACTCGCGCGCGGCGCCCCCGGCCGGCCGCACCGCACCGCACCGCACCGGGCGTGTCTTCGCGGGCCGCCCGGGATCAGTGCGTGCGGAGTCGCGCCGCCAGCGCGGCCAGCGTTTGGGCGGTCTCGGAGAGGCTCGCGACGGCGGTCTGGAGCTCCGAGGCGATGAGGGGAGCCGTGGGGAGGGCGGAGGGCGCGGCGGCGACCGGTGTGCCGCGGTAGCCGATGGGGCCCTCGTTGTAGCGCTGGTAGTAGCCCGTGAACGCCCGCCCGGCGGGCGCTTCGGCGAACCGGACCTGAGCGAGCTGGACCTCGGACCCGCCGGCGTTGCGGGTGATGTCGAGACGGTAGTGGCGGTGGGGCCGGGCGGCGGAGCGGAGGTGGAACTCCCTCGTCTGGAAGCGCTCGGTGAACTTCTCGCCGCTGCGCGTGTCCAGTGGCGTCCACGTGTGGCCGTCGTGGGAGCCGAGGAGGGTCCAGTCGCGGGGGTCGCGCTCGGCGAAGTCGTTCGCCGACGTCAGGGAGTACGAGGCGACGGAGGCGGGACGGGCGAGGGTGAAGTCGAGGTGGGCGGTCTCCTCGAACGTCAGCCACTTGCTGTGCCGGTCCTCGAGGAGGTTGTCGGCCCCCTCGCCCCCTTCGTCGAACTCGTCGCTCGCCTCGACACCGGTCACCTCGACCTCGGAGGCGGCGGCGTGCAGCACGGCCACCCCGGAGTTGCCCCGCTGGTCGCGCCAGGTCACCCGCTCGACGGGCGCCCCGCCGTCGTCGACCAACAGCCGCAGATCATGGGAGGCGTGCCAGCGACCGCCCCACCCCTCCTCCGTGTGGAAGCGGTGCAAGGGGGACGCCGAGAGGTTCGTGGTGTCCTCCGAGAACGGTCGGCGGTCGGTGAGCCGCCCCCGGTACTCGTACGCCGTACCGTCCGCGGCGCGGTACACGCCGTGGAAGTCGGACATGTTGGACTGGAAGCTGATGGCGGACTCGGTTCCGTCCTCGCCGCGCCAGCCGAGCTGGGCGGGCAGGGAGTGCTCGTCCCGGTCGATGTGGAAGAGCAGCCGGGGGGCCGCCTGCCAGGAGGCGGAGGAGGAGTGCGCGGGGCGGAGCTCCGTACGGTAGGAGAAGACCGAGTCCCGGGCGGCCTCGGCGACCCGTGCGCGCTCGGAGCGGCCGCGCTCCCAGACGGGGTCCAGGGTGATCCGGTAGAGCCAGAGCATGCTGCCGGCCTTGGCCGAGGAGCGTATCTCCAGGGTGTTGGTGCCGGGCTTCAGCAGGCGTCCGGGCACGGCGAAGACGTTGTCCTGGGGCAGGTCCCCACCGCCGGGCACCGTCAGGTCCTCGGCCAGCGTCTCGCCCTGGAACAGCACGGTCATGGGGGCGTACCCGAGGTCGGAGCCGAGCTTGGAGACGAGGGCCGTGACGGTGAGCGTCACCTGGGGGACGTCCTCCGGGTCCTCCACCTCGAAGTCCAGCGTCACGCTCCCGCCCGCGCTCAACGCCACGTGCGATCCGGCGAACCGGGCCCCGTGGAACCTGACATCGGAGTTCGCCAGCCGAGTCGGATCGACGGAGAAGTCGGCGTAGGTGGCCTCAAAGCCCATGAGCACTCCAGGTCATGACGGGTCGTCAGCAGAGGTCACCGTGCGGCGGTGACCGTGATCCAGGACCCTAGTGGGCCGGACTGACATCTCCGTTCAGGCGAGGGGAACGGCGTCCGCCGGGGAGGTGTGCCAGTTGGTGACGATCGGGTCCTCGACGGTGATGGTGCCGACCGGCAGGGAGACCGGGTTGGGGTCGGCGTCACCGACACCGACGATGATGCTGTCCAGTTCCTTGCCACCGTCTCCGTTGGTGGTCTTCGGGTTCACCCCGGCGTAGGCGGCGGTGTTCCCGCTCAGCTTGACCTGCTCACCGACCGCCTGTTCCGCGGGACCGGCCTGGGTGCCGTCGGACCCGAACGCCACGGTCGGCAGCGCGGCGGGCAGGTAGCAGGTGATGCCCGGCTTCGCCTTCGCCGTGATCAGGATGTATCCGCCGCCCTGCGTCTCGGACCTGGTGCTCCAGGAGATGTCGTTGGCGCCGCAGGTCTGCTCGACCGCCGCCCGCTTCCCGCCACCGGTGTCGACGCCGGAGCCGGCCCCGTCCCCGGTCCCCCCGCTCGTCGTGTCGGTGCCCTCGTCGGTGCCCTGACCGCTGCCCTTGGCCGACGAGCCGGCCGACGAGCCGGCCGACGAGCCGGACGACGAGGCGGACTTGCCGCCGGTCGAGGCGGCGGACGAAGAACTGCCCGCGGCACCGGTGTCCGCGTCCGAGTCCTGGCAGGCGGTCATCAGCATGGCGCCGCCCACGAGGGCCGCGGAGACGAGGAAGGCCTTGCGACGGTTGCCGAACATCGAGATCCCCTTGGTGGTCGGTGGGTGAGGCCGGAGCGGTTCCGGCTTCCCGGTGCTTCCTTGACCACGATGAGGGGCCCGGGAGCCGAAGGGATCCCGCTGCCGTCGTTCCACGACACCGCTGTCGCAGAAGGGTGACATCATTACGGATTCGTCCGCCGCGCGGCCGAGGCCGAGCGGCCGGGCGGAGCACGTTTCCCCGACCGCCCCCCGGTGGGTAGGAAGACCCCCATGACCACACTCGGCGCAGTCTTCCGCCCTCAGCTCGCCCCCGAACGGCTCCGTGCCGTCGCCGAACTCGCCGACGACGTCGGGCTCGAGGAACTCTGGTTGTGGGAGGACTGTTTCCGGGAGGGCGGGATCTCGACCGCCGCTGCCGCGCTGGCGTGGACCGAACGGGTGCGGATCGGGGTCGGTCTGCTGCCCGTGCCGCTGCGGAACGTCGCCATGACGGCCATGGAGGCGGCCGGCCTGCACCGGATGTTCCCGGGACGCGCGATCCTCGGCGTCGGGCACGGGGTGCAGGACTGGATGGGGCAGGTCGGGGCGAGGGCCGAGTCGCCGCTCACCCTGCTGCGGGAGTACCTCGTCGCGCTGCGGGCCCTGCTGGGAGGGGAGAGGGTCACCACCGCGGGGCGGTACGTCAGGCTCGACGACGTCGCCCTGGACTGGCCGCCGCTGGGGCCGGTGGAGGTGCTCGCCGGTGCCACCGGGCCCCGCACCGTACGGCTCACCGGTGAGGCCGCCGACGGGACCATCCTCACCGCAGACACCCCGCCCGAGGGGGTGCGGCAGGCGCGCCGGCTCATCGACGAGGGGCGGGCCGCGGCGGGGCGCACCGACGGACCCCACAAGGTCGTCGTGTATCTGCTCGCCGCCACGGGAGCCGGTGCCGGTGAGCGGGTGCGGGCCGACCTGGTCGCCGAGGGGGCCGACGGGAAGGCGGACGTCGGGGTCGCCGGGGACGCGGGGACCGTCGCCGAGGCCGTACGGCGGCTCGCCGAGGCCGGGGCCGACTCGGTGATCCTCCAGCCGACCAGTGACGAACCGGACCCGGAGGGGTTCGTGCGGTTCGTGGCGGAGGAGGTACGGCCACTGGTGCCGTAAAGCCGGAGGACGGTCGGTGCCGTAAAACCGGAGGACGGTGCGGGACCCCACCGGGCATGATCGGTACATGACCAATAGGGCGGGCCGCCGCACCTTCGAGGAGCTGATCGCGGAAGGCGCCTCCGTGCCCACCGAGGGATGGGACTTCTCCTGGTTCGAGGGGCGGGCCGGCGAGGCCCGGCCCTCGTGGGGGTACGCCACGGCGATGGCCGGGTGGCTGGGCCGGGCCGACGCCGTGCTCGACGTCCAGACCGGGGGAGGGGAGGTCCTGGACTTCGCCCTCGCCCACGCCCCCCGGCGGCCCCGGCTCGCCGTCGCCACCGAGGGCTGGGCGCCCAACGTCGCCAGGGCCACGGCCGTGCTCCGGCCGCGCGGTGTCGCCGTCGTGGCCTCGCCCGAGGACGCGCCGCTGCCCTTCGCGGACGGGACCTTCGACCTCGTCGTCAGCCGGCATCCCGTAGAGGCCCCGTGGAAGGAGATCGCGCGGGTCCTCCAGGACGGCGGCGTCTACTTCGCCCAGCACGTCGGGCCCGGCAGCGTCCGCGAACTCGCCGAGTACTTCCTCGGGGCGCTGCCGGACGAGCGGCACGACGCGCGGCATCCGGACCGTGAGCGGCGCGCCGCCGAGGCCGCCGGGCTGGAGATCGTCGACCTGCGGGCCGAACGGCTGCGCGTCGAGTTCCACGACATCGCCGCCGTCGTCCACTTCCTGCGCAAGGTGATCTGGACGGTCCCCGGGTTCACCGTCGAGACGTATCTGCCGCGGCTGCGCGCCCTGCACGAACGGATCGCGACCGAGGGAGCCTTCGTAACCCACAGCACCCGGCACCTCTTCCACGCCCGCAAGGGCGGCGCCCCGCGGCCATGAGTTTCCGCATCGTTATGGGATGCGGCTGGTCCGCGGAGCAGGGAATCACATAGGTTCGGACCAAGGTGATTCGCGCCAGCAAAGCTGCGCGGGGGTGGTGGTACCGCGCAGTGGAGGGGGCTGCGCGGTGCCCCGTTCGGCCCCTTGGGGTCAATCCGGCGTCCGCGCCCAGGTCGCCCGTCGGAGGGATGGCCGAGAGTGTGGTCACCCTGTCGGCGGACGGTGCCCCACGCGGCACGGAGTCCCCACACCGATCGTTCTTCACGCGATTTCGCCGCGTTTCGGCCACCTCGGGCCCCTGGAAAGCGCCTTCCAGGGGCGTCTGCGCGTTGTCGGCCGGTTTCGGAGAGTAGTTGTGGCGCGCCGATGTACGCAGCATCACTTACGAAGGGTTATGGTGGAAACCCCCCCTCGGGCCGGTCCGTCTCCCCCCCCCACGGACCGGCCCGTTTTTTCTCGGCCCCGGGCGGACGCCCGACGGGGCGGTGATCCGGGGGCGGCGGGCAAACCGCGTGCGGCACCCGTACGGGCGCGAGCGGCGAACCGCGCACCGCCGCCGGACGGCCGCCGGGCGGGCGCAACCGTCCAGGACTTTGGGGACCCCCGCCCCGGCAGGGGTACGCTTCGCCTTCGGGGACCGCCACACGGACAGGGGCCACCCGCAGCCGAGACCGGGCCGCCCGCCGCGCGACGCGGCGGGGGAGCGCCGCGCCTGTCCGATCCGCACGGAGGGGCTGACGATCACGTGAACCTGCGCGACAAGCTGCGGAGCCTGCTGGTCAGGCTGTACGCACGCCGGGTGGAAGGTCACCTGGACACCGCTCAGGTGCCCAAGCACATCGGCGTCATCATGGACGGCAACCGCCGCTGGGCGAAGGCCGCGGGTTCCAGCACCGTCCACGGCCACCGGGCCGGCGCGGACAAGATCGGGGAGTTCCTCGGCTGGTGCAGCGAGACGGACGTCGAGGTCGTCACCCTCTGGCTGCTGTCGACGGACAACTTCGACCGGCCGAAGGAGGAGCTCGTCCCGCTCCTCGGCATCATCGAGGACGTGGTGCGCACCCTCGCCGCCGACGGACGCTGGCGGGTCCATCACGTCGGCACGCGCGACCTGCTGCCCTCCGGGATGCAGACCACCCTGAAGGAGGCCGAGCAGGCCACCGCGGACATCGACGGGATAGTGGTCAACGTCGCCATCGGGTACGGCGGCCGCCAGGAGATCGCCGACGCGGTGCGGTCCATGCTGCTGGACGCCCACGAGCGGGGCACGTCGATGGACGAGCTCGCCGAGGCCGTCGACATCGACATGATCGGGCGTCACCTCTACACCCGCGCCCAGCCCGACCCGGACCTTGTCATCCGCACCAGCGGCGAGCAGCGGCTGTCCGGATTCATGCTCTGGCAGACCGCGCACTCGGAGTACTACTTCTGCGACGTGTTCTGGCCGGCCTTCCGCAAGGTCGACTTCCTGCGCGCGATGCGCGACTACGCCGCCCGCCACCGGCGCTACGGCGGCTGAGCACCCCCGCGCATCCTCCGCGGGTCACACGGAGTTCACCGGCGCGCCGTCATATGCCGTGGCATGGCGGCACTCGTTCGAGGGCATAGACCAGACAGGTCGACACCCGAACCACGGGTGTCGGATCTCAGCGGGCGGCGCAGAAGCCGTCCGCCCGGGAGGCCCTTTGCACCAGCCCGACCGTGCGGTCACGGCACGGAAGAAGCGGCGGAGGGCCGGTTTCCGGCCCGCTGTGCATGCGGGCCGTCGACCGGTCCAGTCCCGCCTCGTCGCTCCCCGACCTCATCCGAGGGGGTACGTTCTTCCGTGGTGACCAGCGCAAAGCGCCACAAGCCCGACCGGCGCACCTATGTTCTCGACACCAGTGTCCTGCTCGCCGATCCAGGCGCCCTGACCCGCTTCGACGAGCACGAGGTCGTGCTCCCCGTCGTCGTGGTGACGGAGCTGGAGGCCAAGCGGAACCATCCCGAACTCGGCTATTTCGCCCGTCAGGCGCTGCGCCTGCTGGACGACTACCGGGTGCGGTACGGCCGTCTCGACGCCCCCATCCCGACCGGGGACCTCGGCGGGACGCTGCGGGTCGAGCTCAACCACTCGGACCCCAGCGTGCTGCCCAGCGGCTACCGCCTGGGGGACAACGACTCCCGCATCCTCGCGGTCGCCCGCAACCTGCAGGCCGAGGGGTTCGACGTCACCGTGGTGTCGAAGGACCTCCCGCTCAGGATCAAGGCGTCCTCCGTGGGACTCCTCGCCGAGGAGTACCGCGCGGAGCTCGCCATCACGGACTCCTCCGGCTGGACCGGAATGTCCGAACTGACCCTGCCCGGCGAGCAGGTGGACGTCCTCTTCGAAGAGGGACACGTGTACGTGCCCGAAGCCGCAGGGCTGCCCGTGCACACCGGGCTGACCATCCAGTCCGAGCGCGGCAAGGCGCTCGGACGGGTCACCCCCGAGGGCGACGTCCGTCTGGTGCGCGGCGACCGGGAGGCGTTCGGCATCAAGGGCCGCAGCGCCGAGCAGCGCATCGCGCTCGACCTGCTGCTCGACCCGGGCGTCGGGATCGTGTCCATGGGCGGCCGGGCCGGCACCGGCAAGTCGGCGCTGGCCCTGTGCGCCGGCCTGGAGGCGGTGCTGGAGCGCCGGCAGCACCAGAAGGTGATGGTCTTCCGTCCGCTGTACGCGGTGGGCGGGCAGGAGCTCGGCTATCTGCCGGGTTCCGAGGCGGAGAAGATGAGCCCCTGGGCGCAGGCGGTGTTCGACACGCTGTCGGCGGTCACCAGCCGGGAGGTCATCGAGGAGGTCACCGCGCGCGGCATGCTGGAGGTCCTGCCGCTCACCCACATCCGGGGCCGCTCGCTGCACGACGCGTTCGTGATCGTGGACGAGGCCCAGTCGCTGGAGCGGAACGTCCTGCTGACCGTGCTGTCCCGCATCGGCGCCAACTCGCGGGTCGTCCTGACCCACGACGTCGCCCAGCGGGACAATCTGAGGGTCGGCCGGTACGACGGTGTGGTCGCCGTCGTCGAGAAGCTGAAGGGGCACCCGCTGTTCGCGCACGTCACCCTGACGCGGTCCGAGAGGTCCCAGATCGCCGCACTCGTGACCGAAATGCTCGAAGACGGGCAGATCTGATCCGCACATTCCAACAAGGGTCGGTCACTCGATAGTTGGCGCCGTCCGGAAAGGCGTAGAGCCTAGCCGGGCGGCGTCGGCGTGTGGGCGGATTTCCGGGATTCCCTGGGGCCGAACGAGATGTGAGCTTTCACACGCAACGGAGAATTGCCTTGCGGCGCCGGGTTACGGCAGAGTCTCACTCCTGTCAGGCCCCGCATACGACACACCTGTACCCCTGGGGGTACCCCCACACTTTTGCAGTGGGGGAGGTACGGCACCACAGCAGGACACAGTTCCAACTCCATAGCGTCGTCGTATGCCGCCCGAGCACCACGCGGCGCTCCCGCACGGGAGTTGCCCACCGGGCCCGCGCCTTCCGTGACCCGTAGTTGGGGAGGCCAGTGCCAGGGGCACGATTGCGTCCGCGAGGGTCACCGAAGCGGGCGATGCTGGAAGGAAACCGTGTGAGCCGGATCTCGGTCCGGGGATTCGCAGTGGCCTCGGCCACCGCGGTCACCGCTGTCGGAAGCGTCGTCGGCGTTGCCTCGGGCAGCACCGCGCAGAACAACGACGCCGAAGCGACGGCAAGCGGCACCACGCTGCTCGCGGACATCCCCGCGGGCCAGCAGGCCCAGGTGCAGACCGCGTCCCTGACGCAGCAGGCCGAAACGATGGCCATCGCCGCGGACGCGAGCGCCAAGAAGGACGCCGAGGAGGCAGCCCGCAAGGCCGCCGCCAAGACCGCGATCGCGAAGAAGCAGGAAGCGGCCGACAAGGCGGAGAAGGCGAAGCAGGCGGCCAAGGAGCGCGAGGAGCTCAAGACCGCCTCCAGCCGTTCCACGACCCGCGACGCGTCCAGCTTCCCGGTCCAGTCCTCCTACACGATCGCCGAAGTGCAGGCGATGGCCCGGCAGATCGTCCCGGCGGACCAGTTCCAGTGCTTCAGCACCATCGTGGACCACGAGTCCAGCTGGAACTACAGGGCCGACAACCCCACCTCCGACGCCTACGGTCTGATGCAGGCGCTCCCGGGTTCCAAGATGTCCTCCGCCGGGGCCGACTGGGCGACGAACCCGGCCACCCAGATCAAGTGGGGTCTCGGCTACATGAACGAACGCTACGGCAGCCCGTGCGAGGCCTGGACGTTCTGGCAGGCCAACCACTACTACTAGGCCGACCGGGAGTCCGCCGCCCCCGGCCCCGCTCAACCACGGCACAGCCCCGCACCGTCCTACGGTGTGGGGCTTTCGCCATGTACGGTCTGACCGACGACTCCAGGGGGAGTGGTGGGGAGAAACGGGGGAAGAGGACGGATCATGTCGCGAGTGCCAGGGTGGCTCGGCCGGGTCGGAGCCGGACTGACCGAGGTCAGCAAACGGCTGGAGGAGCGCCGCGCCGAGGTGGAGCGGGAGCGCCGGCCGGACGCCGACGACCCCGGACCCGAACGGGTGGAGCCCTCGCGCCCCGACCCCGAGCCGCCGCCCGAGCGCCCGGCCACCGTCGCCCCGGTCCGCCCCGACCCGGCGCAGGCCGTGCCCTGGGGGGTACGGGTCGCGGCCGAGGCCGGCTGGCGGCTGCTGGTGCTGGCCGGCACGCTCTGGGTGCTCATGCGGATCATCAGCGCCGTACAGCTGGTGGTGCTGGCGTTCGCGGCCGCGCTGCTGATCACCGCGCTGCTGCAGCCGACGGTGGCGCGGATGAAGCGGCTCGGCGTGCCGCGCGGGCCGGCCACCGCACTGACGGCGCTGTTCGGGTTCGTCGTGATCGGCCTCATCGGCTGGTTCGTGACCTGGCAGGTCATGGAGAACATCGACCACCTCTCCGACCAGATCCAGGACGGCATCGACGAGCTGCGCAACTGGCTGCTCAACAGCCCCTTCCACGTCACCGACAAGCAGATCAACGAGATCGCCAAGAACCTGCGGGAGGCGGTCGGAGCCAACACCGAGCAGATCACCTCGGCGGGCCTGGAGGGCGTGACCGTCGTGGTCGAGGCGCTCACCGGCATCCTGCTGGCGGTCTTCTCGACGCTGTTCCTGCTCTACGACGGCAGGCGGATCTGGCAGTGGTCGCTGAAGCTGGTTCCGGCGGCGGCCCGTCCGGGTGTCGCCGGGGCGGGTCCGGCGGCGTGGCGGACGCTGACGGCGTACGTGCGCGGCACGGTGATAGTGGCTCTGATCGACGCGATCTTCATCGGCCTCGGCATCTACTTCCTCGACGTGCCGATGGCGGTGCCGCTCGCCGTGTTCATCTTCCTGTTCTCGTTCATCCCGCTGGTGGGTGCGGTGGTGTCGGGGGCGCTCGCGGTGGTCGTCGCGCTCGTCACCCAGGGGGTGTTCACGGGTGTCATGACGCTGGTGGTGGTGCTGGCGGTACAGCAGATCGAGGGGCACATCCTCCAGCCGTTCATCCTGGGCCGCGCGGTCCGGGTCCATCCGCTCGCGGTGGTGCTGGCGGTCGCCTCGGGCGGCATGGTGGCCGGCATCGGCGGAGCGGTGGTGGCCGTGCCGCTGGTCGCGGTCACCAACACCGTCGTCGGCTATCTGCGCGCGTACTCCCACGAGAAGGCCGAGGTCCAGGCCCCCCGGCCGCGCGGTGCCACGGCGATGTCCGAACCGGACGCCCCACCGCCGGCGGTGTCGGAGGCCCGGCCTCCGACACCGGACACGGAGAAGCGGCCGGGGGACACCGACGAGGAGTAGGCGCGGGCAGCCGCCGTAGCTGCGGGCAGTCGTGCCGCCGCTGCGGGCATCCGTGCCGAGCAGTCCGCATAGCTGCGGGCAGTCGTGCCGCCCTGCGGCACGACTGCCCGCGGCGGGCGCGGGGCACGCGGGACGCGGAGAGCGGGGCACCGAGTGTGCGGAGCCGGGTGCGTGGGGTGTATGGGTGGGCTCGGTCACCGGGTATGCGGGGTGTACGGGTCGGGCCCGTTCACCGGTCATGGTGGACGGGCCCGACACGTGGGACGGCGTGCGGAGTCACTCCGCCAGGGCCGCCTCCGCGTCCAGCGTGGCGGCGACCGCCTGGACCACCGCGGCGATCTTGAAGGCCTCCTGGATGACCTCACGCTCCACGCCGGCCTTGCGCAGCACCTGCTCGTGGGAGTCGAGGCACATGCCGCAGCCGTTGATCGCGGAGACCGCGAAGGACCAGAACTCGAAGTCGACCTTGTCGACGCCCGGGTTGCCGATGACGTTCATCCGCAGCCCGGCGCGCAGGTTGCCGTACTCGTGGTCCGACAGCAGGTGACGGGTGCGGTAGAAGACGTTGTTCATCGCCATCACCGCGGCGGCGGCCTTCGCGGCCGTGTACGCCTCCGGCGACAGGTTCGCCTTCGCCTCCGGCTCCAGCTCGCGCAGCACGATGGCCGAGCGCGAGGCGATCGCCGTCGACAGCACCGTGCCCCACAGCTGCTGGGCCGGCAGGTCCGAGTTGCCGATGACCGAGCCCAGGTTGAGCTTCAGGTCCTTGGCGTAGTCCGGTATGCGGGACTTCAGGGAGTCGAGCGACATGTCAGGTCACTCCCCGGCCAGCAGCGCGACCGGGTCCAGGGTCTCGTCGCCCTTGCTCCAGTTGCACGGGCAGAGCTCGTCGGTCTGCAGGGCGTCCAGGACCCGCAGGACCTCCTTGGGGTTACGGCCGACGGAGCCGGCGGTCACCATGGAGAACTGGATCTCGTTGTTCTGGTCCACGATGAACACGGCACGCTTGGCGAAGCCGTCCTCGCCCTCGATGCCGAGGTCGCGCATCAGCTCGTGCTTGGAGTCCGCCATCATCGGGAACGGCAGGTCGCGCAGGTCGTCGTGGTCCTTGCGCCAGGCGTGGTGGACGAACTCCGAGTCGCCGGAGAAGCCGAGGACCTGGGCGTCACGGTCGGCGAACTCGTCGTTCAGCTTGCCGAAGGCGGCGATCTCGGTCGGGCACACGAAGGTGAAGTCCTTGGGCCACGCGAACACGATCTTCCACTTGCCCTCGTAGGTCTTGTGGGTGATCGTCTCGAACTCCTTGCCCTTCTCCAGCGAGACGCAGGCGGTCAGTTCGAACTCGGGGAACTTGTCACCGACAGTGAGCACAGGCTCTCCTTACAGCAAGGAAATGCCCGGATTGCGAGCATTTCCCATGAGTTGGTCCTTGTTGATGTTGGCACATCGCGCATTGATTAGTGAAATAGCTACACTCGGTCGTGTTGATCGGAGGTAGCTATCAGTGACCGTGGGCAAGAGGCGCAGGCAGCCCAGCTTCGCTCAGCTCCGCGCGTTCGCCGCGGTGGCCGAGCACCTGCACTTCCGGGACGCCGCCTCGGCGATCGGGATGAGCCAGCCGGCGCTGTCGGGTGCCGTGTCGACGCTGGAGGAGACGCTCGGCGTCACCCTCGTGGAGCGTACGACGCGCAAGGTGCTGCTCTCACCGGCCGGTGAGCGGCTCGCCGCCCGCGCCAAGGCCGTACTCGGCGAGGTCGACGCGCTGCTGGAGGAGGCGGACGCGCTGCGGGCGCCGTTCACCGGGGTGCTGCGGCTCGGGGTGATCCCGACCGTCGCGCCCTACCTGCTGCCGACGGTCCTGCGACTGGTCCGCGGCCGCTATCCGCTTCTCGACCTCCAGGTGCACGAGGAGCAGACCGCGAGCCTGCTGGACGGACTGGCCGCCGGCCGGCTCGACCTGCTGCTGCTCGCCGTGCCCCTCGGCGTGCCCGGCGTGACCGAGATCCCCCTCTTCGACGAGGACTTCGTCCTGGTCACCCCGCTCGGCCACCGGCTCGGCGGCCGGGAGGGCATCCCCCGCGCGGTGCTGCGCGAGCTGAACCTGCTGCTGCTCGACGAGGGCCACTGCCTGCGCGATCAGGCCCTGGACATCTGCCGGGAGGCCGGACGGGCCGACGTCCCGGCCACGACGACGGCGGCCGGACTGGCCACGCTCGTCCAACTGGTCGCGGGCGGCCTCGGGGTGACCCTGCTGCCGCGCACCGCCGTCCAGGTCGAGACCGCCCGCTCCAACCGGCTGCTCACCGCCTGCTTCGCCGACCCGGCCCCCTCCCGCCGCATCGCCCTCGCCATGCGCACGGGCACGGCGAGGGCGGCGGAGCACAGGGAACTGGCGGCGGCCCTGCGGGCGGCGATGCGGGACCTTCCGGTACGGATGGTGGGGAGCTGAGCGCCCCACCATCCGCACGGCCCCACCCCCTGTACGGCCCCCGCGGCCCGTACGGTTCACTCCGTGCGCAGGCCGTCCGGGCGCATCATGCGCAGCAGCGGGGGCAGGCTCAGCAGCGTCACCACGAGGACCACGCCCGCGCCCATGCCGGTCATCCGCAGCACGCTCGGCCAGTCCACGCCGACCGGTGTCGCGGTCATCTTCAGCAGCACCGCGCCCAGGGCGATGCCCACCACCGAGGCCAGCAGCAGCCCCAGGCCGATCGGGACCGCCGTCTGCCACAGCACCGACAGGCTCAGCGTGCGGCGCCGGGTGCCGAAGGCGACCAGGGCCGACAGCAGCTTGCGGCGTTCCCGCAACTGCTCCAGCTGGGAGACCAGCAGGCTCGCCCCGATCAGCGCCAGCACGGCGGCGGCGCCGACGAACAGGCCCGTACGGATGGACTCGTAGCGTTCGGAATACTCGACGGAGTTCCACGTCGACGGATGGGACAGCGGGTCGATCGCGGCCGCCGCGTTGCGTATGTGCTCGCGGGCGTACGGCACCGAGTCGTCGACCGACAGGTACAGCTCGCCGGTGACCGCCTCCGCGATGTCCGCGGGCACCGCCGCCGGGGTCAGGAGGAAGCCGCCGCGCCTGTTCCCGGTCGGGTCCTCGATGGAGTCGGCCTGCTTCAGCCCCTCGGGGAGGGTCCAGGCGACGCTCTTCCCGTTGCCGTCGCCGACGTACTTCTCCAGGTACAGCTTCTGGCCCGGCCTGCTCAGCGACGGGGTGTCGGTGTCGTACTCGCCGCCCCGGAGCGTGAACACGTCGCCGTCCGCGCACGAGGGCAGCTTCGCCACCTCGCGCAGGGTCGCGCAGTCACCGATGGTCAGCTGGGCGGTGCGCTGCGGATCCTTGTCCCAGGGCCGGTCGGCGAAGTACCCCTCGGACAGCGGGTAGACCTTGCGGACGCCCTCGGTCTCCTCGAGTTTCGTGGTGGCGGCGGCGAGTTCGGTGCCCTCCGGCACCCGTACCTGCATCTGCGCCAGTGACGTGTCGTAGCCGGTCTCCTCGGTGTAGTCGCCCTCCACCCCGGCGAACAGCATCTGCAGCGCGATCGCGCCGGCCACCGCGACCGCGATGCCGTTGACCATGCGGGCCGCCGCGCCGCTGCTCAGCTGCAGGCGGCGCACCGCGAGCTGCCAGGAGACGCTGCCCGGGCCGAGCCGGGCGACGACCGTCTCCACGATCCACGGCAGCAGCGCGGTGACGCCGACGAGCAGACAGATGACACCGCCGGTGACCAGGTACTGGTTGAAGTTCCCGTTCTCCCGGCCCTGGCCGATCATGGGGAACAGCATGCCGGTCCCGGCCAGCGGCAGCAGCAGCCGCCACCACAGCCGGCGGCGGGCGGGCCGCGCCGTGCGCACCACGCCCAGCGGCTCGATGACCACCCCGCGCAGCGCCAGCAGCGTCACCAGCACGGCGGCCCCCGGGACCGCCACCGCGACCAGCAGCGCCAGCAGCGGCGAGGGGTTCAGATAGCTCGGGAAGACACTGATGCGGAACACCTCGACGGACGCCGCGAACTCACGTCCCGCCAGGAAGAACCCGGTGCCGAACACCAGCCCGAGCAGCGCCCCGCCGAGCGCCTCGCCCGCGGCGATCCGCCGGGTCATGCCGCCGTCGGAGCCGACCAGCCGCAGCGCGGCCAGCCTGCGGTCGCGCCGCTCGCCGCCGAACCGCACGGCCGCGGCGATGAACACGGCGACCGGCATCAGCAGCACCACGAAGACGACCAGGACCAGCAGTACGAGGACCGGGTCCGCCTCCTCCTCCACCGGGTCGGGGCTCCCGAAGGAGTCGATACGGCCCACCAGCCCGTCGCTGGGCCGCTCCGCGAGGCCCTCGGCGCCCGCGTAGTAGGCGAGTTCCTGCGCGCCGATCAGCCCCTGCTCGCCGATGGTCCCCACGATGTCGTACGGCAGCCGCTCCCGCAGCAGTGCGCCGTCGTCGGAGGCGAGGAACTCCTTCAGCGCGGGGGAGACCACCATGTCGCCCGGCGCCGGGAACTCCCGCAGTCCCGGCGGCAGCGGGGCCTTGTCGCCCTCCGGTTCCAGCAGCCGGCCGCGGATGTCCCGGCCGTCGAACTCGGTGTCGTTGTCCGCGGTCATCAGGGTGTCGTCGGCGCGCTCGATCTTCTCGCCGTAGGTGTAGTTGAGCCGCGCCTCCTCCCGCCGGTCCCGCTCCGCCAGCGCGCCGGGCAGGGCGGTGGTGAGCAGCAGCAGCGCCACCCCCAGCCCGACGCCGACGGCGGTGAGCAGCGCCCTGATCCACCCCTCGCGCCCGCCGGCGAAGGCGAACCGCAGCCCCATGCCGAGGTCCCGCGCCCACTGACCAGCACTCATACGACGCGCTCCATGTCCCGGGACTTCCCGTCGCGCACGACGACCTCGCGGTCGGAGTACGCGGCCACCCGCACCTCGTGCGTGACGAGGACGACGGCGGCGTTGGTGGACCGGGCGGCGTCGGTGAGCAGCTCCATCACCCGCTCGCCGTTGAGGGAGTCCAGCGCGCCGGTCGGCTCGTCGGCGAACAGCACCCGCGGGCCGGTGACCAGCGACCGGGCCACGGCGACCCGCTGGCCCTGACCGCCGGAGACCTCGCCGGGGCGCTTCTTGCGGACGTCGTCGACCTCCAGGCGCTCCATCCAGGTCAGCGCGGCCCGCTCGGCCTCCTTGCGGGACGTGCCGTTCAGCCGCAGCGGCAGGGCGACGTTCTCCACACAGGTGAGCTCCGGCACGAGCTGCCCGAACTGGAAGACGAAGCCGAACTCCGAGCGCCTGAGCGCGCTGCGCTCGGTGTCGCTCATGGCGGTCAGCTCACGCCCGTTGTACGTGATCGACCCGGAGTCGGGGGTGACGATCCCGGCGAGGCAGTGCAGCAGCGTGGACTTGCCCGACCCGGAGGGTCCCATCACGGCGACGACCTCGCCGGGGTGGATGGAGAAGGCGGCGCCGTCGAGCGCGGTGGTGGGGCCGTAGGCCTTGCGCAGGTCCTGCGCGGTGAGCAGGGAACCGGGGGGAGGGGCCGTGGTCATCGGGTCACCGCCGCACGGAGCTTGTCGAGACGCGCCGCGGTCAGCTCCAGCCAGCGCAGGTCGGCCTCGAGGTGGAAGAGGGCGTGGTCGCAGATGAGCTGGTCGGCGAGGTCGCCGTTGCGCTTGCGGTCGGTGAGGATCCGCATGCCGCGCAGGTGCTCCGAGCGCTGCGTGTCGAGGATGTCGGCGGCGTCCCGGCTGGTGAGCAGGGCGAGGACGACCTTGGTGTAGAGCGTCGACTGGAGGTACGGCTCCGGCTTCTCCGGCGTGGCGAGCCAGCGCTCGACGTCGGTGACGCCGGCTTCGGTGATCGCGTACCGCTTCCGCTCGGGGCCGCCGCCGGCCTCGATGCCGTCGACTTCGACGAGCCCGTTCTTCAGCAGGCGGGACATCGTCGAGTAGACCTGGCCGTAGTGCAACGGCCGGTCGTGACCGAACTTCTCGTCGAAGGCCCGCTTCAGGTCGTAACCGTGACGCGGACCGGACTCCAGGAGCCCCAGGAGGGTGTGACCGATGGACATGCGGAGCACTGTACACACGGTGTATACGCGGTGTGTATACACGGAGTGTGCAGGTCACGCCGGGGTGTACGGAGGCGCAGGTGGGGGCCAGGTGGGGGCCGATTGTCACGGTTCCGCTACGGGGCAGGACGGACTGCGCGCGGGCGTCGACGGGGCAGGGCGGGTTGTGCGCGGGCGCCGGTGATGTGGGACGGGCCATGTGCGGGCGCCGACGGAGCGGGACGGGCTGTGCACGGGTGTCGATGGGGTGGGCGTGTGCGGGTCGGCTCGTGCGGTGCTCGAGGGTGGGGCCCCTCAGGCCGGCGGGGGTCCGGAGGCGGAGCCCCCGGGCGGTCGCCCGCGGCGGGGGAGGGGCCCGGTGTCACCGGGCAGCCTCCCCGCCTCCGCCAGCGCCCGCCGCAGCAGGAACTCGATCTGCGCGTTGGCGGAGCGCAGCTCGTCGTTGGCCCAGCGCGCCAGCGCCTCGTACACCGACGGGTCCAGCCGCAGCAGTACCTGCTTGCGCTGCGGCCGGCCCTGGGGGGCCGAACCCCCGGACGGAGTCGTCACTGGTAGAGCGTCCCGGTGTTGAGAACCGGCTGCGCGGAGCGGTCACCGCACAGCACCACCATCAGGTTGGACACCATCGCCGCCTTCCGTTCGGGGTCCAGCTCCACGATGTCCTGCTCCTGGATCCGGGCCAGGGCCGACTCGACCATGCCCACGGCGCCCTCCACGATCTGCTGCCGCGCCGCCACGACCGCGCCGGCCTGCTGCCGCTGGAGCATCGCCGAGGCGATCTCGGGAGCGTACGCGAGGTGCGTGAACCGGGACTCGATGATCTGCACACCGGCCGCCTCCACGCGCGCGTGCAGCTCGACGGCGAGCTTCTCGGTGATCTCCTCGGCGTTGCCGCGCAGCGAGAGGCCGTCCTCGTCGTGGGCGTCGTAGGGGTACTCGATGGCGATGTGCCGCACGGCCGCCTCGGTCTGGGTGGAGACGAACTCGATGTAGTCGTCGACCTCGAAGGTGGCCTGGGCGGTGTCCTCCACCCGCCACACCACGACCGCGGCCAGCTCGATCGGGTTGCCGTAGGCGTCGTTCACCTTCAGGACGGCGGTCTCGTGGTTGCGCACCCGCGTCGATATCTTCCTGCGGGAGGTGAGGGGGTTCACCCAGCGCAGCCCGTCCTGCCGGATCGTGCCCCGGTAGCGGCCGAAGAGCTGCACCACCCGGGCCTCGCCCGGCGCCACCATGTTCAGCCCGCACATGGCGAGGAACGCGGCGACGGCGACCAGGACGCCGGCGACGATCAGTACGGCCTTGGCGCCGACCCCGCCGACCGCCGTCGCGGTGGCGATCAGCGTCGCGCCGATGACCAGTCCGACCAGTCCGAGCAGCAGCGCCAGCCCGCCGCCGATGCTGTGCGCCGCGAATTCCCGCACGCGTGGCGCCGGCATCTCGGGCACGTCGGCCGTGACCTGCGTGTCGTGTGTGGACATGGGTGATCCCCCGTTTCTCCGGGTGCCCGCCGAGCGGCTAGCACCTGCTTATCTAAGTGATATCAGATTACTCCGTCCCGACAACCTCACGCCCCTTTCGGACGTCGGTTCCGTTGGAGCGGGTGCTGATTGTCACGTCCGTAAAGGACGGATCGGCGGCTCTTTGTCATAGCTCCCGGTGTTAGCTTTCTGAGCTGACCTGAGCGGCGAACTGGTGTGGCTGAAGAGCACACACGAACGAAGCGGAGCGGAACGGACGCATGGGACGAGCGGAAGAAAGACGCGCACGACAGCGCGGTGGGCGCCGTGCGGCACCCAAGGGCCGCCGTTCGTCGGGCGCGGCCGGCCGCGGCGGCATACGCCGCCTCTTCACCTGGAAGAAGATCCTCGGCACGTTCTTCGGCCTCTGCCTGCTCGGCATGGGCGCCTTCATCGTGCTGTACATGGTGATCGACATCCCCGAGGGGAACGCCGACGCCGAACTGCAGGGCAATGTCTACAAGTACAGCGACGGCTCGATCATGGCCCGCAAGGGCTACAACCGCGAGATCGTCGACCTCGCCAAGGTGCCCAAGGACGTCCAGCGCACCTTCGTCGCCGCCGAGAACAAGTCGTTCTACAAGGACTCCGGCGTCGACCTCAGGGGCACCGCGCGCGGCGTGCTCAACACGCTCTCCGGCAAGGGCGCGCAGGGCGGTTCCACGATCACCCAGCAGTACGTCAAGAACTACTACCTGACCCAGGAACAGACCGTCAGCCGCAAGCTGAAGGAACTGGTCATCTCCCTGAAGCTGGACCGGGAGAAGTCCAAGGACTACATCCTCGCCGGCTACATCAACACCAGCTACTACGGCCGCGGCGCCTACGGGATCCAGGCCGCAGCGCAGGCCTACTACCGCGTCGACGCCGAGGACCTCACCGTCGAGCAGGGCGCGTACCTCGCCGCGCTGCTCCAGGCGCCGAACCAGTACGACTGGGCGATCGCCAGCGACACCGGCAGGAGGCTCGTCCAGGAGCGCTGGAACTACGTCCTGGACAACATGGTCGAGCAGAAGTGGCTGGACCGGGCCGACCGCCGGGGCATGGAGTTCCCCGTCCCCGAGGAGCCCAAGGCCGCCCCCGGCATGGAGGGCCAGGCCGGGTACCTGGTGGAGGCGGCCAACACCGCGATCAAGCAACAGCTCGTCGCCCAGGGCACCGCCGAGGACATGAAGCAGGCCGACGCCATGCTGGACCTCGGCGGCTACACCATCACGCTCAACATCGACAAGAAGAAGCAGAAGGCGCTGGAGAAGGCGGTCAAGGACAAGCTCACCAGCAGGCTCGACCCCGACAAGCGCGAGGTCGACGCCGACGTCCAGGCCGGTGCCGTGTCCGTCGACCCGAAGACGGGCGCGGTCGTGGCGATGTACGGCGGCGTGGACTACGTGAAGCACTACCGGAACAACGCCACCCGTGACGACTACCAGGCCGCCTCGACCTTCAAGCCGGTGATCCTCGCCGCGGCCGTGGACCAGGACTCCGAGACGCAGGACGGCGTGCCGATCACGGCGAACACGCTGTACGACGGCACGAGCGAGCGCCCCGTGATGGACGGCGGCAAGAAGGTCGGCTTCGCGCCGCCCAACGAGGACGACCAGAACTACGGCGACATCACCGTCCAGGAGGCGATGAACAAGTCCGTCAACTCGGTCTTCGCGCAGATGGGCATCGACGTCGGCATGACCGAGGTGGTGGAGACCGCGGGCGAACTCGGCATGGAGACCGAGGGCATGGAGGCCGTGCCCGCGCAGACCCTGGGCAGTATGGGCGCGAGCCCGCTGGAGATGGCCGGCGTCTACGCCACCCTCGACAACCACGGCAAGAAGGTCACCCCGGCGATCGTGAAGTCGGTCGAGCACAAGGACCGCGCGGTCGAGTTCCCCGACCCGATCGGTGAGCGGGTCATCAGCCGCGAGGCCGCCGACACGGTGACCTCCGTGCTCACCGGCGTGGTCGACGACGGTACGGCCCAGAAGTCCGTGCGGGACAACCCGCTGCGCGGCGGCCAGCAGGTCGCCGGCAAGACCGGTACGTCCGACAACAACAAGTCGGCCTGGTTCACCGGGTTCACCCCCGAACTGGTCACCTCGGTCGGTCTGTTCGGCGAGGACTCGAAGACGTTCGCCCAGGTTCCGATGTACCGGGCGGCCGGCGTCGACTACCGCGTCAACGGCGGTGGCCCCCCGGCGGAGATCTGGGCCGCGTACACCTTCGGTGTCATGGACGAGGTCACCGAGTTCGACCTGGACACCAAGCAGGGCGCCGCGGTGAAGCCGAGCGACTCGCCGTCGGTCTCGCAGTCGCCGTCCCGGACGCCGAGCGAGGAGCCGACGACCGAGGAGTCGGCCACCGAGGAGGAGCCCTCCGAGACCCCGTCCCAGACGCCGACGTCGGAGCCGCCCGCCGAGACGCCGACGTCGGAGCCGCCCGCCGAGACGCCCGTCGAGACGCCGACGCTCGAACTTCCGGGCGACCCGGACGACCCGGAGAACGAGCAGGAACAGTAGAAGACGCAACAGTTGAAGCGGGTCCGATGATTCACCCGACGTTCACCCGAATGTCACCGCGACGGGCCCGCTCAACCGAACCGCCCTATCGTGGTGCGCATGCTTCAGCAGCAGAACATCCGTACCCGTCTCGTCCGTGATGCCCGAATACGGGAGACGGAGCCCCGGGTGAACCCCCTGGACCGCTACCGCGCGTCGCTGTACGACGCGATACGGAACATGGGCGCCTACGGGGCGAAGGCAGAGGCGGAAAGGCGCATGGACGGTGGTGATGGCCTCAGGTTCTGACCCGTACGCGGAGGAACCCCGCGGGCGCACCACGGGGGACAAGTACTTCAAGGAGTTCGTGAGGCTCGTGCACGTGAGCCTGCGGAGCTGGTGGTGGGGCGAACCGTTGGCCGCGACGTTCGGCGGGGTCGGCGGGGCCTGGCTCGGCCACGACGACGACCTGCCGCTGGACGAGGTGACGGGTGTCGCCGTCTCCATGGTGGGTGTCATCATCGGGGCCGTGTTCGCCATCCTCGCGATGATCACACGCGCCTGCGACAACTCGTTCCTGAGGAAGGCGAGGAAAGCGGGTCTGCTGCCCGTCGTGCACTATCTGTGGCCGTTCTTCACCATCATCGCGATGGGCGTCCTGTCCATCCTCTTCCTGATGGTGGTGGCCGGCGTGTCCGAGGAGGCCCCGCCGGCCCTGCGCATGACGGCCGGTGCGGCGGCGGGCTTCTGCGTCCTGTGGACGCTGGCCGGACTGCTCCCCGCGCTGGGGGCGCTCATCGTCTTCACCCGCCTCATCGAGAAGACCTCCGGCATACAGGAATGACGCCTGCGGAGACGAAACCGGTGCGGGAAGCGCGTACCGCGTCTCCCGCACCGGTCGGTCATGGCTTCACCACGTCACTCGTCGACGTTGAGCACCAGGTGGATGTGACGGCCCACGATGGTGATGTAACCGTCGCCGTAGGCGGAGCGGTAGTGTCCGGTTCCGCCGGTGATGGCGGTCTTGGACGTCACCTGCTCCGGCGGGCTGTACCTGATCATGTCGCTGAGCGTCAGGGTGCCGTTCGCCATGCGCAGCACACGGGTGCACTGCGCGGTCACCTCGTCGCCCTGGACCTTGACCGCCACGCACTCCGACTGGCCGTCGCCGACGTGCCGGAGCTTCTTCTTCCCCGCGTCCTTCCCGTCGGACGCGGCGGTTTCCTTGGCGTACAGATCCAGGTGGTTCGTCCAGGCGTCGCCGGTCGAGACGCCCTGGGCCGGCCAGGTGTCGAGCCGGCTGATGCCGAGGAGCTCGACCCTCTCGGTGTCGATCTCGTCCTTCTCCTCGGCGGCGTGCGCCAGTGTCGGGAAGAGGGCGAGTGTGGCGGCGAGGGTGGTGACGGCAACCCCGCGGACAGCCGATGTGATCACGGAACCTCCAGTCCGGGCGGGGTCAGTCATCGACGGAAAGGTCGAAGTGGACGCGGTTGCCGTCGAGGGTGATGTAGCCCTCGCCCTCAGCGTCGTTGTAGACGCCGGTGCCACCCGCGATGGCGGTCTTGCTGGTGACCCGCTGGTCGCCCTTGCGGCTGATCATGTCGTGGAGGGTGATCTCCCCGTCATGCATACGCAGCACCCGCGTGCACTGGGCGGTGACCTTCTTGCCGACTTCGACGGCGGTACACCGGGATCCGGCGTCGCCGACGTGCTTCTTCTCGGTGGGCGAGTACAAGTGCATGTACGTGGTCCAGGTGTCGCCCGCCTTGAGGGTCTTGGGGCTCGTGTCGGTCTCGACGACCCCGACGAGCTGCAACCGCACGATCTCTTCGTCCCCGACGTCTGCGGCAGCCTGCGAGGTGAACGAGAAGGAGAGGGCTGCGGCCAGAGCGCCGACGGTCAGGGCGCTGCGGACGGTGGCAGAGGGCATGAATCCTCCAGGTGTGCTGTGGACGCTCGACATGGAGGAGCGTCGGTGACGCATTCCACGCACTGGGACCCCGCCGTGCAACGCACCGTGCGCGGCGGACCACGCGAACCACTCGAACAGCGGCACGCCTTGTCCCCCTTGCGGCCGCCCACACACCGCCACCGTGTCCGCGGCTACGGACCCGCGACCACCGTGTTCGCAGGTGAGGGCCTGCGGCCGCCGTGTCCGCGGCTGCACCCGTGACCACCACGTTCGCAAGCGCGGGCCTCGTGGCCGCCGTGTCCGCGGGTACGAGCCCGTCACCGCTGTGTCCGCGGGTGGGGGCCCGCGACCACCGTGTTCGCAGGTGAGGGCCTGCGGCCGCCGTGTCCGCGGCTGCGCCCGTGACCACCACGTTCGCAAGCGCGGGCCGTGACCACCGCGTTCGCAAGTGCGGGCCTATGGCCACCGTGTTCGCAGGTGCGGGCCTGGGGCCGCCGTGTTCGCGGGTACGCGCTCCTCGCCGCCGTGCCCCGCAGGTACGAGCCGTCGCCCGGTGCACCGGTGGTGACGGCCGGGGCGGAGTTCACCAGGCCGTCCCGCCGGGCACCGCGTGTCCCGGGGGCGCGTACCCCGTGGCGTTCGTGTGCCGGGCAGGGGTCCAGGGCCGCCGGCCGGGGGGGGGGGGGGGCCCCCCCCCCCCCCCCGCCGCCCCCCCCCCCCGCCCCCCCCGCCCCCCCCCCCCCCCCCCCCCCCCCCCCCCCGGG